>CBDUMN010000060.1:0-20593 GCA_965368335.1 uncultured Rhodospirillales bacterium
AGAACGGCCGCCCGGCAAACCGCGGTCGGCGCATTGAAATTATTGGACCGTTGAGCCGATGTGCCGGTGAAATCGATTTTCGCCCGGCGCGCTACCTTATCGATGGAAACCGTAACGGCAATCTTGGCGTCATCATCCATGGCGTAAATGAATTTTCCGTCTTTCAAGACATCGAGCACCCGGCGCACGGATTCTTCGGCATTGTTCTGCACATGCCCCATATAGGCCTGCACAGCCTCCAGGCCGAAATGCACGACCATCTTGCGGAGTTCCTGAGCGCCCTTTTCATTGGCTGCAATCTGCGCACCCAAGTCGGCCAGGTTTTGCTCAATATTCCGAGCAGGATAAGGGCCTGAGGATAACAAGCTCCGAATTTCGGCCTCACGCAGCTCACCATTCTCAACCAAAAGGAAGTCATCAATCAGAATGCCTTCCTGATCAAGCGTCTCGCTATTTGGCGGCATGGAACCGGGTGTGATACCGCCGATATCGGCATGATGCCCCCGCGAAGCCACATAGAACAGAGGGGCCGCCAACCCATCGGCGAAAACCGGTGTAATCACCGTAACGTCAGGAAGATGAGTGCCGCCATTATAAGGGTTGTTGAGCACATAGACCTGGCCCGGTCTCATGGTATCCTGGCGCGACGCAACGACGCTAGCGACGCTTTCACTCATCGATCCCAGATGCACCGGAATATGCGGCGCGTTGGCGATCAGGCTTCCCTCGCCGTCAAACAGGGCGCAGGAAAAATCGAGCCGTTCCTTAATATTGACCGAAAAGGCCGTGTTGGTCAGCGTTGCGCCCATCTGTTCGGCAATCGACATGAAGAGGTTATTGAAAACCTCCAGCATCACCGGGTCGGCTTCAGTCCCAATGGCGAACCGTTGGGGAAGCGCCTCTATACGCTCCAGCACCAAATGATCGCGCTCGGTCACTTGGGCTTCCCAACCCGGCTCGACCACCGTCGTGCCCGTTGTTTCGATAATGATCGCCGGACCGGGAACCCGATGGCCGGGTCGACAGGCGGTGCGGTCATATGCCGGGACGCGACGAAACGCGCCATCGAATACGGCAGCGACAGTTTCCAAAACTTCCGGCTGGCCCGACGCCCTAATCCGCTGGGCCTCTTCATCAATAAATTCACCACCGCCGATGGCTTCCACCGAGACCGCTTCGGCAACCAAACCGCGACCGGGCATGGTGAATCCGAAACGCTGTTTATGGATCTTCTCAAAAGCGCGAATGATGGTTTCCCGGTCGGTCAGATTTACCGGCAACGCACTATCGGTTCCCGCATAGCGCACATGAACCTTACGGATGACCGTAATATCGTCCAGTTCCAGTCCTTGCTCGACCAATTCTTCACAAGCCTCGCCTTCCAAGCGGTCTGTAACGTCGAGCAGTTGATTGCAAACCCCTGCGGCCAATTCGACTTCCACCGTTTCCTCACGCAGCGCCCGCATGTCGGCCAAGCCCATACCATAGGCTGAAAGAACGCCAGCAAAGGGATGGATGAAAACCCGTGTCATACCCAGAGCGTCGGCGACCAAACAAGCATGCTGGCCGCCCGCCCCGCCAAAGCAATTCAGCGTATATTCGGTGACGTCATAGCCGCGCTGCACGGAAATCTGCTTAATGGCGTTGGCCATATTTTCCACGGCAATTTTCAGGAACCCTTCGGCCACTTGCTGAGGCGAGCGCCCATCGCCGATTTGATGAGCCAGCTCAATAAATTTCTCCCGAACAATCGCCCCATCCAAGGGCTCATCGGCCTCCGGGCCGAAGACCTGCGGGAAGAAAGCCGGTTGAAGTTTTCCGAGCATAACGTTGCAATCGGTCACGGTGAGCGGTCCGCCCCGGCGGTAGCAAGCAGGCCCCGGGTCGGCTCCGGCGGATTCCGGCCCAACCCGAAAGCGCGAACCGTCAAACTGTAAAATCGATCCTCCCCCGGCAGCCACCGTATGGATGCGCATCATGGGGGCGCGCATCCGCACACCGGCAACCAGCGTATCAAACGCTCGCTCATACTCTCCGTCATAGTGAGAAACATCGGTCGACGTTCCGCCCATATCGAAGCCGATCAGCTTGTCGAACCCGGCCATTTCGGCGGTGCGCACCATGCCGACTACGCCTCCAGCGGGTCCGGAGAGGATGGCGTCTTTGCCCTGGAACAAATGGGCGTCGGTCAACCCACCATTCGACTGCATAAACATCAACCGCGCATCGCCAAGAGCCGCCGCAACCCGGTCTACATAGCGCCGCAAAATAGGCGAGAGATACGCGTCGACAACGGTCGTATCGCCGCGCGACACCAGCTTCATCAACGGGCTAGTCTTGAAGCTGGTCGAGACTTGAGTAAATCCGATACGCCGGGCGATGTCGTCGATAGCGGCTTCGTGATCCGGGAAGCGGTAGCCATGCATCAAGACCACGGCGACGGAGCGGATGCCGTCATCATAGGCGGCCTGAAGGGAAAGACGAACGGCTTGCTCATCAAGCGGCTTTAAGACAACACCACCAGCATCGACCCTTTCCGGTGCTTCTATCACCCTTTCATAGAGCAACTCAGGCAATTCAATATGCAAATCAAACAGGTTCGGGCGGTTCTGATAACCAATGTGTAACGCATCGCCGAACCCTTCGGTAATCACCAACGCCGTCCGGTCACCTTTACGCTCCAGCAACGCATTGGTCGCCACCGTGGTGCCCATCTTGACCACGTCGACCAGCTCGGAGGGAATAGGAGCATCGCCAGCCACACCCAAAATATCGCGGACGCCCTGGAGGGCAGCATCCTCATACTGCTCAGGATTTTCCGACAGGCGTTTGGCCGTCACCATCCGGCCATCCTGATCCCTTGCCACAACGTCGGTAAAGGTGCCGCCACGGTCTACCCAAAACTGCCATTTACTGTTTTCCGTCCCCATGCCGTCCTTTTATCCGACTTGCCTCGATTACGTAATAGAAATAGGGTCTTTTTCATGAAGATTGCAGAGAAAACACTCCTCGAAATTTCCGAAGATTTGGCCCGCGGCAAGGCAAGTGCCCGAAGCCTCCTCTTTGAGGCTATCGAACGGATTGATTTGGCAGAGGGTGAAGGGGCTAAAACCTTCCTCGCCGTGCACAGGGAAAGAGCCCATTTGGAGGCCGACTATTCCGACCAACTGCGCGCCAAAGGGCAGCCACGCTCGGCGCTTGAAGGCATTCCTATTTCGCTGAAAGACCTCTTCGACGAAGGGGGCGAAGTGACCCGCGCCGGATCAACGGCTCTCGAGGGCACGGCTCCCGCCCTACAGGATTGTCCGGTTGCCGCCCGGTTGCGTGCCGCAGGGGCGATTATCGTCGGCCGCACCAACATGACCGAGTTCGCCTTTTCAGGCCTCGGCCTCAACCCCCATTATGGAACCCCTAAGAACCCCTATGACCGGGAAACAGGCCGTATTCCCGGCGGCTCATCTTCAGGCGCGGCAATCTCAGTGACCGACGGCATGGCTGCCGCCGCCATTGGCACCGATACCGGCGGTTCTGTCCGTATCCCCTCGGCCCTTTGCGGGCTCACCGGCTTCAAGCCCACCCAGCGACGCATCCCCTTAGACGGCGTCTTTCCGCTTTCCTCGACGCTCGACTCTGTCGGCCCGCTCGCCCGCTCGGTCGCCTGCGGCGAACTTCTCGATTCAGTTATGGCCGGAGAGTCCTACGACCCCGTCTCCCCGCGCCCTATTGAGCGACTTTGCTTAGCCGTTCCGCAAAGTTTTATGCTTGAGGGCATGGACGAAACGGTCGCCAAAACTTTTGAAACCGCATTACGCAAACTCAGCAAAGCCGGAGCCTCAATTGAGGACCTGCCGATGAAAGAGTTGTTGGAACTGCCCCAGATCAATAGCGGCGGTGGGTTCGCCACGGCGGAATCCTTCGCCTTTCACCGCCAGCTTATGGAAAAATCGGGCGAGCATTACGACCCCCGCGTCAAGGTGCGTATTGAACGTGGAGCAAAGCAGAGCGCTGCCGACTACATCGACCTGCTGAATGCCCGGAAGGACATGCAAGCCCGCGTCAATGCTCACTCCGCTCCGTTCGACGCCCTGATTATGCCGACCGTCCCACTGATCGCTCCACCGATTGCCGATTTGGAGAACGACGAAGACGCCTACCACAAAACCAACATTCTCATGTTGCGTAACCCATCGGTTGGAAATTTCCTCGACCGCTGCGCCATTAGCCTCCCCTGCCACGAAAGCGGCGCGCCGCCAGTTGGCTTGATGTTGATGGGCGAAACCATGGGGGATAAGGACTTGTTGTCCGTGGCAAAGGGCATAGAGCGGGTGTTTTAGGCTTTTTGCTTTCCCAAGCCGCTTAAACACGCTAGACCCTGCCAATCTTCACCGTTTTCAAGGAACTAGACGATGACCATTGAGACCGACCTGCGCGACCGCGCCGAAGGAAAGTGCGAGCTCTGCGGATCGACCGACGAACTTTCGGTTCTGGCGGTCGCAGGCGCACCTTCAGAAGGTGCAGATGGCTCAATCTTGGTCTGCCCAACTTGTAAAAGCCAAATCGAGGCCCCCGGAACGGAAGACCTACACCATTGGCGCTGCCTGAACGACAGCATGTGGAGCCCCGTTCCCGCCGTTCAGGTTACGGCTTGGCGGATGCTCAATCGGTTGTCCGGCGAGGGCTGGGCGCAGGATGCGTTGGGCATGCTCTATCTGGAAGACAATGTCATGGCCTGGGCTCAGGCGGAAAGCGGGTCTGGCGATCATGCTGACACCATTGTCCATAAAGATTGTCACGGCGCGGCTTTGACGGCGGGCGATACCGTCACCCTGATCAAAGACCTCAATGTCAAAGGGGCAGGCTTTACCGCCAAACGCGGAACAGCGGTACGCAACATTTCACTGGTTCCCGACAACGCCGGACAAATCGAAGGGCGGGTCAGCGGCCAGCAAATCGTCATCCTCACCGAATTCGTCAAGAAATCAGGCTAGGCCCCTTCCCACCGTTTCAGCAGGTCATGATCGACATCGAAGTGGTCGAGCACCCGGCCGACCGTGTGGTGAACCATGTCGAGAATGGTTTCGGGACGTTGATAAAAAGCCGGGACCGGCGGCATGATGACGCAACCAAGATCGGCCGCCTTGGTCATCAACTCCAGGTGCCCCTTATGAAACGGCGTTTCGCGGACCATAAGCAAAACCTTACGGCCTTCCTTGAGACAAACGTCGGCGGCACGGATCACTAAGTCATCATCGTAAGAATTGGCGATGCCCGAGAGCGTCTTAATGGTGCAAGGCGCGACAATCATCCCCTTGGTGCGGAACGAACCAGAAGAAACGGCCGCGGCCATATCCTTGTTGGAATGCACCACATCGGCCAGCGCTTTGACGTCTTCCAAGGCATAATCGGTTTCGATCTGGAAATTTCGCGCGCCGGATTCAGAAATAACGAGGTGCGTCGTTTCTCCCGCCGCGCGTAACGCCCGCAGCATCTCGACGCCGTAAACGACGCCGGTCGCGCCGGTTATAGCGACAATGATCGGTTTTTTGCTCATGATCTGAAATGTAAGCCCCTGAAGGGAAAAAGAAAAGCCCGACAGAGATTACTCAATATGGCCCAGACGACCGTAATCGTCTTCATAGCGGATGATGTCGTCTTCACCAAGATAGTCTCCCGACTGAATCTCGATGATCTTAAGGGGACTTTCGGTTTTGTTTTCCAGTCGGTGCTTCATACCGATAGGGATGTAGGTAGACTGGTTGGCTTCCAACTCGATAACGTCATCATCCCGCGTCACCGTGGCGAGCCCTTCAACCACCACCCAATGCTCGGCACGATGTTTGTGCTTTTGCAGGCTTAGCTGAGCGCCGGGATTGACTGACAGTTGTTTGACCTGAAAATTGTTCCCTGTTTCCAAACCTTGATACCAGCCCCAGGGACGATAAACTCGGGTATGGGTTTCATGCTCATGGCGCTCTTCAGACTTGATCCTCTCAACCAAATCTTTTACCTGTTGAGCGTTTTCTTTTCCGGCCACCAACACCGCATCGTCCGTCGCCGCAACGATCAAGTCTTTGACCCCCGTCGCCGCAACCAAACGCGCCTCGCTACGGATATAGCTGTCCTGCACATCAAACGCGATGACATCGCCGTATAGGACGTTGCCGTCTTCATCTTTTTCACCAATATCCCAAAGCGCCGTCCAAGAGCCGACATCATTCCAGCCCATCTCCACAGGCACCACAGCAGCGCGGTCGGTATGCTCCATCACCGCATAATCAATGGAAAGAGCATCGGCATCGATAAACGCTCCTTCGTTGAGCCTGAAGAAATCGAGGTCTTCCTCACCCGCTTGAACCGCATCTTTGCAGGCGGCGACCATGGCCGGATGCAAGCGCTCCAACTCTTCCAGGAATGAACCGCAGCTAAACAGGAACATACCGCTATTCCAGTGGTAGCCGCCATCAGCAAGGAAAGACTCGGCCTTCTTTTTGTTCGGTTTTTCCTCAAACCGCTCAACAGAGTAGCAACCTTCAACCCCATCGAGAGGAACGCCTTGCTTGATATAGCCGTAGCCGGTTTCCGGATGGTCTGGCTTGATACCAAAGGTAACAAGCGCACCGGTTTTTGCCGCCGCCAGGGCTTTTTGTGTCGCCATACGAAACGCCGCAAGGTCGGCAATCACATGATCGGACGGCAGCAGCATCATGACCGTCTCGCTCCCCAAAGCAGCAGAAAGCTTTAAAGCCGCCACAGCGGCAGCCGGGGCGGTATTGCGGCCTGCGGGCTCTAACAAAATGCCCTGATGTTGCCCCCCCAATGCTCTTAACTGCTCACCGACGATAAAACGATGGACGTCGTTGCAGATGATCATCGGCTTATCGAAATCGGGGCCGGAAACGCGCTTCAGCGTTTCCTGGAGCATAGTATCTTCCCCCGACAGGGGCAAAAGCTGCTTGGGATAGAGTGACCGCGAAAGAGGCCAGAGGCGGGTCCCAGATCCACCGGAGAGAATGACCGGAACAATCGCCATCACACCGCCCCTCGTGCGTTTGCCTTATTCGCAAGATACCATTGATAAGTCGCTTCAAGACCTTCCTTGAGGCCCACCTTAGGTTGCCATCCGAGGGCCTGCAATCGGGTCGTATCGACCAATTTACGAGGGGGGCCATCCGGTTTAGAAGCGTCGAAAGCCAACTTGCCCTCAAAACCGACGGCCTCAGCCACCGTTTCAGCCAGCTCTCGAATCGTCAGTTCCTGACCGGTACCCACATTGATGTGGATAGCTTCCGAATAGTGCTGGACGAGATGAACCAGCGCATCGGCCAGATCGTCTACATGGAGAAATTCGCGCTTAGGCGTTCCGCTCCCCCAAACCTCCATGGTTGGCGCGCCACTTTCCCGCGCCTCTTCGGCCTTACGCATCAATGCGGGAATGACATGACTACCGGTCAGGTCGAAATTGTCTCCCGGCCCGTAGAGGTTTGTCGGCTGGGCGGAAATGAAGTCGCATCCGTATTGTTTGCGATAGGCTTGGCAGAGCTTAATCCCTGCGATTTTGGCAATGGCATACCATTCGTTGGTCGGCTCCAGCGGGCCGGTCAACAAGGCTTCCTCAGCCATGGGCTGCTCGGCCATTTTGGGATAGATACACGAAGAACCCAGAAAAATGAGCTTTTCTACGCCCGCCTTATAGGCGCCATGAATAACGTTGGTTTCGATTACCAGATTGTCACGGATAAACTCGGCTGGCCGGGTATCATTGGCGACGATCCCGCCAACAGTGGCTGCAGCGACGAACACCACATCTGGCTTATTTTCCGACAGCCAAGCTTCCGTCGCCGCCTGATTAAGCAGATCAAGCTGTTCGCGGGTTGTTGTCAGGAGGGTGCAGGATTCATTTTCAAGACGGCGAACAATAGCCGCGCCAACCATCCCTCGGTGTCCAGCAACCCAAACTTTCTTACCTTTTAGGTTGAAAGGCGTATTGAGCACCCCTTCGGCCACTTAGGCTTTCTCCCGTCCCATTTCTTCGAGATCGTAACGGACCATCTCACGGGCCATCTCCTCGAAGGTGATCTTCGGTTTCCAGCCCAGTTCGCGCTCGGCTTTGCTGGCGTCGCCTTTCAGTTTATAGAGCTCTGTGGGACGGAAATAACGCTCGTCCACCTCGACCAACACTTCACCGGTCTCGGCATCATATCCTTGCTCGTCAATACCTTCGCCCCGCCACTTGATGGTTCGCCCCACTTCTTTGAAAGAGAATTCAACGAATTCGCGGACAGAATGGCTCTCGCCGGTCGCAAGAACGAAATCGCCCGGTTTGTCGTGCTGCAAAATCGCCCACATGCCCTCGACATAATCTTTCGCGTGTCCCCAGTCTCGCTCAGCGTCCAAATTGCCAAGATAGAGTTTGTCTTCAAGTCCTAAATGGATGGCCGCCACAGCACGGGTAATCTTACGGGTGACGAAAGTTTCACCGCGGATTGGGCTTTCATGGTTGAACAGAATGCCGTTGGATGCGTGCATGTTGTATGCGTTGCGATAGTTCACCGTAATCCAATAGGCGTAAAGCTTAGCCGCCGCATAGGGGCTCACCGGCTGCAAGGGCGTCTCTTCATTCTGCGGTGAATGCGGCGCGTTGCCAAACAGCTCTGACGTCGAGGCCTGGTAAAATTTGACCGTATCCTCCATTTTCAGAATCCGGATGGCCTCCAGCAGACGCAGCGTCCCGAGCGCATCGGCATTGGCCGTATATTCAGCCGTATCGAAACTCACCTGAACGTGGCTCTGGGCGGCAAGGTTATAAATTTCAGTCGGTTGTGTATGTTGAACGAGACGGATCAGGTTCGTTGCATCCGTCATATCGCCGTAGTGCATATGGAATTGAACGTTCTCCAAATGCGGATCTTTATATAGATGATCGACCCGACCGGTATTGAATGACGACGAGCGTCGCTTGATACCATGTACTTCATAGCCTTTACGCAGAAGAAATTCCGCCAAATAGGCCCCGTCCTGACCCGTCACACCCGTGATCAACGCTACATTCTTGGACATACGTTCCCCGTCATTCCAATTGCCCCCAAAGAAGGCCTATTCATCCGTGGCGGCAAATTAGCATATTCGCATCAAGAAGAAAGCGGCGATAGACTCTAAAAAAGGTGTTTCAGGCTAATGTCACCGCGAAACAAATAAAGGACAATACCGAAATACTCATAAGAGACTTGATGAAATAGGCTTATGCCATCGATTCTTGGAATAAAATCTATCGGTTTTAGGGGCTGGGTAAAATCTTCAGCGGCTACTGAAGCCACAACCTTGAAACCTTGGGCTCTTAAGACAGCCGCCATGCGCAGAGTGTGGGATGGTGATGTGACTAGATGCACAATCGAATCTCTCTCCAGCCCCAATCGCTTCAAAGCCTTCGCCGACTCAATGGAATTACGACCTTCAGCGACAATCGTAAAGGTGCGGTCTTTCTGTGCGAAATATTGACCTATGATTTCAGCTTCCGGCGGCTCACCAGACTTCGGATTTGCTCCAACCAAGAACAGCTGACCAGGGTATTGTTTAGCCGTCTGATAGCGAAAAACACTTCTTCGCCCAGGCCACCAACGGCCATTCGGGTCTTTGTAAATCCCGGCAGTTGGCACAACAATAGGCAGTGTCGGCTTATTCACCTCATCATAGGAATCCACCGAGATGAAAAGCGGCCAAGCTACCAGCTTAGCCGTAACCGGAATCCCCGTAACCAACAACAAGACCGCCCCTAGGAAAAGAAATATCTTACGAATTCTCTTAGAAGGCGCAACAAAACTTATAATAACCATCAAGAAAAATGGCGTCGGAGGCAATAAAAAAAGAAGCACAAGTTCTTTCAGAGTCACAACTCCGCAAAAAAGCTATATCAATACAACTAAAGCCTCCAGAGGCTTATTCCATCATATGCTTGTTGTCGATCAAGACAATTGCGCACATCCACCACGACTCCCTTACCTTCCTTTAGCAACCCGCTAATTAAACTCCACCCTTGCTCCAGATATTGATTATGCGAAACAGCCAAAATAACGGCATCAGATTTCACAAGGTCATCCATATGAGTAAGAGTGACGCCATATTCCTCTTTCACTAATGATGGGTCGGCAAGCGGGTCGTGAACCTGTGGCGTGATACCAAATCGCTCCAATTCGGCGAGGATATCGACAACTTTAGTATTCCTGAAATCGGGTACGTTTTCTTTGAACGTTATGCCAAGTACCGTCACAACAGGCCTATCGCCACGCCCATTTTTCATAAGGAGTTTTACGGTTTCCTGAGCGATAAATTGCCCCATACCATCATTGATCCGCCGTCCCGCCAGAATAACTTGAGGATGATACCCAAAGGCTTCAGCCTTATGAGTTAAGTAATAAGGGTCAACACCGATACAGTGCCCACCAACAAGACCGGGGGTGAAAGGAAGAAAGTTCCATTTTGTCCCCGCCGCAGCCAGCACGTCAGACGTATCTATACCCATGCGATCAAAAATAACCGCTAATTCATTCATCAGCGCAATATTAAGGTCTCGCTGGGTGTTCTCAATAACTTTTGCAGCCTCAGCGGCCTTGATGCTCGGCGCTTCGTGAACACCAGCCGTCACCACACTCTGATAAACCGCCGAAACAATTTTCAGAGTTGCTTCATCCTGGCCGGAAACCACTTTCTTGATGGTTTCGAAGCGGTGCTCCCTATCCCCCGGATTAATTCGTTCAGGAGAGTAGCCAACGGCAAAGTCCTTACCACAAGTCAAACCGGACTGAGCTTCCAAAACCGGTACGCATTCTTCTTCCGTTGCACCGGGGTAGACAGTCGATTCATAGACAACGATATCACCCTTCTTGAGCTGCTTTCCTAAGGTGCGACTTGCGGCAATCAGCGGCCCCAAATCAGGGCGTTTCGCCTCATTGATCGGAGTCGGTACAGTGACAATATGGAAATCGGCCTTGGCAAGGTCCGTTGACTCTCCAGTCAACAAGAGGGTTGCCGCGCCAAGGTCCCCAGGGTCAACCTCGCCAGTTAGGTCCTCTCCACGTTTAAGCTCTTCAATCCGTTTTTCGTTGATATCAAAGGCAACCGTTTGCTTCCCCTGGCGTGCAAATGAAACAGCAACCGGCAGCCCGACATAGCCTAGCCCAACAACCGAAATTATCCGCCCATGGCTCATCATTTAACCCCGTAGAAATCTTTGTACCACTCGACAAAGCGGGCAACCCCCACTTCCACAGACGTTGCGGGACTATAATCGACCTTGGCTTTCAAATCATCGACATCCGCCCAAGTTGCCTGCACATCTCCCGGCTGCATGGGAAGCATGTTTTTTTGAGCTTCGATACCCAAATTTTCTTCCAGCAATTCAATATACCGCATCAACGTCACACATTGATCGGAACCAATATTATGTATCGCAAAGGGTGCGCTGGCACTTACCCCTGGCATCTCAACTCCATCGACGCATCGCTTTGCCGGCTGGTCCAAAACACGAATGACACTCTCGACGATATCGTCGATATAAGTAAAAGCCCGCTTCATATCTCCACGGTTAAAGACGTCAATAGACCGCCCCTCAAGAATGGCTTTTATAAACAAAAACAATGCCATATCTGGACGTCCCCAAGGACCGTAAACGGTAAAAAACCTCAAGCCAGTCGTTGGAATGCTATAGAGATGACTATAGACATGGGCCATCAATTCATTGGCTCGTTTTGTCGCGGCATAGAGGCTAATGGGATGGTCCACGGGATCCTCAACCGAAAAAGGAAGCTTGGCATTAGTCCCATAAACGGAACTTGATGAAGCATAGACCAGATGATCAACGCCCACCGCACGCGCTCCTTCAAGTATATTGCCAAAACCGACAAGATTGCCGTCAATATAGGATTGTGGGTTTTCAATGCTATAACGAACACCGGCCTGTGCCGCTAAATTGATAACCCGCTGAGGACGAAACTCCTCAAAAAGAGAGGCGACTTTCTCTCTATCTTCCAAACTGATTCGCGCTTCAGTGAAATTTTGATGATTCTGGAAGCGAGCTAAGCGGGCCTCCTTTAAGGAAACATCGTAGTAATCATTGAGGTTATCCAAACCAGCAACTTCGTCTCCACGCTCTAAAAGCCGCATACAAACATTGCTGCCGATGAATCCAGCACTACCGGTAACGAGAACCCGCATAAAAAAACCTTCTCCGGCTCAAACACCTTGAAAAATTTACAATCTTTGGAGGCTGCCCCAATGAATCGGCGCACTTTATCCCATAGATTCCCAAACGAAAACTGTTTAATGCCATGCTCCAAGCTACCTTTTATTGCCGCTAAGCGGCATGAGGTGTTAAAGAGGCCATAGCACCCAGACTTCAAGGAAAGATTTGTCGTGTCAGAAACCGTTTCAAAATATCTCAGCGCTTCGGCAGACCTCCTAAAAGCGGCGGCTGACGGCAATCTTGACGCACCGATGAATGACGCTATTGGAACCGTCGTCAAAGCTTTAAAGGCTGGCAAGACGTTTTTGGTTTGCGGAAACGGCGGATCGGCTTCGGACGCCATGCATATTGCGGGAGAATTGGTCGCCCGTTTTCTCATTGAACGGCCCGGCCTCAGGGTCATCGCCCTTGGAACCAACCCAGCCCAGTTGACCGCCTGGTCCAACGATTACAACTATGAATCGGCTTTAGCTCGGGAAGTGGAAGCCTATGGCGAGGACGGTGGCGTATTACTCGGTATCAGCACAAGCGGCAATTCGAAAAACGTGGTTGCCGCTTTTGAAAAAGCTAAATCAAAGGGCCTTTCCACTATCGCCCTGACCGGAGCGGGGGGCGGCAAGCTCGGTGAGCTTGCCGATATTCTTCTTGATGTCCCCTCGTCTTCAACCCCCCGCATTCAAGAGGCCCATATTTGCCTCTATCACTATTTTTGCGAAAAGGTCGAAGAGGCCCTGGCCGTTGGTTAAATTTCGGCAGCCAGCTTGGTGCCTTGCGCAATAGCTCTTTTGGCGTCCAATTCCGCCGCCACATCGGCCCCACCGATCAAATGGACGGAAACGCCGGTTTTCTCCAATTCATCATAGAGACCGCGCAAGGATTCCTGCCCGGCGCAAATAATCACGTTGTCAACGTCCAGCACCTTTGGTTCGTCGCCAACGGTTACGTGCAAACCATCATCATCGATTTTTTGATAGGCCGCACTGGGGATCATTTTGACTCCGTTCATCGCCAACTCGGTGCGATGAATCCAGCCCGTCGTCTTGCCCAGCCCCGCCCCAAGTTTCGACGCCTTACGCTGCAAGAGATAAACTTGCCTTGCCGGTTTAGGGGCTTCCGGATTGGGCCTCAGACCGCCAGCTTTCGCCGGAGAACGTTCCACCCCCCAGTGATCCATAAACTCTTCAATGGAAAGGGTGCGCTCCGCGCCGTTGTGAATGAGGAACTCGGCGACATCGAAGCCAATCCCCCCCGCACCGATGATGGCCACTTTTTCACCAACCGTTTTTTTATGCCGCAACACATCAATATAGCTCAGAGCTTTCGGATGCTCGGCTCCCGGCAGGTCCAGCTTGCGCGGCGTCACACCGGTAGCAATCACCACCTCGTCAAACCCATCGGATAACTCCGCAGCGGTAGCGGCATGATTGAGTTTAACCTCAACCCCCGTCAACTCCACTTGGCGACAGTAATAACGGATCGCCTCGTCAAACTCTTCCTTGCCGGGAACCTGACAGGCCATATTCATTTGCCCGCCCAATTCCGACGCCGCTTCAAAAAGCGTTACGTTATGCCCCCGGTTCGCCGCCGTAATGGCGAAGCTTAGCCCTGCCGGACCGCCGCCGACGACGGCGACTTTCTTAGCCTGCGACGCCGGGGCAATTTCCATTACCGTCTCATGGCAAGCCCTCGGATTCACCAGACAGGAACAGATTTTCATCTCGAAAATATGGTCTAAACAGGCTTGGTTGCAGGCAATGCAAGTATTGATTTCATCGGCCCGCCCCTCTTCGGCTTTAACCACAAAATCGGGATCGGCAAGGAAGGGACGCGCCATAGAGACCATGTCGGCATCCCCATTGGCTAAAATCCCTTCGGCCACTTCCGGCATATTTATGCGATTTGACGTGATTAACGGCACGGACACCAGGCCTTTGAGACGGCGGGTTAACCAAGTCCAGGCCCCACGCGGCACCGATTGAGCGATAGTCGGAACCCGCGCCTCGTGCCATCCGATCCCCGTATTGAGGATCGTCACCCCGGCTTTTTCCAATTCCTTGGCGAGAATTTCTACCTCGGCCCACGATGAACCGTCATCGACCAAATCAATCATCGAAAGACGGAACATGATGATGAAATCCGTTCCCACTTTAGCGCGCATCCGACGAACGATCTCCAGAGCAAATCGAATGCGGTTTTCGTAGTCTCCACCCCAACGATCTTCACGGTGGTTGGTGCGCCTGACGATGAACTGGTTGATCAGATAGCCTTCCGAGCCCATCACTTCGACGCCGTCATACCCGGCTTTTTGAGCTAAAGCCGCACAATTCGCATAGTCGTCAATCGTCTGTTCGATTTCTTCGTCGGTTAGTTCATGGGGAGTAAACATGGAAATCGGCGCGCGGATTGGCGACGGGGCAACGGCATATTTATGATAGGCATAACGTCCCGTATGCAAAATCTGCATCAATATCTTACCGCCTGCGGCCTGCACGGCGTCGGTGATGATCTTGTGATCGGCAACCTTTTCTTCCGTATCGAGCATCGTCGCACCAGGGCCGGTCCGGCCCGCCTTATTCGGCGCGATGCCACCCGTAACAATCAGGCCGACACCCCCTTTAGCACGCTCGGCAAAAAAAGCGGCCTGACGGACAAAACCGTCCGGCGCTTCTTCCAATCCGGTATGCATCGACCCCATGAGGACACGGTTTTTCAATGTGGTGAACCCCAGATCGAGGGGCTCAAGAAGGTGTGGATACGGTGACGTCATGGCTCTCCCTTTCGATGCGCTCTGGTAGCGCTATACGCTTTGGTCAGCAGTATTACGTATAGGTAAGATCGATGCAAGCTTGCCGAACTCACTCAATGATCGGCGCATCCAACTCATAAAGCCCCTTTTGATCCTCAATCTCCAGAACCCAGAGATCTCGGTCGAATTCGAGGCGTTTTTTAATAAAGACATCTGCCGCAGCATCATCGACGGGCGCATCACCCGTTCCGCATAACCAGCCCAATGTTCCATCCAGGCTAAATGCCCGGCTAAAAACCCGACAATCGCCACGGCCTTTGAATATTTTCAATAAAACCGAACCGGCGTCGGCATCGCCCTTGTTTAAAATAACGAGCGGAATGCAGGCGCGATCACACTGTCTAACCTGAGCCTGCACCCAAATCCCGGTTTTCAGTCTTGGCGATTCCACGTCCATAAAGCAGGAAGGTCCATAACTATTTAACTGTTGCGTCACAGTACCAGATTTTGAAAACCACAAAGAGGCCAAAAGTCGCACCTCCCTTTCTCTTTACTCTCCGGTAAACCTACGCCATAAACGCTTCTCATCACCCAGAGGGACGCATTTCCAGGTAGCGGCTATTGCCGTAGGAGGACTTGAAACGTGGCAAAAAGCGCGGCACCGGAGCTTTCAGAAAGAAAAACCGCTATCCGCGATCTTTCAGACCGTCTGGCCCCTGAACGGGCGAAGTGGATTGAAAATAACCGTTATTTTCATGACCAGGACCAAGAGTACCTACGTTTCCTCATTCCTGAAGGACAGAGCGTTCTTCAACTTGGTTCAGGTAACGGTGACCTGCTGGCCTCCCTCAAGCCTAGCCGTGGAGTGGGAATAGACCTCAGTTCTAAAATGGTCGAGGTCGCAAAATTCCGTCATCCCGATTTTGAGTTCATCGAAGGCGACGTAGAGAATCCGTCCACTCTGCGCAAAGCCAAAGGGCCTTTCGATTTCATACTGATTGTCGAAGCCATTGGCGATCTGGAAGACGTCGTCGATACTTTCAAAAACCTACACCGGCTATGCAGCCGCGACACCCGCATTGTCGTCGCCTACCATTCTCCATTGTGGAAACCGATCCTCAAAATCGGTGAAGGCCTTGGGATGAAGATGAAAGAGCCGGAACGCAATTGGCTGTCGCTGGATGACATCACTGCGCTACTGAATTTGGCCGACTTTGAGATCATTCGGCGTGAATGGCGGCAACTCTGCCCCAAGAGCCTGTTTGGCCTGGGAACCCTGATCAACCGCTATATCGGCACCCTGCCCCTGATCCGCGCTTTAAGCCTCCGCAACTATGTTGTGGTCCGCTCTCTGGCCAAGCAGAAACCACGTCATAAGTCCTGCACCGTCTTGGTGCCGGCGCGGAACGAAAAAGGCAACATCGAAGCCGCCATTCAGCGCACACCCCAATTCTGTGAAGACCTTGAGTTTATGTTTGTTGAGGGCAATAGCTCCGACGGGACGCTCGAAGAGATGAAGCGTGTCCAGGCGGCTTATCCCGACAAGGATATCAAGGTCCTGGTTCAGGACGGCAAAGGCAAAGGCGACGCGGTGCGCAAGGGATTTGACGCGGCGCGTGGTGACGTCTTGATGATTTTGGACGCAGACCTCACCACACCGCCTGAACAAATGCCGAAGTTTTTCGATGCGCTTAACTCGGGCAAGGGCGAATTTGTCAACGGCACCCGGCTTATCTACCCCATGGAAGACGAGGCCATGCGCTTCCTTAATTGGATCGCCAACCATATCTTCCCGTTGATTTTCACTTGGCTTTTGAACCAGCGCTTCACCGATACGCTCTGCGGAACCAAGGTTCTCAGCCGGGAGCATTACCAAAAAATTGTCGCCAACCGTTCTTATTTCGGCGACTTCGATCCGTTCGGCGACTTCGACCTGATCTTCGGAGCGGCCAAGCTCAACTTAAAAGTGGTCGAGGTGCCGGTCCGTTACGCCAACCGAGAATATGGAGAAACCCAAATCTCCCGCTTTACCCACGGTTGGCTCCTCCTACGGATGGTCTTGTTTGCCTATAAGAAGCTTAAAGCTTTCTAGACCGTATGCCGACGCCGGAAGAAAAAAAACCAACCAGCGACAGGACTAAAACACGGCTGTTTCTTGTCCTGAAGATTTTAGTATCCGGCGGTTTGATCTGGCTTCTCTTTTCGTCGGTCGATACCGCCGACACCCTGGCGCGGCTTAAAAACGCAACACCCGGATACTTGTTGCTGGCCGTCTTGGTCCTATTAACTCAAAGCTTCTCCAACACCCTACGCTGGACATCCATTCTCAAGGCTGTTGGCAAGCCGCTAACTTTCTGGAACGCCTATCGGGTCACCTATATAGGTTTGTTCTTCAACCAAACACTTCCTTCCGCTGTGGGGGGCGACGCTTTTCGAATTTATTTAGCCCACAAGTCGGGAACGGGGCTTGGCAAAGCCGCAAACAGCGTTCTGATCGAACGGGTCATGACCGTCCTGGCGCTGGTGATATTGGTCGCGCTAACCCAACCTCTGCTCCTAGCCCGAATTGAAGACACCCAGGCCAAGTGGATTTTTCCGCTTCTCGCCGTCACCGCAATCGCCGGAATCGGCTTTCTGATTTTTTTGGAGCGTTTGCCGGAAAACCTGCGTCATTGGAAGATCATCCGAGCCATCGCCGCCCTGGGGTCCGACACCAAAACGGTTTTCTTTAAACCCGGACAAGCCGCGCAATGTTTTCTCTGGTCGCTATACGGCCATCTCAGCCTATCTTTCATGGCCTATCTCGTCGGCTTGAGCCTCGACCTCCATATCGGGCTCATCGACTGTCTGGTTCTAATCCCCCCCGTCATTTTGGTTATGACCATCCCCATATCGATTGCCGGTTGGGGCGTCCGTGAAGGGGCCATGGTCGTCGCTTTGGGGATGATCGGCATCGCCCGCGCCGACGCCCTGTCTCTTTCGATTATTTTTGGTCTTTTGACCGTTATGACCGCATTGCCAGGAGGCTTGGTTTGGATGTTTAGCGGCGAACGGAAAGACAGGCAACGCACCTTCTAATCCGCGCAGTAGCTTCATTCGCGGCTATGGAAAGCACCCCGAAATCTTATCTTACAATTTGATTCTCTTGATTTTTTCTCTGGTTTTTTGCCAATATTACGGGTGAATTGCCTAATAAAACCCAAGATTAAACAAATTGGGTACCGATAGGCGATACTGCCAGGAAGGCGGAAATAACCAAATGCCAGACAACGGCGAGTCGAACCGGAAAGGGTTCTTAAATCGATGAACACGACCACGGCAGCAATCGAACCCGTCGAAGAAACCGAAGGCGCTCTTGTTCAAAGCGGCGAAACGATCCAGTTGATCACCGTCACAATCGGCGATGAAGAATACGGGGTCGATATCATGGAAGTCCGGGAAATCAAGGCCTGGAGCGACACAACAACCTTGCCGAACACGCCCCGTTTCGTGCGCGGCGTCATCAACCTTCGCGGCGCGGTTCTCCCTATCTACGACCTGCGCGCCCGGTTCGGCCTCGGCCTGACCGAACCGACCCCTCTTCATGTGGTGGTTATCGTCGCCGTTGAAGACAAATCAATCGGCATCCTCGTCGATGCGGTTTCCGATATCCTCATTATTTCCAAGGAGGAGGTCCGTCCCGTGCCGGAAATGGAGCGCAGTATCGACGAGGCCTATTTGAGCGGCCTTGTTACCGTTCAGGGGCGGATGGTGGCCCTCCTTGCGGTGGAAAAACTTTTCGAACTCGAAGACGAAAACTAATCTAAAAAAATCTCTGACACCTATAAAAAAACAACCAATTCGCACCCAAAAACCAAGCGCAAGGCATAGCTGTCAGAAACACCGGGAAACCCACAAAAGCTGGGGATGCGAGATGAAAAACATCAAAATTGGCATTAAGCTATGGCTCATCGTGGGCTTTTGCTTTCTAGGGATTGTTATCATCAAGGGCCTCGGCCTGATGGAACTCCGCGAGGTTATGCTGGAAGACCGAAAACTCAAGACCCAGCACATTGTTGAGACGGCTCATTCGGTCATTCAATCCTTCGCGGCTAAAGCCAAAGAAGGCGCAATTAGCGAAGAAGAAGCCCAAACAGTCGCCCTTAAAACCCTTGAGGGCATGCGCTATGGCGGCACGGAATATTTCTGGGTTAACGATATGCAATCCATAACCTTGATGCATCCGATTAAGCCAAGCCTCAATGGCAAGGACCTTTCTGGCCTAGAAGATCCGGAAGGCACCAAAATATTCGTTAAGTTTGTCAACACCGTTAAAAAGGACGGGGCGGGTTTTGTTCGCTATCTCTGGCCTAAGCCGGGTTTTGAAAATCCGGTTCCCAAAATTTCCTACGTTATGGGGTATAAAGACTGGGGTTGGGTCGTCGGCTCGGGCATCTATATCGACGACGTCGACACCGAATTCAACAAAAGCCTGATGGTTAGTATCGGCATTTTGGTAGTTATTCTTGTACTTGCGGGCGGTGTCGCATTCATCGTCGGGCGCTCGATCACCCATCCCATTCGGCAGATGACGGCCACCATGGCGGGACTTTCCCGCGGCGATCAGAATATTTCCATCCCCGCTCAAGACCACAGAGATGAAGTGGGCGACATGGCGCGCTCCCTCGATGCGATTCGAGCTCTCGGCACCCAGGCGGCCAAAATTCAATCTGCGCTGGACAGCGTTTCCTCCCCCGTCCTCATGGTGGACGGAGAACACAGGATCACCTATGCCAACAACGCCTTGAAAAGCAAATTTGCGGCGATTGAAGGAAAAGTCCGGGCGGAACTTCCGTCTTTCTCGGCCAGTGAAATCGTCGGTGCGAATTTCGACAACTATCATAGTTCCGACACCTTGCGGCAAGGCATACTGGCCTCTCTAACTGGCGCCAAATCCTGCCAGTTTATGGCAGGCGGCGTAATTCTCAATGCGGCGGCCAGCCCGGTGATCAACGAAAGCGGAGACCGGCTCGGCAGCGTGATTGAGTTCAACGATGTGACCAGCCAGGTTTCCATCGAAAACGAAGTGGCCAATTTGGTCGAAGCCGCTGTGGCTGGAGACTATTCACGCCGCCTCAATGTGGAAGGCAAGGAAGGTTTCTACCTTAAACTCAGCGAAGGCATGAACAATTTGGTTCAAACCGTCGAGCGCGGCTTAAGTGAAGTGGTCACTATCATGTCGGCTATGGCCGAAGGCAATCTGACCAAACGGATCGAAGGCGAATATCAAGGAGCATTCGCCCGCCTTAAAGCCGATGCCAATTCCATGGCCTCCAGAGTCGCCGGTATCGTCGGCAACGTGATCGAAGCAACCGACAACGTCAAAGGAGCCGCCAGCGAAATTGCTTCAGGCTCAAACGATCTGGCCAGCCGCACCGAGCAGCAGGCCTCGAGCCTTGAAGAAATCGCAGCTTCGATGGATGAACTGACATCCACCGTGCGGCAGAACGCCGACAATGCCCAACAAGCCAATCAGTTGGGGATTTCCGCCCGCGACACGGCGACCAAGGGAGGTGAGATCGTCACCAGCGCCGTCGACGCCATGGGCAAGATCGAAAGCTCATCCGACCAGA
>CBDUMN010000061.1:0-20419 GCA_965368335.1 uncultured Rhodospirillales bacterium
AACAGCAGAGGATCGTCCTGGTGTTTGATCCGACGCCGCCATTTGCGCAGATTGCCGGGCCCGCCGGTCCAGGCTGCGACCATCAGGAACAGATCGCGATTGATGTAGCTTTCTTCGAGCAGGATGTTGACGTATTTCTGGCCCATCATCAGATTGACTTCAGGCTCGAAAAGCTTCTTGCGCTTGTGGGTTCGGTAGCGGCGATCCTGAGCGATGAAGCTGGCCGTACGCGGCATCAACTGCATCAGCCCGCTGGCTCCCGCATGGCTCTTGGCCTTGGGGTTGAAGCCGCTTTCCTGGCGGATAATGGCGTAGAGCAAGGCGCGGTCGACCCGATAGCCGTTGTCGGGTTGCCAGGCGGGCACCGGATAGGAGGCGCTGTCGTAACGGCCCTTGCCTTCGCGGGCCAGCATATTGCCGAGCCGCATGGCGAGGCCGGGCATATTGGCGCGCACCGAAAGCCCCAGGAGGGCGTTCATTTCATGTTGTTTGATGCGGCCATACAGGCCGCGTAGTTCGCGTTCGGCCTGGTGGTGTTCTCCAAGCTGCATAAGCGCGAGAGCGCGCTGGACCTTGGGTTTGTCGAGCAGGCCGCCCAAGTCGTTTTCATTAAGGGGCGGCGGGGTCCAGTCGAAGGCCGTCTGATGGCCGAGCATCCTCTTGGCAAGTAGGCCGTAAAAGGTGCGTGGGTAGCCCGCAGCGAGACCGAGATAGTGGTTGATCTTGGAGGGTTCTTGGGCGGCCAGTGCGGTGCGCGCCGCCCAGAAAGCTCCGGCCGATTTGAGCCAAGCTCCGGCGTAGTCAGAATCAACGATGGCGGCGAAATGCTTTTGCGCCTGCTTCATCCGGCCCAGACGCCAGGAGGCGAGGCCCACCGTCCAATGCGCCTGGGGCAGATACTTGCCCGAGCGCTTGGCGGCCCGTCCGGCCCAGTCGATGGCCCATTGGTCTCGCCCATCGGCATAGTACCCCGCGCCGAGACGAGCTTGGACCCGGTCGTATTCCACCGGATGGAACAGGCGTTTGACTTCGGCCGATTGGAGCAGGCGTTTGACCGCCAGGGTCCAGCCTTTGCGCTGTTGCCAGCGCATCTGGCGTTTCAGTTGGGCGACCCGCTGAAGGTTGGCGCGACTTAACCGTTTCGATGGGCGGTAGCTCTTGGCCGGGGCGAAATCGCCGTCATGGCCCGAGCCGTAGAGATATCCCCCTCTAGGCTTTGCCGGATATTTCCAGTTTTTGGGCCGCCGTTTGAGCGCCAATTTGTAAAGCTGTCCGGACTGGGGCAGGTCGGCGTACTGGTCCATCCAGCCTTTCAGTTCTTTGTATTTCGAGCGGTACTTGCGCGGATGGAGGTAGCGTTGGGCCATCACATGACCCATAAGCAGCTTGTTCTCAAGCGTGGCGATAGCCTTGTCGGCGGCCTTCCAGTCGCCGTTTTCCTGCAAAGTCTCAATTCGCTTGTAGGTCGCCACATCGTCTGGCGAGAGAGGCTTGGGTAAGGCGATGGTTTCCGGGGGCGTCGCCTGAGGTTGGGGCAGTGATGCGATCTGGGATGTCTGCGAGAAAACACTGGGCAGGGCGGGGGCGTTTTGAGCGTAAGCAACAGGCGCCGCGACCAAAGCCGCCGCGAGGGTCAGCCCGCCAATCCTTCCCCTAAAACTCATTCGTGTCCCCAAAATCCAAACGAAACGCTTACTAATTAATCCGATCCTTGTGTCTCAGAATCCCAAGGAACTGTCAAGGAAGCGGAGTTATCCACAAGCTGTGGATAAAATACGGGAATCGCCTTTGTTAGGCAAGGATTCCGTGGGTTCTGAGGTGTTCCCGGATATCGAGGAGGTCGCGCCAGGCCAGCTGTTTCTGGTTCGGCGAACGCAAAAGGTAAGCCGGGTGGAAGAGGGCGCGGGCCTTGGCCGGGCGGCTCATGCGTGGGGTTTCGTAGTCGAACCACTTGCCACGCAGCTTAGTAATGCCTTCGTTGCGCGCCAGAAGGGTCTTGGCCGAAGGGCCGCCTAAAAGAACGATGACTTCCGGGTCCATCAGTTCGATATGGCGCTCGACAAAGGGCAGGCAAACGGCGATTTCCGCACTGGTCGGGTTGCGGTTGCCGGGCGGACGCCAGAAGAGAATGTTGGTGATATAGGCGTTTTCCTGTCGATCCAGGCCGATAGAGGCGAGCATTTTATCGAGCAGTTTGCCGCTCGCTCCGACGAAGGGCAGGCCTTCCCGGTCCTCATCGGCCCCAGGGGCTTCGCCGATCAGCATAATCCGTGCGTCTTTGGCCCCATCGGAAAACACCGTGTTGGTCGCGGTTTTTTTGAGGGGGCAGCCGTCGAAAGCCCGCACGGCGGCTTCAAGGTCTTCCAGGGTCTTGGCCTGAGCCGCTGCATCGCAGGCGCTGGCGACCATTTCGGACTGGCCGATGGGTTCGGGCGTTGGGCGGGGCGCGGAAGAAGGCGCTGCGGGAGGGGGCGCTTTGGCTTCGGCTCTGACGGCCTGGGCGGCGCTCTGCCGGGCCGATTTGCGGGCAGCCAGGGCGGCGGCCGATTCCGCATAGCGATCAATGGGGGTTTCGCCAATGCATTCGTCGACGCCTGCGTCTGCATACCATTGCAGAATTTCCGCGGGGTGAAGCTGTTTGTCCATGGGCGTAGATTTGCAGAAATGAATGTCTTTACAAAGCTTTTTTCGTTCCGCCCGCCAAACGTCTCGCACTCTGTAAAACGCCTGTGCTATAACGCCCTCGTATCTTGGGGAGGATACAACGAAGAAAGATTTGTTAGGAGGTCCCATGGAACGGGAATCGATGGAATTTGACGTTGTGATCGTCGGCGCTGGCCCGGCCGGATTGTCCGCTGCGATCAAGCTGGCTCAACTCTCTCAGGCGAATGAGACCGAGGTTTCCATCTGTGTCGTCGAAAAAGGCTCCGAAGTCGGTGCTCATATTCTTTCGGGTGCGGTCTTGGAGCCGCGTGCGCTGGATGAACTGATCCCGGACTGGAAGGAAAAGGGCGCACCGCTCAATACGCCGGTTTCCGGCGAGCAGATCATGTTTCTCTCTGAAACCGGCGCGATTAATGTCCCCGGTTTCGCTATGCCGCCCGCCATGCACAACAAGGGCAACTATATCATTTCCTTGGGTAACTTCTGCCGCTGGCTGGGCGAACAGGCCGAAGCCATGGGCATCGAGGTCTATCCCGGCTTCGCCGCTGCCGAAGTGCTCTACAATGACGACGGTTCGGTTAAAGGCATCGCGACCGGCGATATGGGCCTGGACCGCGAAGGCAATCCGGGCCCCAACCACGAGCCGGGCATGGAGCTGCACGCCAAATACACCTTCTTCTCGGAAGGCTGCCGCGGCCACCTCGGCAAGATGTTGAAGAATAAGTTCGGTCTTGAAGAAGGTCAGAAGCAAACCTACGGCATCGGCATCAAAGAGCTTTGGGAGGTCGATCCCTCCAAACACAAGCAAGGCCTCGTCGTTCATACGGCAGGTTGGCCGTTGCAATCCGATACCTATGGCGGTTCTTTCCTCTACCACCTGGAAGACAATCAGGTCGCCGTCGGTTTTGTGGTCGGTCTCGACTATCAGAACCCGCATCTAAGCCCTTATGACGAATTCCAGCGCTTCAAGACCCATCCGAAGATCAAAGACACCTTCGAGGGCGGTCGCCGCGTGGCTTATGGCGCTCGGGCGCTCAATGAAGGCGGCTTCCAGTGTTTGCCCAAGCTGATTTTCCCCGGCGGCTGTCTCATTGGCTGTGAGGCCGGGACGTTGAATATGCCGAAAATCAAGGGCACCCATACGGCCATGAAGTCGGGTATGCTGGCTGCCGAGGCGGCGTTTGAAGCCTTGAAGGCCGAGCGGGCCAACGACGAACTGACGGCCTTTGGCGAAAACTTCAAAAAATCCTGGGTTTATGACGAACTTTACGTGGCGCGCAATGTTCGCCCGTCGTTCAAATGGGGACTCTGGGGCGGCACCATTTACACCGGGATCGATCAGGTCTTGTTCCGTGGTCGCGCACCCTGGACCTTCGCCCATCATGGGACCGATCACGAAGCGCTTAAGAAGGCCAAGGACTGTCCGAAGATCGACTATCCCAAGCCCGACGGCGTGTTGACCTTCGACAAGCTGACCAACGTTTCTTTCTCGGCGACCAACCATGAGGAAGAACAACCCTGTCATTTGCAGCTCGTCGACCCGGATGTGCCGGTTAAGGTCAATCTGGCGGAATACGACGGTCCCGAGGCGCGCTTCTGTCCGGCGGGGGTCTATGAGTATGTGGGTGAGGAAGGCGAGGAGAAACGTCTTCAAATTAACGCGCAGAACTGTGTCCACTGCAAAACCTGCGATATCAAGGACCCGACCCAGAATATCAACTGGGTGACCCCGCAGGGCGGAGAAGGCCCCAACTACCCCAACATGTAAGTTAGGGGCGCAAAGCGAGAGGCAGACATGAAGGCAAGAAGACCCTGGGCCGGTATCAAGCGGCTTTCTCACGCCGTCGGCATCGTCGCCCTGGCGGCAACGGTTTGGGGGTGTCAAACCACCATGGCCGGTGCGGACAGCGGGTCGACTTCTAGCGAGCCGCCTCTCGCTCATTCGCCGTTCGGCAACTATCTGGCCGGGCGACACGCTCAGCAAACCCAGGATACGCGCGCCGCGGCGATCTATTATTCGGCGTTGGTCGATCAGGAGCCCGAAAACCTGTCGGCGAAGAAGCTGGCCATGCTGACAACCGCCATGGAAGGTCGGATCGACGAGGCCCACCGTCTTGCAGAGGCGATGGTCGAAGAGAGCCGGACAGAGCCCGTGGCGGTGTTTCTCGCCGTGACCGTTGCGGTTGCCAAAGGAGATTACGCCGAAGCGTTGAAGCGGCTTAACGAACTGCCTAAGACCGGTGTTAACGTATTTATGGGGCCATTGGTGGAAGCCTGGGCCCATGCCGGTGACGGCAAGATGGAAGCCGCCCAGAAAGCCCTCGCGCCGATCAAACAACTGAGCGATATGACCGGGCTCTATCATCTCCATGCGGGCCTAATCAATCAGGCGGCAGGGCAGACGGATCGCGCCGAGGATCATTTCAAGCAGGCGGCGCAAGACCCCAACGGCATGTCGCTGCGCGTGGTCGAACTGTTGGGTGCGATCTATCAGCGCTCGGATCGCGGTCCCGAAGCGCTCATGCTTTACAACGATTACCGCCGCAAAAATCCCGGATCGGTGTTGATCGAGTCTTTGATGGTCAGTGAGATGCGCCATCAGAAGGCGCCTAAGGTCGAGGTGACGCCGCGTGATGGCGTGGCCGAGGCCATGTTCGGTATCGCCAGTGCGCTCCGTCAGCAAAACGCCCGCGAAACGGCGCTGATTTTCGGGCGTATGGCGCTCCATCTTAAATCCAATTATCCTATCGCCCAGATTTTGATTGGCGACATTCTGGAATCGATGAACCGTCTGGCCGAGGCCAACGCGGTCTATGAAATGATCGACCCGGCTTCGCCGTTCGCCTGGACGGGGCAGTTGCGGCGCGCAACCAACTGGGATGCGCTCGATCAGGTGGATCGTGCGGCCGAGGTGTTGGAGCGTATGGCGGCCGAGCAGACGACCCAGATCGATTCGCTCGTTCAACTGGGCAACATCATGCGTTCGCGTTCGCGGTTTGCAGAGGCGGCCAAGGCCTATGACCGGGCCATTGCGCGGATTGATAAGGTCGAAGCGCGTCACTGGAGTCTGCTTTATACCCGTGGCATCGCTCTGGAGCGCTCGAAACAGTGGGAGCGGGCTGAGAAGGACTTTCTGAAAGCTCTGGAACTCCAGCCCGATCAACCTTTCGTTCTCAACTATCTCGGCTATAGCTGGGTCGAGCAGGGCATTCATCTCGACCGCGCCCAGGCGATGATTGAAAAAGCCGTCGAACTGCGTCCCATGGACGGCTACATCGTCGATAGCCTGGGGTGGGTTCAGTATCGGCTGGAAAAATACGCCGATGCGGTGAAAAATCTGGAGCGCGCCGTTGAATTGCGTCCCGAGGACCCGACGATCAACGATCATCTGGGTGACGCTTATTGGCAGGTCGGCCGTAATCTGGAGGCCCGCTTCCAGTGGCGACGCGCCCTCTCATTGGACCCCGACGAAGACCTTGCCGAAAAGATCAAGGCCAAGGTGGAGCGCGGTAGGCTGAGCGAAACGGCCGCCGAGTAGCCCAATGACCGGGGAGAAGAGCGTCAGCCTGTTTGCGCCCGCCAAGATCAATTTTTATCTCCACGTTACCGGAAAACGCGACGACGGTTATCACCTGCTCGATAGTCTGATGGTCTTTGCCGGTGTCGGAGACGTCATCGATGCCCGGTCCGCAGACGATCTTTCGCTAACGATCAAAGGTCCCTTCTCCAGTGGCCTGGATGCGGATGAAAGCAATCTTGTGATAAAAGCCGCCGAGGCTCTGCGGAAAGCTTCGGGCTGTCAAAAAGGCGCGGCCCTGACTCTGACCAAGGAACTTCCTGTCGCTTCGGGTATCGGTGGCGGTTCGGCCGATGCGGCGGCGGCCTTGAAGGCGCTTTCCGAGCTTTGGGAGATTTCTCTGCCCGATGATCAAATGCAGGAAATCGCCCTTTCTCTCGGGGCCGATGTGCCCGTTTGCTTAAGCGGTCGGTCGTCTTTCGTTGGGGGGATTGGCGAGGACCTGTCGCCCCCGCCGCCTTTGCCTCCCTGCTGGCTGGTGCTGGTCAATCCGGGGGTCGCCGTTTCAACTCCGGCGGTGTTTAAGGCGCGTTCCGGCGGGTTTTCTGCTCCGGCAAGGTTTGACGAGAGCCCTGAGGATGCGGCGCATCTGGCGGAAATTCTCCGGGAGCGGGCCAATGATCTGGAAATCCCCGCCCGGACGATTGCCCCGGCTGTCGATGTCGCCTTTCTGGGGCTTGGCGCATCCGAAGATTGCCTAATGGCCCGCATGTCGGGCAGCGGCGCAACCTGCTTCGGCCTGTTTGAAACAGAGGAAAAAGCCCAGTCCGCGGCGGCAAAAATCTCCGAGGCCAAACCCGATTGGTGGGTCGCCGCCGCGCCTTTGTTAACCTGATCGCCGGAGAGTTCAATAAAGCGTCTTGAAAGGACCGGCCGAACCCATTATGGTGCGCCGCCTTAAGCGCACTGATGGGGCGTCGCCAAGCGGTAAGGCACTGGTTTTTGGTATCAGCATTCGCAGGTTCGAATCCTGCCGCCCCAGCCATAAAAACGGGTCCGATTACGGGCCCGTTTTTTGTTGTCCACTTGTCGGAAATTGTCGGAAATCACTCTATTTGCGACTCGTCTTATTTAGAATGAGATTCGGCGCCTACTTTGAACGGTTACTTTTTTATCTAATAAATGGCAGCAGATATTTTAGCTTTGCTTATTATTTTCCGTTTCGCTTGGTGTTTATTCAATCCTGCACCGAAATGGACCTGGGATAGTTGATGGGAGGGGAGGGAGCAAACCTTTCGATCTGAAAGCGTTTGGCGTAATTTCTCGCGGATCGAAAGAAATTGTTGTATGTATACGCCCATTACGTGCGTTATTGGTTTCCGCAGCTACTTCACAAGCTTCTTCGGATAAGAATGAGGCATGAAAATATGGTTGATGAACGGAGAGGGCGAGGGTTAGCCCTGTCGGGCGGAGGATACCGAGCAAGTTTGTTCCACCTGGGGTCGCTCTGGCGACTGAACGAGCTGGGCTGGCTGCCAACCCTGGACGATATAACCAGTGTCTCTGGCGGTACGATAACGGCCGCTTGGCTAGCGCTAAATTGGGATAAGCTTGAGTTTAACCAAAATGGCATATCAACAACGTTTCAGCCTTTGGTGGTTGAGCCGCTCCGTGATTTTTTTAGCGAAAGTCTCGACGTCAGAACCGGACTGTTCGGTGCGCTAAACCCCTTTAGCTCAGGAGCCGAACAACTCGTCAAGGCGTACGATAAACGATTGTTTCATGGGCGGACATTGCAGGACTTGCCTGATCCCAATATCTCAGGCCACCCCCGTTTCACTCTTTACGCCACCAATCTTCAAACTGGAGTGAGTGTTCGTTTGGCGCGTGACTATATGGCCGACTATCGGCTCGGTAAAATCAATTATCCTAAGGTTTCTCTGGCCAGGGCAACCGCAGCTTCAAGTGGTTTCCCTCCGTTTTTCTGTCCGGTCAAACTGAAAACTGAACTGGCCGACTGGACATCTTTCGAAACGGCGGATTTGTCAGATTGCAAAAGCTTAAAGCGAAACATGCTTTTAGGCGATGGCGGCATTTACGACAACATGGGGCTACAGCGTCTAATCAACCGGCGACAGACGATCCTCGTCAGCGATGCCGGAGCACCTTTTGGAATCAAAGCATCCATCGGTTTTGACTACCTACGTCGAGCCCTGCGAGTGCTGGACATCATGTCCGAACAAACGCGGGCGCTGCGTAGGGTTTCTCTGGTTGAGGAATACAAGAAAAAACATCGGGAAGGGACTTATTGGGGAATTGCGACCAAGATTAGAGACTACGCCACCGACGATATCACTCCACTGCTTCAGGATTCGCGACAAACCGCCGCTTTAGCGAATATGCGTACTCGGTTAAATGCCTTTAACAGTGGCGAGCAGGAAGCCTTGATCAATTGGGGGTATGCGCTGGCTGATGCCGCAATGCGCCGATATGTGCAGTCGGGCGCGGAACCCGGCCGTTTACCATATCCACACCCGTGAGTGTTGCTGAAATGGTTGCCCAGGTTTGTTGAATGGAGAACACGTGATGGACTCGACGATCCCTATTATTATCGATTCGATCAAGAGAGAGGATGTGTTTCCATTCACACGGTGCTTCTATTTTTGCATCGAGACGACCACGCCGTCACCCGGTTGGGAACTCTCCGCCCCGTGGTATCGAGGCCCCATGGTGTTGCTGGGTATGTCCGCCATCATCCTAGGACCGACGGGGGGTGAGGGACGGTTTGAAAGTCCAGATAGTTTCGAGCGTTTGATAGACATTTTCGACCAAGACGAATTGGATTTTTATTTGGATCAAAACGCCCTCTGGGTACCGAACATGCTGCTTAAGAAAGGCCGCCACGAACGGGGCTCCGTTTACCGTATGAGTTTGGAGGCATTTCGGCTCGCTTATGCCTTTACCGACGAGCGTATTGAGCAAGGCCTATTCATCGAAAAAGCTTTCGGAATGCAAGAGGCGGTTTTCTTTTCCCCTGATGAAACGGAGGCATTCGCTAAATGGGATAAAATGCTGCTGGAGGAAATCAGAACGATTTACCACGAAAATCGATCGGAAATGCTTCTTAAGAAGGACATGACTCTCGGTCCGGGTTTTGAGATTGAATGATAGGGAGAGCAATATGTCGCTGTTGAGAGTTCTTGTCCTGGATGTCGGTTGGGGAGATTGCATTATCATCGAATCCCAAGACAGCAATGGGGACTGGCATTTTGGCCTCGTTGATTGCAACGATACATCCTCCAATCAGGCCGCGCTCAATTTCTTCAAGCGCCGAGTACGAACCGAGGATTATCCCAACATTCACGACGATCACTTTTTTAAATTCACCTTGCTTACTCATGATCATGCCGACCATGGGCAGGGGCTTAAGGGCATGATGCGGGAATTTGGAACCGAGTGGTTTTGGTATCCCAAAGAAGGGCGGCGGGCCGTCCAATCCAACTTGATGGCCTACGCCAGGAGATCAAGAAAAGTCCAGAAGCAGCAAGCCCTGGACTATACGCGGGCGCTTCCCAATCTTGGGGACGTGACAATGGATGTTTTATGGCCAGAACCCGAGTACTATGACCCGGATCAAAATAACAATTCCGTGATTTTGCTGCTCACTTTGCACGAACAGGCCTTCCTGTTGACCGGTGATGCAGAGGAAGACGCTTGGAGCCATGTCGCATCGCAAATACCCAGGAACGTCAAATTTTTTAAGGTTCCCCACCATGGTTCCAGGAATGGAAGCCTGGATGGGAATGGTCAACCGACTTGGCTTGGGGATTGTCCCCCAGACGCTATGCTTGGCATCAGCTGTTGGGCTAGGTTTAATCATCCTCACCAAGAGGTTATCGACCTCTTTAACAATGCTCCCCAAGACTACCTTCGCACAGACCTGCACTATCACCTGATTGCACAAACCGATGGAATTTCTCCAGTCACAATCACCTATCATAGATAAGATAATGGTCTGATATTCCAGTAGTGTTCACGATGAGTGAGAGGGGTTTGACATGTTTGAGCGTTGTATCTGTTCAACGCCTGCCGGCAATTGGTTTCATCCCATTTTGTTAGATTTTTTAGAGCTGTCGTGAACGGTGCTTTTTGGCTCCTGTCTGTTATATTGTTTCCCTTTGGTCGACAGTCTGTTGGGCAGTGGGCTCTTTGTTTTTCTGTTTTTCGCACTAACATCGTGTCGGTAGCGCAATCGATGATGCTGCTGCTGCAGTTTGAAAACGTCAGGGCCGGAAAACGAAAATGGCGATCAGAAATACGGACGAAACCTACGGCAGCCTTACCGTTGTCATTCATTGGGCGGTGGCGCTGGTGGTGTTTGGTCTTTTCGGGATCGGCCTTTGGATGGTCGATCTCAACTATTATTCCACCTGGTATCATAAGGCGCCCGCTCTTCATAAAGGGGTGGGCATCCTTCTGGCGTTGATCATGGTTTTCCGGTTTTTCTGGCGTTGGCTCAATCCGACCCCGAAGCCGGAGCCGGGACAGCAGGCTTGGGAGATCAAAGCGGCCGAAGCGGTTCACCGGTTGCTTTATGTATTGATTTTCACCGTCCTGGTGAGCGGTTATCTGATCAGTACGGCCGACGGCAAGCCGGTAGACGTTTTCGGCATCTTTTCGGTGCCCGCCATCTTGAGCGGCCTTCCCAGCCAGGAAGATGTCGCCGGACAGGTTCATTTGGTTCTGGCCGTTTCGTTGATTGGCCTTGCCGTCTTTCACGCCGCCGCCGCCATCAAGCATCATGTGATCGATAGAGACGCGACCTTAAAACGCATGCTCGGAAAGAAGAAGTCCGGGCCTTCCCCCCAACATTCCCATTAAATAAGAGACAACGGAGACATACTTCTCATGAAAATTCGCCTCCTTACCCTGGCCTTGGTTGCCGCCCTGTTTGCTTTGCCTGTCACTGGGCCGGCTGCGGCTGCGGACAGCTATGTCATCGACACCAAAGGTTCTCACGCCTTTGTTCAGTTCCGCATTCAGCACCTTGGATATTCCTGGCTCTATGGTCGGTTCAACAGCTTTGGCGGAACCTTTACGGCTGATGACGACAATCCGGGAAATTCCAAAATTAGCGTCGAGATCGATACGGCAAGTGTTGATTCCAACCATGCCGAACGGGATAAGCATTTGCGCGGTTCCGATTTTCTCGATGTCGGCAAGTATCCGAAAGCGACCTTCGTCAGCACGGCGGTCAAGAAAACCGGCGAAGGAACGGGTGTGGTGACCGGCGACCTGACGCTTCACGGTGTCACTAAGTCCATTGATATCGAGGTTAAGGAGGTCGGCCGCGGCAAAGACCCCTGGGGTGGATACCGCTTAGGTCTGCAAGGCTCTACGACCTTTGCGCTCAAGGACTTCGGGATTACCAGAAACCTGGGCCCGGCCAGCACCCATGTTGAAATGATCCTGTCGATCGAAGGCATTCGCCAATAGCCTGACCCTTTTAGGTTTACCCTAGGTCACAATAGAGGCCGTCCCGTCAGTTGTGGGACGGCCTTTTTTAAATCCATAGGGTATAACAGTTTGGTCGTTTCGGTTTTTTTGATAGGGTTTTTTCAAAGGGAAGCGGGCGCAAAAATGACGTAATTGCGCGTTACTGCTACAGGTTTGAAAACAGGGGAGGCCACGATGGCTCAATATCCATGGGAAGAATTCTATTCGGAGAAGGCCAAGGCGTTTAACGCCGATGACCTGCCGACGCTGCACTTGGGGACGCTGATGAAAAAAGCGGCCAAGGAATATGGTGAGCGCAAGGCCTGTACGACGGTCTTGCCCAACGGTGCGGAAGGCGGGCTGACCTACGAGGAGTTGGATCATCATTCAGACAATCTGGCCATCTATCTGCGTGAGGAGTTGCAGCTCGGCCAGGGTGATGTAGTCGCCATTATGTCGCCCAACTGCAACGGCTATCCGGTCGCCAGTTTCGGAGTTTTTAAGTCGGGCTGCGTCAGCACCAATATCAACCCGCTCTACACCGAGCCCGAGATGGAACATCAGCTCCAGGACAGTAACGCCAAGGTCTTGATCGTTATCGACGTGTTTGGCGATAAAGTGGATGAAGTTATTGGCAAGACCAACGTTAAGCATGTGATCAAGCTCTCGGTGGTCGATTTCTTCCCTGGGCTCAAAGCGGCGATCATCGGCCTGGTGCTCAAATACGTCAAAAAGGCCGTGCCGCCTATGCGGACCAGGCATGTGACTCTCGAGAAGGCCTTGAAGGTCGGTATGTCCCATCGAATCGCCAATGCGATCAAGACGGAGCGCTATATCGAACCGGTTGGCCCCGACGATACGGCGGTTTACCAATATACCGGCGGCACCACCGGGCGCAGCAAGGGGGCCGAGTTGTCCCACCGCAGCGTTCTCTCCAACGCTTTCCAAATGGTCGCCGCGACTGAAGACGACCGGATGCCGAAAAGCGTTAATGGTCTGGTCGCCTTGCCTCTTTACCATATCTTCGCTTTCACCTTCTCGATGATCAACGGGTTGCTTCAGGGCTATCACGCGGTGATGGTGCCGAGCCCTCGTCCGCCATCCAACTTGAAGCCGGTGTTCGATAAGTATGACATTTCGGTCTTTCCGGCGGTCAACACGCTGTTTGCCGCGCTGCCCAAAGAAGACTGGTTTACCAAGGATGTGGCGAAAAAACTGATTCATTGCGTGGCCGGCGGAACCGCCTTGCAGGAAGCCGTGGCGAAGACCTGGGAGGAAAAATACGGCATTACGATCATCCAGGGTTATGGTCTGACCGAAAGTTCCTGCGCTCTGACCGTCAATCCGCAAAGCCGTCCGAAGCTCAATTCCATCGGTCTGCCCTTGCCGGGGATCGTCATTAAGATCGTCGATGATGAAGGCAATGAGGCGCCGGTCGGCGAGTCGGGCGAACTGATCGCCAAAGGTCCCAATATCATGAAAGGCTATCTGGACCGTCCGGACGAAACGGCCAATACCGTCAAGGACGGTTGGCTCTATACCGGCGACGTGGCCAAAATGGATGAGGAGGGGTACTTTTACATTGTCGACCGGATGAAAGACATGATCCTGGTTTCCGGTTTCAACGTCTATCCCAACGAGGTCGAGGATGCGATTGCCCACATGGGCGGCGTCTCCGAGGTGGCCGTCATCGGCGTTCCCGACGATCAATCGGGCGAAGCGCCGAAGGCCTTCGTCGTCAAAGCCAGCGATGGCTTGACCGAGGATGAAATTCGCGCCCACTGCAAGGACTATCTGACCGGCTATAAGCGGCCAAAAGAGATCGAGTTTATTGAGGAAATCCCCAAATCCCCGGTCGGTAAATTGCTTCGTAAAGAACTGCGCGCCAGGGAGTTGGAGCGGCGAAAAAGCAACGTTTCTTAAAAAAATGAAGAATCCGCCTCTTCGTGTGATTGGCGTCACAGAAGAGGCGGCGTCTGATCGCTACATTCATTCATAGACCAGGGTGGCTCTCTTAGTCCCAAGCTATCCCTCTCAACCGCCGCTGGTCCTTGCGAACCCAGATGAATTTCCCAAGAATGGCCCCTCTTCCCCGGAGGGGCTTGTTCTTTATATGGGGGGAGGCGTCGTTCGTGTGGATTTATCTAAAATTTTAGATAAACTGTGATTGTCGTCACAGACGGATGGATTGAATGGGCGTAAACTGATCTTCGAAAAGTCAGAGGAGCCCTTCTTTCCCCCTCCCAGTCCCCTCCCCCAAGAAGGCGCTCCCGATCAAAAGTCCCCTTGAACAAGAACTTGCCGGGCAGAAATGCCCGGCAATTTTATGTGTTTTCCGTTTGATTGCGGGCTCTGCGCCACTCAAGATAGGACCATTGTTTTAACCCGTTTGGGATTGCTCCGGCTCTATGCGCCTTCACTGGAAACTCCTGATATTGCTGACGACCATTGCGTTACTGCCGCTGGCGGTTTCCACTTGGCAATGGAATCAGGGGGCGCGCAAGGTGAGCGCCAATCTGTCTCAGTGGATCGGTGAGCAGGCGACAGAGCGGGTGATCAGTCGGCTTGAAGAGGTGATCGCCTTTTCAACCGAAAACCTGACCCGCGAGATGGAGTTGGTCGAGACCGCCCTCAAGGTTCAGGCCTTAAGCGCCGAGCGGGCGTTAAAAGCTAATCCGCCGCAAAGGCTGGAACGCCCTTACCTGGACAGCGATTATGATCGGGGTTATCTGCCGCCGGGAATGGTGACTTCGGAGCGCCATCTGCGTCGCGGCCCGGATGGGACAACGGCCCCCATGTCGGTGTCCTATGCTGAGCAGGTGTTCGGGTTGCCCGAAGGCAAAACGGTTCTTGAATTTGCCAAAGATATCAGCCGCCTTTCCGGGCTGTTGCCGGTCTACCAGGAGTTGGGGCAGGTCCATGGCGACTTGTTTTTCTGGCAGTATACGGCGCTTGAGAACGGGCTCCATGCCGCCTACCCAGGCCATGGCGGCTATCCTGAGGGCTACGATCCGCGCCTGCGCGACTGGTATCGGGAAGCGCGCGCCCAAGGGAAACTCGTTTGGGGCGATCTTTTGGTCGACGCCTCGACCGGGCAACTGATCAGCACAGCCTCCATGCCGGTCTTCGGCCCGAATGGCGGGTTCGCCGGAGTCACGGCCATTGATATCGAAATCGTCGGAACCCTGCGTAAACTGGGGCGGCGGGTCAACATCGTGAATAATGTGGAGGCCTTTCTTGTTCGGTTCGCAAAAGACGGCGTCCGGATGGTGGCCCATCCAAACTATGCCGCCAAGCCGCGCTTCTGGGCTGACCCCATCGCAATCAGCACTTTGCCGGATGAGGTAGCCGGTCGTTTCTCGGTGGTCGCGCAAAGCCTTCCATCGGGGGGCACGGGAATGTTGCGGATGCCTGTCGATGGTGTCGATACCGTCTGGACTTTTGGGCACCTTGAGGCTTTCGGTCTTTATTTGGTTTTGGCTGTTCCTTTTGAAGACATTTCCGATCTGGCGGACTTGGCCGAGGAGATTATTTCGGATGAAACGGCTGGACAGTTGCGCCTGACGGCGCTGATGTCGGTTTTGCTGATCGTTTCGATTGTCGCGGCGGCTTTTTTCGGGTCGCGAACCGTCACCGAGCCGTTGCGGGAACTGGCCGCCGTAGCGCGCAAGGTGGCGCGGGGCGATTTGAGCGATACGGTGCCGGTTACAAGTCGTGATGAAATCGGCGATTTGGCGCGAATCTTCAACCGGATGATTCCGAGGCTGCGCGAGCGGTTGGCGTTGCGTCAGTCTCTCGCTCTCGCCAAGGAGGTCCAACAGCATCTGTTGCCCAAGGACCCGCCACAGATACCCGGCCTCGATATCGCCGCCTTGAGCCTCTATTGCGATCAAACCGGCGGTGATTACTACGATTTTCTGCCAGCGCCGGACGGTGATCAAAATGGCGTTGTGCTGGTCGTTGGCGATATTACCGGTCACGGCGCTTCGGCGGCTCTTTTAATGGCCTCTTTCCGCGCCGCCTTGAGGGCGCGGCTTGATGAGTTGGGCAAGACGGGGGCAGGGCTCGACGCTCTCAATCGCCAGATGTCCGAAGATGCCCAAGGCGGGCGGTTCGTTACTTTCTTCGGGCTCTACATCGATCTGAAGGAACGCGCAACTCATCGGCTATGCGCCGGTCATGCTCCAGCCCTGGTCTACGATCCCGCCTCCAGACGCTTTGAGGAATGGGGCGGCGAGGACATTCCCATCGGTGTCGACCCGGATTGGTCCTATACCATTCAGGAAACGCCCTTGCCGGACGGAGAGGTCATCTTTGCACTCGGTACCGATGGTATTTGGGAATGCCGCAACGTTGAGGGGGAAATGTTTGGGCGCGACCGTTTGGAAGCCTTGATCGCTACTCACGCGGCAGAATCGGCGGCTGATATTTGCGGCGCGGTGCGGAGTGCGCTATCGGAATTTCGTGGTGAGCGCGTTCAGGAAGACGACATAACGCTCATTATTGCGAAGTCGGCCCCACAAGGTTAAAGCCGGTTGTCTGGTTTTCCTTTTGTCGGGGTGTCGGTATCATGATACCCAAATGGGAAATTTTGAAGAATTTCGGGGAGTTCGATCTGTGACTACTTCTTCTTTCAATCCGCCTGTTCGTACGCTTATGGGGCCCGGTCCTTCCGACGTTCACCCTCGGGTTCTCTCGGCCATGGGGCGGCCGACCATCGGCCACCTGGACCCTGCTTTCATCGGTATGATGGAAGAGGTCAAAGATATGTTGCGCGGGGTGTTTAAGACGAAAAACGAGATGACCCTCCCGGTTTCCGCTCCCGGTTCCGCCGGCATGGAGATTTGCTTTGTCAACCTGATCGAGCCGGGCGATACGGTGGTGATCTGTCAAAACGGCGTCTTCGGCATGCGGATGAAGGAAAATGTCGAGCGCTGTGGCGCGACGCCGGTGATGGTCGAAGACGATTGGGGCAAGGCGGTCGATCTCAATAAAGCCGAAGACGCCTTAAAGGCCAATCCAAACGCCAAGGCCCTGGCCTTTGTCCATGCGGAAACCTCGACCGGTGTCGAGTCCGACGCCAAAGCTCTCTGCGCTCTGGCGCAAAAGTATAATGCGCTTTCCATCGTCGATACGGTGACGTCGCTCGGCGGTATTCCGGTTCTAGTCGATGAATGGGGCGCCGATGCAGTTTACTCGGGGTCGCAAAAGTGTCTCTCCTGCACTCCCGGTCTTTCACCGGTCACATTCAGCGGCAGGGCGCTTGAAGTGATCAAGGGGCGTAACCGTAAGGTCCAAAGCTGGTTCCTCGATCTCAATCTGGTTATGGGCTATTGGGGCGATAGCGGCGGTGGCGCACGGTCCTATCACCACACCGCACCGATCAATGCCCTATATAGCCTGCATGAATCTCTGGTGATGATTGAAGAAGAAGGGCTTGAAAACGCCTGGGCGCGCCATGAAAAAATGCACAATGCCCTCAAGGCCGGTCTTGAAGCCATGGGGCTGGGCTTGCTCGTCGATCCGGCTCACCGCTTACCGCAACTGAATGCCGTGACGATCCCCGAAGGTGTGGACGAGGCCGCCGTGCGAAAGGCGCTGCTTGCTGACTACGATCTGGAAATCGGGGCCGGACTTGGGGCGTTGGCCGGTAAGGTCTGGCGCATCGGTTTGATGGGCCAGAGCGCAACGGCCAAAAACGTCACGCTATGTCTGGCGGCGCTTGAAGGGACGCTTGGCAAGATGGGCGCGCCTATCGAGGTGGGTAAGGCGCTCCCGGCGACGAGCGCCGTTCTTTTTTAGATAGCGACGCACAGAATGAGTAAGGGGGAAGCGCAGGACAGCGCTTCCCCCTTTTCATATTTGATGTGTCGTTTTTAGCGTCGAGCTTGCTTCATCTGGTCGAGCAGAAACCGAACAACCTTGTCTTTGAGACTGAGCATTTCCTTTTCCACTCCATCCACACGAGCCGAGAGTTCCGATGTGTTTTGAGAAAGTGGAGCGTTGTTAATGTCGAGGCGCATTTCGGCGATCATAGCGCGGTCTGCGATGAAGCCGTCGTTGAGGACCGCGACATCGCGTTCGACCTTTTCGATATCGCGACGTTCGGCTTCGGCGTCTTTGCGTTCCAGGGTTTCCAGCGCGGAAAGGCGGCGCTTCAGGCTTGCGACGTCACCCTGCAGGCGCTCAAAGCGGTCGCCGGTGTCGCGTCGCAGATCCTCGACTTGGTATTTGAGCTCGGTCAGGGCGGTGATGGCTTCAGCCGGGTCTGCGAGATCGCTGACTTTGTTCGTGAGCGCTGAGATCAGCCCCTGCATTTGGTCGAATTTTTCAAGCGCTTCGTCTCGTTCCGCTTCAGCTCGGGAGGAGCGCTCTTCGTTAATCTTGTCGGCGGCCTGGACCGCGGGAAGTCGCTCGAGCACCAGGCGGAGGATTTCGTCGCGGCGATTGATTTCACCGCGTAAGGCCGCAAAGTCGGTCTGAAGATCTTCCAGAGTGGCGGGCGGCGTCCCGTGGTTGCTCTTGCCGCCCTGGATCAGTCTCGTGATGTTGTTGTCCTGGCTGCCTTTTTCCATCAATCCCATTCCCCTCTACCCATTTGAACTAGGGGTGGATTGACGCTTCAGGCCGAATCACAAAGTGATTCAACTTAAAACGATCCGACCCTAGGCATTATGCGAATCGAGTGGATTCTACGAAATAGAGGGTTAAGAGATTATTTGCTCCCCTATATGGAGCGTGTGAAGAAGAGTCGACTAAGTGTCGTTTTGCAGCTTAAGGGCCTGATCGGTAAGCTTTGAGAGCAGTTTGTCGAACTGTTCGCGTTCTTTAACGGTGAGGGGGGTAAGGAGGCTGCTTTCGTGCCCCAAGGCAAGAGGAACGATGGATTTATAGGTGTCCCACCCTTTGTCGCTGAGCCAGAGCGAAGAGCGTCGGCGGTCCTGGGCGTCGGTTTTTCGGGTGACGAATCCTGCCGTCATCAAGCCTGATACCGCCCGACTGACCTGGACTTTGTCCATATTAATCCGTGTGCAGATTTCATGGGCGGCTAGGGGTTCTCCGCAACCGAGCGCCGCCATGACCCGCCACTCATGGACCTTAAGATTGAAGCGTTCCGTATAGAGACGCGAAAGCGACCGGCTGACGGCCAGGGTTAAAACCGAAAGGCGGTAGGGAAGAAAGCGGTCGAGCTGCAGCGGCTCGAAGTCCGTTCCTGACATGGCGTTTCTCTTAATCGTTCGGGGTTCCCACGAAAAATCGTTTCAGATGAAACTTAGCGGAAGGATGAGCGAAAAAGCAATGCTTGATAAAACCATAATGTGCAAACAATAATCATTTGCAGATTAATTTTTAAACACATGGCTAAAAAATAGGCATAGGCGGTGTTTGTTGCGTTGCAACAATGCAACATGATCGCGTTTTGTGCAGTTTTTGGCTTGGATTTTGTTATCTTTCCTTGCTGCATTTAACCAAAACGTGTGACTCTATCGTCAAGAATTTGCCCGATTCTTTATTCTGTAATTAGGGAACCAATGGAATCTTTGGGGACATGAAAAAAACACTGATTATGACGAGCGCTCTCGTTGGCGCCGGTTTGCTGGCCGCAGCTCCTGCTGCCGCTGCAGAGAAAATTAAACTTGGCCTTGGCGGGTTTATGGAGCAATGGGTCGGTTTCGCTAGCCAAGATGGCGGCTGGGAAGGCACCAATGATTATGGATCTTTCGATGTTAAGTCCGACACGGAAGTCAGCTTTACCGGCTCGACCAAACTGGACAACGGCTTGACTATCTCCGCTACCGTTGAGCTGGAAGCCGACCGGAGTAGTGGTGGCACCATCGACGATTCCTTTATTGAGGTGTCGTCTGATAAATTCGGGACTATTCAGTTGGGCGCAGCTGGTGATGCGATGAATGGCATTACCGTTTTTGCGCCGGATGTTGGGATCGAAAATACCGACGGCGATGTTGGTAGCTGGATCACCAAGCCTGCCGCCAACTTTATCGATAACCATATTTCATTTATCGACCAGGGCAATAACAACAAAGTCAACTACCTGAGCCCGACCTTCGCCGGTCTGCAGGCGGTTGCTTCCTATACGCCCGACGCCAGCAACACCGATCAGGCACAACCAAATCACGCGATAGGCGGGGTTTCCGAAGCTTATGGCTTCGGCGCAGTCTACTCGCGCCAAATTGAAGGTGTTGGCCTTACCGCCGATGTAACCTACGGCGTGACGACTAGCACGACGACGGGTGTTGATGACCTCAAAATTTGGCAGGGTGGTATCAATCTGACCTATGCCGGGTTCACCTTCGGCGGCAGCTACGCCAACTTCAGCGAAGATGTTGCCTCGGGAATTACCCGTACGGCAAATCAGGACGGTAAGGCTTGGGATATCGGTCTTGCTTACGAAACCGGCCCTTACTCGGTCAGCTTGTCCTACTTCTCGGGTTCGCTGGAAGGCGACAACACTATTTCAGGTGAAGAAGAGACCACTTCGCTCATGCTCTCCGGTGCCTACAACATGGGCCCGGGCGTGAACATTAAAGGGTCTGTCTTCCAGGCTGACTATGAAGATGAAGTGACGACAGCTAGCCAGAATAACGATGGTTGGGGCGCTGTTGCAGGTCTGACCCTCGACTTCTAAGTCGCAAAGACTTTCTTGGCGGTTTTTAAAGGGGCGGCGTTTGCAGCCTGTGTGAAAACGTAAGTTTTGTTTTGTATAATGGCCGTATCGCAATG
>CBDUMN010000062.1:0-20213 GCA_965368335.1 uncultured Rhodospirillales bacterium
CCACGACAAAGGTTCCCAGGTCCGTTGGGGGAGTTTGCGGGCGCGGGCATACTCTTCTTGAAACAACTCGGTGAGTTTTTTCTGGCCGAAACGGTCGACAAGGAACTTGAGCCGCGACTTGTTGCGGTTACCCCGGTCGGAGAACCGGTGATGCACCCGGGCGATGGCTTCCTGAACGGCCGGAAGATCCCGCTCTTCGGCGAAATCGAGAATTTCCACGGCTGAGCGGGGGCGCGCGCCAAGGCCGCCACCGGCCAAAACCCGAAAGCCCTTCTTGCCGTCTTTCTCGGTGGCGATGAAACCGAGGTCGTCGATAGAGACCGCGCCGCAATCGGCTGCGCAGCCGGAAACCGCGCTTTTGAACTTACGCGGCATATGCTGAACGAGCGGATGACGAAGCCAGGTCGTGGTCAAGCGCTCGGCCACTTCACCGGCATCGACGTGTTCCTTGGGGCAGACCCCGGCAAGCGGGCAGGCGGTGACGTTGCGGAACGTACTGCCCGAGGATTCCCGCGTTGTCAGGCCGTGTTTGGCCAGGGCCTCGATCACATCGGCCGTGCCGTCCAGGTCGACGCCATAAACCTGAGCGTCCTGACGGGTGGTGAAATGGATGTGGCCCTTGCAGAGGGTCTGGTTGACTTCGGCTAGACCGCGCAGCCAGGCCTGGGACAGACGCCCGCCGGGAATCTTGACCCGCACCATATGGCGGCCCGGTTCCAGTTCGGCATAGATGCCGAAGCGCAGCCGGAAGGTTTTCCAGCGGTCGGCGTCCCAACGGCCGGTTTTAAAGGCGGTTAGTGCAGCGCGATATTCGGCGACGTCTTCCATGCGGCTGACCGGCTCGTCGTTCAAGGCGGCGGGAAGCGAGGCGCTGTTATTCAGTGCGTAAAGCGCGGCAGGGGCCTGAGACATATTAAGTACACCTTAATGAGTGTGAATAAGTAATTAAACACACAAGTACAGGTGATTTTATAAAATGTCAACAGAAAGTGTTAAAAAGAAATAATACACATTAAATAAAGTGTATATTATTTCTTTTGGTATTCATTACAATATGTTAGGCTGATATACAGCCTAATGCAGAGTGGCGAGACCCATGTCGTTGCGTTTCACCGAAAGCTCAATTTCACGCAGGGTTTCGGCGGTATCCAGGAAGGTTCCGTCGGCAGCGAAGACGGCAAATGCCGGTCCCGCCGGGGTGCTGACCTGGCGGACATAGACGGTGTCTTCAATTTCCAGAAGAGCGAGATCGTCAAGAGCGACGGAGGTGTTGGGGCGCTTGTGGTTGCTGTGGCCGTACATTTTTGTTCCCTCCTTTCTTTTGGTCGAGGGATCGTTGTTCATTGTCCTCCCCTATTTTAGGGGAAAGCGGCCACCACCGTCGAATGAACTCACTGCGACGAGAAGCCGCTTATGCCTCACAGTATAGTGAAAGGGATTTGCCAATCCCTTAAGAGTAAGTTGCTAAAACCTTAAAGACGGTTCACGGATTTTTATCCGGTCGCGCAAGCAGCTCGACGCATTTTCTGATAAGTTCTCCGCGAGGGCTTTTGCGCGCTTTATCGGAAATCAGAACTTCAGCGGAAAAAAGTGAATAGAAAAGCCAGCTGCGGGCTTCGGCTTCGGAAGGCTCTGGGCAAATTTCGGCAAAAATGTCTCTGAGCAGGTCCATGCGTTTGGTATCGACTCGTGAAACCGCAATCGCGGCCAAATCATCGTGTGTCGCCCAGGTTCGTAAAGCGGCTTCAACTTCGACCCCTAAAATCGCTCCGGCTTTATCGCACAAATGAAGAAGCCTCGATTCCACGTTGCCGCCTGATGTCTCGACGAATTCAATTACGTCCTGAGTGCCAACCTTTTCCCAATAATCAAGAATGGCGGTTAGCAGCGCGCTACGATCTTTGAAGTGCCAGTAGAAACTTCCTTTGGTAACCCCCAGTTTCCGGGCCAGAGGTTCAACCCGGACACTTTCTATCCCTTCTCGCGCCAGCGTGTCGATCGCCGCTGCAATCCATGCTTCTCGATCAAGCCGTTTTGTTGATTTGGACATTTCCATACGCCCCCGTATTGACAGGGAAAATCATAGGGATTAGTTTTTCCATACGCTACCGTATGTTTTTGCTTTAGGAGGTGGTTGCGATGGATGCGAATCTCATGCTCCCAATCTATTTAGCGGGTGTCTTCAACCTAAGCCTGTTTGTCTTTCACCTTTTTTTCTGGCGGCTTTTCAAGTGGCCTGAGCAATTGAGAAAAATTTCTCGATTGAATGCCAACGTTATGCAGATCATGAATCTCTGTCTCATGGCGCTTTTTCTCTTTGCCGCCTACTTATCCTTCTTCCATGGCGAGGAGCTTACGACCAGTAGACTGGGGAATGCCATTTTGGCCGGGTTCGCTATTTTCTGGTTTTTGCGGGCGGTTGAGCAGATCTGGTTCTTTAAGTTGAAAACGGCAATGTCCGCCGCTTTCACCCTTTTCTTCTCACTTGGTGGAGGACTTTATGCCGCTCCCCTCATCATGGCCGCTTGATATTTTGAGTGCCGATCCATGGTTGGCGAGTTGGTGCAGTGCAGCCTCAAAGGCCTGGGCATAGGCTGCGCTGTCGCATAACGGAGAGGCCGCCATCTGTTGCCGGAGAGTTTGGCGTAGCCTCGCAAGCTTCTCCGGGGTATTGGCAATCGCAATCGCCGTTTTCTCATAAGCCGGTTGGCTTTGGGCCAGGCAGTTGGTGAGGTCGACAGAGGTCAGCAGACTGGCCCCGACCCGACCGGCGTGGCGGGAACCTGAAAAACTTATGACCGGGACGCCCATCCAGAGGGCTTCGCAGGTTGTGGTGGTGCCGTTGTAGGGGAAGGTATCGAGTGCGATATCCATCTGATCGTAGAGCGCCAAAGGGTTTTGCTCTCTCGGCGCCCAGTCGATCAGGTTGAGGCGTTGGCTTTCAATGCCCTGCTCGCTGAACTGTGCGGTCAATCGCTCCCGGACCCCCGGTGAGGCCATGGTTTTCCCTTTGAGCATCAGGCGCGAGTCCGGCACGGATAAAAGGATACGGCTCCAGGATTCAATCACGGCGTTGTTGATTTTGGCGAGATTGTTGAACGAACCGAAGGTGATATGCCCATTGATCTCCATGGGGAGTGGTGAAACTTCCGGGGCGTCGGCGGGTGGGCCGTAGAGTAAAAAACTTTTGGGTAAGCGGATCAATTTTTCACTGTGCCAACGGTCGGTTTCGCCTTCCGGGTCGGCAAGGGCGTCGGTGATCCTTACGTCCATCACCGCTAATCCTGTCGTCGCCGGGTAGCCGAGCCATGAAACCTGCACAGGGGCCGGTTTGCGGGCGAAAACGGCCAAACGGTTGCCCGATGTGTGGCCGGAAAGATCGATGAGAATATCGATGCCATCGGCCTCAATTTTTTCGGCCAGTTCTTCGTCGCCCAAGGGGATGCAATCGGTCCAGTGGTCGACGAGACCGTTCAGCCTTTGCGTCACCTCGTCGGATTTTGGCGTCATTGAGTAAGCGTGAAGAGAAAAGGCGCTCCGGTCGAGGGCTTTGAAAAGAGGTTCGAGAAAATAAGCGCAGGAATGGCGCTTGAAATCCGCCGAGACGAAACCCAGTCTCAACCGGTCTCCGGTGCGTCGCGGCTGCTGGACCGGTCGGGTCGTTTGGGGCAGAACTTTGGCGGCTGTGGTGTGGGCCTCAAAAAGGCTTTGTTCAGTTTCGTCTTCGTCATAGAGACGGCTCATCAGCAAATTGTCCTGTGCGCCCCGGTCTTTGGGATCAAGCGCGACTGCCTTTTCAAGGGCCGCCCGGCCTTCTGCGGTCATCCCCAGTTCAATAAATATATTGCCCAGGTTGAAGTGCGCCGTCACGAGGTTGGGCTTGATTTCGATGGCTCTTTTATAGTGGTCGAGCGCAGCGCCATAGTCGCCTTGTTCTTTCGCCGCATTGCCAAGCGTCGCCAAAACCTCGGCCTGATGGGGATTGATTTCAAGAGCTTTCCGACAGGCGGCGATGGCGCCCTCCGTATCGCCGAGCAAGCGCCGTGCGGCTCCCAGATTGCCCCATGCTTCAGCGTAATTTGGCTGCAGGTCGATGGCGGCTTCGAAGGCTTTCGCGGCTTCGTTATACCGGCGCATCCGGCTCAGAACCAGGCCTGCATTGTAGTGTCCGGCGGGTTGTTTGGGGTCGAGCTTTAATGATGTTTGGTATTGCTCCAATGCCCTGCCGAACCGCTCAAGCCCTTGCAGAATGAAACCTAAATTGTAGTGAAAAGTGGGACGGTCCGGCTCCAGTTCGACAGCTCGGCCAATTGACGTTTCGGCTGCCTCAAGGCGTCCCGTTGCGGCTTCCACAAGACCGAGAAAATGATAGGCGTCGGCGGCCTGCGGGTCATCGGTGATGATTGCGCGATAGGCGGCCTCGGCCTCCGGCAATCGGCCCGCTTTGTGTAGCGCCAAGGCGCTTTCCAATGGGTTATTTGCCAAGGTCTAGCGCCTTTTTGATTTTTTGTCCGAGCGTCAATTTCTTCTTCTTTTTCTTGCGGAGTTTGAGGTCACCCCTCGTTTGGGCCGCCTTTTTCGGTTTCGCCGGGGCCTTTACGTTGGGATTTTTGTAGGTATAGAAAATGTGGAAATCGCCGTTTTCGTTGATCTTGTAGTAGGCGATTTTTTCAAACGCCGGATTGGCCTCGACCCGCAGCTTGGCATCGTATTCGGCGGCATCCCGGTCATCGATGGTGTCGCTATATTCGACCCGCCCTTCCTTCATCGCCTGTCTGGGCAAGCAACTGTAAATCTCGGTGACCATTTCCCCATCCTCCTGCCCATATTTATGGCCGAGGTCAGATACGGATATCAAGTAGGGCAAACGTTGCCTTTCACTTCGAGCCCCCTTTAAATGCCAGGGGGGATGCATATTGTTTCCCGCAATAATTGTTGATATTGTTAATCGTTGGTTGGGGGTTGTGTTTTTTTTGGGGGGATAGAAAATGGTTTTTGCGCGTTCCTGGGTGTGGCTTTTGGTTGTCGCCGTTGCGGTCCTGTTTGGTTTTGTTACTCGAGGGCATGCTGATTTTCCGCCGTCGGGACCAAAACAGACCTACAAAGGGTTTACTTTAATCGGCTCGACCTATCCCAATGCAAAAAACGAACGTTTTTTTAAGATGGCCAAGCAGGCTATCGATATGACGGCGGCGCTTCCGCAAGAAGACCGCCAACGCATCGCCACCATAAAAACCATTCAGTTCGATCCCCCCTCAAAACACAGGAAAGTCAATGACTACCGGCAGAATATTGTCGGGGTTTACACCTACTCGCAAAATATCGGCGAGCCGGGTGTGATGATCATTTACAAGAAGCTCTTATATTCAAGCCCGATGCAAATTGCGCTTAGTCTCCAGGGAAATGCGTTCCACGCATCCCGACATAGGCTTTTAAGGATACTTACGGAGCGCATTGAACGCTTAGAGGCGAGCGGGGCTGCCGGTTCGGGTTCGCAAATTGAGCAGGCTAAGAAACTTCGCGCTTCTCTGGTCGCCTTGAGGGAAAAAAAGAATCCCGATCTACAGGCCAGGAGCGAGTGCGTAATCGATAAGTCGCTCCTAAAAGCCCGGAAGATTTTTGGCGCCGATACGGCTCAGCTCAATCTGTACTCGGCCGAGTTGACGAAGCGGAACTGTTGGAAAAAAACAGTTGGTATTGAAGAGCAGACAATTCAGTTTATTCGACAAGTGGATGGAAAGACATAAAGCCATCCAAAACAAAAAGGCTCCGGAAGTGCGGCCCAAGAGATGTCTTCCGGCGTAATTTGGGTTTTGTCGATGGATGATTGATGCAGAAATAAACGGCCAGAATTTGCGCAAGGCTTTGAGCAACGGCTCTCCACTTATTATGCCCGATGCTTACGATGCCTTGAGCGCCAAGATGATTGAGCGGGCGGGGTTTGACGCTGTGCAGTGTTCGGGGTTCAGTATGGCGCTGGCCGGATATTGTAAGCTTGAAGAAACGCTCGGTCGCCAAGACAATCTCGACATCACCCGGCGAATCATCGAAGCGGTGTCGGTTCCAGTCATGGCCGATGGGGAAGACGGGTATGGCGACCTGCCCCAGGTCGCCGAGACCGTTCGGCTGTTTATCGAGGCCGGAGCCGCCGGGATCAACATTGAAGATCAGAACCTTAACGGCCCGGAAGACTTCGGCCCCATCGCGCCGCCTGAAATCATGATTGAAAAGATTGGCGCGGCGCGGGACGCGCGGGCGGCCATGGGTTGCCCAAGCTTCGTTTTGAACGCCAGAACCGATGCCCTGGCGCTTTCGGAAGATCGCCAGGACGGTTTGCTCAAAGCGGCCGGACGGGCGGGCGACTATCTCGACGCCGGAGCCGACCTCGCCTTTATCGTCGGAGTTCAAACGCTGGAAGAAGCCGAATGGTTGATCGGCGAAGTCGATGGGCCTTTGAGCCTGACCGTCGGCCTGCCCTACAATCTCGAAACCTTGCCGCTGGATGGTTTGATGGCCTTAAAACCGGCTCGGATCAGCCTGCCGCTCTTGCCCCTGATGGCCGCCATGGGAGGTCTTGAGACGTTGCTCGAAGAGGTGAAACAGGGGCGGATGGATCATGTGGGCATGGGGAAGGCGGGAGAATTGCTTGGCGATGTGTTGCGTAAGCTGAACGATTAGCCGCGATCCAGCCCCATCCCTCTTCCCCTTCCGTCCGTTCTCCTTTATGGTCCCGCCGCCATGAAAAACGCCGTCGATCCAACCCTGACCCTCGACCAGTTCGATTTCGAACTGCCGCCCGAGACCATTGCGCAAAGGCCCGTAAGCCCGAGGGACGCGGCGCGTCTGCTGCTGGTTGGGGAAGAGGGGCTGGAAGACAAGGGTGTGCTCGACCTGCCGGACCTTCTGGAACCGGGCGATTTGTTGGTCACCAACGATACGCGGGTGATTCCTGCCCGGCTGTTGGGCAAGCGGCGCGGCGCCAAGGTGGAGGTGACGCTCCACAAGATGGAAGGCCCCAACCTTTGGCGCGCTTTCGCCCGCCCGGCCAAGAAGCTGAAAGAGGGTGATCGGGTTGATTTCACCGAGAATTTTTCGGCTCAGGTTGCGCAGAAAGGGGAAATGGGCGAGGTCACCCTGGCCTTCGACCGGGAAGGGCCGGAGCTGATGGAAGCGCTTGAGGCGCATGGGGGCATGCCGCTACCGCCCTATATCAAGCGCGAAGGACTGGCCGATAGGCAGGACAAAAGCGATTACCAAACCCTGTTTGCCGAAAAGGATGGGGCCGTGGCCGCGCCGACGGCGGGTTTGCATTTCACGCCCCGTTTGATCGAGGCGCTGGAGGCCCGTGGCATCAAACGAACGACCGTGACCCTTCATGTGGGGGCGGGGACTTTCCTGCCGGTCAAGGTCGATAAGGTGGCCGAGCATAAGATGCATGCCGAGTATGGCGAGGTCGATCAAGCCACGGTCGATTTGATCGAAAAAACCAAGAAAGCCGGGAATAAAGTGGTCGCCGTGGGCACCACGTCGTTGCGGCTGCTTGAGAGCGCGGCAGGCGAAGACGGAAAGTTTTCTCCGTTTGCCGGGGAGACGGATATCTTCATCACGCCCGGATATCGGTTCAAAGTCGTCGACCGGCTGTTGACCAACTTCCATCTGCCCAAATCGACCCTATTCATGCTGGTTTCCGCCGTGGCCGGGCTGGAAACCATGCAGACGGCCTACCGGCATGCTATTGAAACCGGCTACCGATTTTACTCTTATGGCGATTGCAGCTTGTTGACGGTGAAACGATGACCCAATTCGGTTTTGAGCTTTTGGGAATGGATGGCGCGGCGCGGCGCGGGCGGGTGACCACCGGTCGCGGAACCATTGAGACGCCCGCCTTTATGCCCGTCGGCACGGCGGCCACCGTTAAGGCCATGCTGCCCGAAAGTGTCAAAAGCACCGGGGCCGAGATCATCCTCGGCAATACCTATCATTTGATGCTGCGCCCCACTGCCGAACGTATCGACCGGCTCGGCGGTCTGCACAAATTTATGAACTGGAAGGGGCCGATTCTCACCGATTCAGGCGGTTTCCAGGTGATGAGCCTGGCCGATCTGCGCAAGATCACCGAAGAAGGCGTGCGCTTCAGGTCCCATGTTGACGGCAGTTATCACGACTTGTCACCCGAGCGCTCCATGGAAATCCAGCGCCTGCTGGATGCCGACATCACCATGGCGTTCGACGAGTGCCCGAGCTTCGATTCCAGCGAGCAGGAAGTCATCGAGTCCATGCGGCTTTCCATGCGTTGGGCGGCGCGCTCCAAGGAAGCCTTCGTTGAGCGCGAGGGCTATGGGCTGTTCGGTATTGTTCAGGGCGGCGTGCATAAGGATTGGCGCGAGGAATCGGCTAAGGCGCTCACCGAAATTGGGTTTGACGGCTATGCCGTGGGCGGATTGGCTGTCGGGGAAGGCCAGGAGTTGATGTTCTCAACGCTCGATTTCACCTGTCCCATGCTGCCCACCGACCGGCCGCGCTATCTCATGGGAGTGGGCAAGCCTTCCGATCTGGTGGGCGCGGTCAAGCGCGGTATCGATATGTTCGATTGTGTCATGCCGACCCGCTCGGGGCGCACCGGCCAAGCCTTCACCCGCCGGGGCTCGATCAATATCCGTAATGCCCGCCACAACGAAGACCCGCGTCCTTTGGATGAAGACTGTAGTTGTCCGGCTTGCTCAAGCTACAGCCGCGCCTATCTGCATCACTTGAACAAGACCGGCGAAATTCTCGGTTCCATGCTTCTGACCTGGCATAATCTCCAGTATTATCAGGACCTGATGAAGGGATTGCGTCAGGCCATCGAGGCTGAGGCGCTCGATGCATTTATCGAAGATTTCGAGGCCAAGCAGGCACTGGGAGACATTGAACCGCTATGACCGATGAGATTTACCAGAACCTCACACAACTGGGCGGGACAAGCGAAACGCCCAAGAGCCCCGAAGAGGCGGTGATTGAAGCCGTGCCCAATCCGCAGGCCGATACGGATTATGTCGCCCGGTTTACCGCGCCTGAATTCACCTCGCTTTGTCCGGTGACCGGCCAGCCGGATTTCGCTCATCTGGTGATCGACTATGTACCCGGCGATTTGCTGATCGAGAGCAAGTCCTTAAAGCTTTTTCTCACCTCGTTTCGCAACCATGGGGCCTTCCATGAAGATTGCACGGTGACGATTGGTAAGCGGTTGGTTGAGGCGGCTAGGCCTAAGTGGCTGCGCATTGGCGGCTATTGGTATCCGCGTGGCGGCATCCCGATCGATGTTTTCTGGCAGACCGGTGAAGCGCCGTCGGGTCTGTGGGTCCCTGAACAAGGGGTAGCCACTCACCGAGGAAGAGGATAAGCTCTTACCCAATTCAATGCCTGGGGGAGGGCGTTTAGGGTGGGAATCAGAAATATTTTACGTTGCTTGATGGCGCTCGCCGTTTTGCTGAGCGCAGGGGTGGTGCGCGCCGAGGAGCCAGGAGAAACCATTACCTGGCTCTATCCAATCTATCCGCCCGCCTTCATGCCCGAAGGACCGGACAAGGGCACAGGGATATTGGAAAACACCCTGACCCTGATTCAGCAGGAGCTTCCCAACTACAAGCACGTTACCTCGGTCGCCAACATGAAGCGGTTGCTGAAATCGATTAAGGCCGAGCGGTTCGTTTGCAGTTCGCTTTTGATGAAGACGCCGGGCCGGGAGAAATTTATCGCTTTTTCCAAACCCTATATCATGACCCATGCTTACCGCATCATCGTGCGAGCGAAGGATCAAAAGAAGTTTGATGGCATGACCAACAAGAACGGCGCCCTTTCCCTCCGCCGGTTATTGGAAAATAACGGCCTTAGAATTGGAATTACCGAGGGGCGGTCTTATTCGCCACCGGTGAATGCTTATTTGAAAAAGGGCGTCACCGAGGCCAACAGTTACACTTCGACCAGCCATGATCTGTTGCGGGCCCTGCTTAAGATGACGGCCCATCGGCGCATTGACTACACCATCGGCTATCCCGTCGAGATCACCTATCTTTCCCGCCAAATGGGGATGGATGGAGACTTCGTATCCTATGCCATTGCGGAAAGTGCGGAGACCTATGTGGCCCATGTCGGCTGCCCTAAAAATCAATGGGGCGAAGAGGTCATTGCAGCGCTCAATCCGAAAATTGAGACGTTGCGGCTGGATGAAAGGGTTTATGGGGCCTACATGAAATGGGTTGATGAGCCGACGGGCCGACAGTACAAAAATATGGTGCTGAGACGGTTTGGCGGCGAAGCTGTCATGGCCGGTGAAACGCCCGCTGAATCTGGAAAAAATCAGTGATTTCTGCTATACTGTTCAATTGATCGGCCGGTTCTTATTCGAGGGCCGTCGCGGCGGTTTCCGAACGATTTCCCGGTCGCCCTGACTTTCGCCAAAGGAAGGGAGGTTTCGCCATGAAATGTATGATGCTGTTTACCGGTAGCGGCCCGTTGGTCATCTTGACCTCGCACATAAAAATGACCGACACGCCCCTGCTTGCCAAACTCACGGCCAAGGGGATCGATAAATTCATCGCTTATGAAATCCCCATCGAAATGGCCCGCGCTCGTTATGGCGGTCACTTCACTGTCGTTGAAAGCGACCTGCACGAAGACGACGACTTGCGGATTCTCGACTACAACGGCGAACGCGCCTTCAGACTGTTCCATTTCTCGGAACTGGAAGGTCCGTTTATGTATGAAGCTGGAGAAGAAGCGGCCAAAGTCGCCTGAGTTGGCAATAAGAGCAGGCGGGAGCTCCCACCTGTGCTGTTGAACCGCTTGCCCGTATGATGCGCCTGCGGTGTAGGTTTTGCGCGCCTCAACTTTACTTCGCTAGGGTCAGGACCCTAGAAGAGGGAGTTTCGAGGTTTTTACGAGGCCGGTTGGGCCTGCACCCGGTTTCGGCCCCCTTCTTTAGCTTCGTAGAGCGCCCGGTCAGCACGTTCCAAAATATGTATAAGGTCGTCCCCTTCGTTATATGTGGCGATGCCGAAACTGCAGGTCTTATGTTTGACAACCGGGAAGGGCGTTTGCTCGATTACTTTGCGCAGTTTTTCAGCCGTGATGAAGGCTTTATCGATTTTGGCGTGTGGAAGGATCAGCAAAAATTCCTCGCCGCCCCAGCGACCTAAAATATCCGCTTCGCGGATTTCACGGCGTAAAACATTGGCTAAATGCACCAAAACCCGATCACCGACCAAATGGCCATGCGTATCGTTGACTCTCTTGAAATGGTCCATGTCGAGGAGAATTACTGAAAAAGGCTCTCTGTATCGTTGTGCGACGCCCATTGCATTTTCAAGTGCTTCATCCAATTTGCGGCGATTGTTTAAGCCGGTCAGTTGGTCGGTTGTCGACATTTTCAAGATGCTCTGGTTTGCCGTTTCCAGCTCATTTGTGACGGCATTAACAAAATGAACCAAGCGCGAGATGATGCGTGAATGTTGATGGGCGTATGGATCGTTTAGATTGTCATCAACCTGTAGTTTTGTCGGTGATTTGTCCGTATGAGACTCAATTTTTCCTTCGCGTAAGCAGACAGCGACCATTGTGGAGTTAAGTAGTTGGAGATTGTCATTGTGAAAAAAGAATTCGCCATATGTGTAAAACCCGAACGCCGGAGCGATATCCTGAAAAGGCAGGGTTTCGAGGTTGGTCTGATCTTGCATCAAAAAGCGTCGACAACCGCAGGTGTAGAGAAATATCGCCTGCGGTGAAAGGGCCATGGCCGTCTTATGGATATCTTCGGCGTTTGAGAGGATTAGACTGGGATCGCCGTAACCGATGCGAAAGTGCTCGCCTTCCCCTATATCCGCCACAAACCGTAGGCCGCCGTCCTTATCCACGGCGACCGGTACGCGGGCGATATCCTCCCCGTTGCGTTTGATCAGGAAGGGAAACTCGAGAACATTGAGAAAGAAATTTTCATCGTTGGGGAGACCCAGATAGCGGCTGTAAATGTTGAAAGCCGGGGCGTTGTCCACGGTTTTGACGACCATGCCATCGACCGCGGTAATCGTCATTTCCTTGCTGAGCGGTCGCCACCCTAAATATGTCTGACAGTCGATATGAAGGTCTTGTCCACGCAAAACGACGCCGATGACGCCATGGGTCAAGCTCTCGGTTCCCGAAAACACCAGAGATTGGTTCATTTGTGCATAATCCCCCGCACCGCCACCAAATACGGGAAAATTTATGCCGGAGGATTCTAAGCCGTTTAGAAATGTCGTAGCGTCGATGCTGAGGGGCGTCGCCAAAATCAATAAGCCAGCGATGTCGTCTCCGACCGCCATTACGGTCTTAAAAAATTCCCGACCGAGCGCATATTCCCGCCCTGGTTTGCAGGGAAGGGAGACGCAATCGACCTTTGATGAAGCGAAGAAGGTAAAGCCTATCACCGTTTGGTCGGTGAGTGTGTTTCCGTCGGCAATTTCACCAACGGTCGATGCGCCGACAACGACGGCCCTAGGCATCCGCCCAACAATCTGCGCCGTGACTTTGGAACACAGCTGAACATCCGTTGATGCTGTAAATACCTGAACCAGAACGGACGCCGCATCGCGGTAAGCTGAAACAACGTCATGAGATTGAAGATAGGTGTCGAATGCGTCGAAATCGTCCAGCTTATATGTGAAGTGTTTCATCATCCGCCCAAAAAGAAACCGGCCATCTTCAATTCATATGGAATGAGGCGTCCGAGTGCCCTCAAATGACGGTGATGATAGCTAAGGGGGCACTACTTTAGAACCATTAATAAACTTTGGTTCAACGGAGAGGCTTTTGCTGTGTTAAACTTAGGGTCAGGACCCTAAAAACGGCGAGAAGCTGGGAGTTACTCGCCCGTATAGACGCAGCCTGCGGTGCAGGTTTCGCGCACCTCGACTTTCGCCAGAAGAGGAAGCTTCGGCTTGAGCTGATCCCAGATCCAGATGGCGACGTTCTCCGAGGTGGGATTTTCCAGGCCTTCAATGTCGTTGAGATAATAGTGGTCGAGCCGGTCAAGGATCGGCTTGAAGGCCGCTTTGACGTCGGCGAAATCCATGACCCAGCCGAGATGCTCATCCACATCGCCCGCAATCGTTAAGCCGACGCGGAAGGAGTGGCCATGCAGACGGCCGCACTTGTGACCTTCGGGCACGTTAGGCAGCAGGTGGGCTGCTTCAAAGGTGAATTCTTTATAGATTTCCATCATGTCTTTTCTCAGGGGATGCCAAGCACTTTATGAGTTTGCAATCCCAAACGCCACTTCGGGTTCTCCAGGCAAAAGCGGACCGCCAAGTTGGTCGCTTCTTCCAGCTCCGGCCCATCCATGGGCTGAAGGATGAAGTGGTCGAAATCCAAATCTTCGAAATCCGTCGGGTCGTTTTCCTCTTGGGGAAAAACCAGCTTCAGCTCATTGCCCGAGGTGATCAACAGGTCCGTATCGGCCTTGGGGCTGACGCAAATCCAGTCGATGCCTTTGGGTGCTTCCAGAGTGCCGTTGGTTTCCACCGCGATCTCGAAACCCGCGTCGTGTAGCGCTTCAATGGCCGGGGCGTCAAGCTGCAAGAGCGGTTCGCCGCCGGTGCAGACGACGAAACGGCCCTGTTTTCCCGACCACCAGTGCTTCTTGACTGCATTGGCGAGGTCTTGAGCCGTCTCGAAAACGCCGCCGCCGGAACCGTCGGTGCCGACAAAATCCGTGTCACAGAAGGTGCAGATGGCGGTCGCCCGATCCGACTCGCGCCCCGACCAGAGATTGCAGCCGGTAAAGCGTAGAAAAACCGCCGGACGGCCCGAATGGACGCCTTCGCCCTGGAGGGTATAGAAAATCTCTTTAACGCTATAGGCCATGCTATTGATACCGGATGGGATCTGTGGCGCCCGCCTCGCGGAATCCCTTAAGGCGCAACTGGCAGGAATCGCAATGACCGCAGGCTGCGCCTGTTTCGTCCGGGTCGTAACAACTGGTGGTCAGCCGGTAATCGACGCCGAGTTCAAGGCCGCGTTTGATGATGCCTGCCTTGGTGAGTTCCATCAGTGGTGTGTGGATGGTCAGCTTTTGTGTGCCCTCCACGCCTGCCTTGGTCGCCAGATTGGCCATGGTCTCATAGGCCTTGATGTATTCCGGGCGGCAGTCTGGGTAGCCCGAATAATCCAGTGCGTTGACGCCGATGAAAATATCCTGGCTTTCAATGGTTTCGGCAAACGCCAGGGCGAACGAGAGGAAAATGGTGTTGCGCGCCGGGACGTATGTGACCGGAATACCGCCGGAAATTTCTTCATCGGCCCGGTCTTTGGGAACGTCGATATCGTCGGTCAGCGCCGAGCCGCCGAAAGCGCGCAGGTCGATCTTGCTGACCACATGGCGCTTTACGTCCATTGCCTGGGCGATGCGCTGGGCGGCGGAAAGCTCGACCTCATGGCGCTGGCCGTACTTGAAGGAGAGGGCGTAAATATCGAAGCCTTGGTCGGCGGCGATGGCCGCGACGGTGGTCGAATCCAGGCCTCCACTCAATAAAACGACGGCTTTGGGCTTGCTGCTCATATTCCTGACGTGTCAAACAGTGTCTTTAAGATCAGGCGGGCTCTTAGCACGTTATGGACTTCCTGGCTATGGAGATTGGGTTGGACGCGCAGACGATCAAACAGGCGATTCGTGATAAAGCGGCCGAAATCGGCTTTTGTGAGACTGCCTTCGCGCCTGCCGCGACCACTCAGGGTCAGCAGGAGAACCTGGCGCAATACATCGAAGAGGGGCGGTACGGCGACATGGCCTGGATGCCCGATACCCGTGAGCGTCGGTCCTCGCCGACGGCTTTGTGGGAAGATGTCAAATCGGTGATTGTGCTGGGCACAAACTACGGGCCCGATTTCGATCCCCTCGCCGTCACCGAGCAAAAAGACCGGGCGGCGATCAGCTGTTACGCCAAGGGTAAGGACTATCACGACCCAGTTAAGAAGAAACTCAAAAGGCTGGCCCGCTGGATGGTCGAAGAATTCGGCTGCGAGCTGAAGGTTTTCGTCGACACCGCGCCTGTCATGGAAAAGCCCCTGGCCTCTTTGTCGGGTCTGGGCTGGCAGGGCAAACATACCAATCTGGTGTCCCGGCGTTTCGGGTCCTGGCTGTTCCTTGCTGAGATCTACACGACCCTCGACTTGCCGCCCGACCGGCCCGAGGCCGACCACTGCGGTTCCTGCACGGCCTGTATCGACGCCTGCCCGACCGGCGCTTTGACCGTGCCCTATCAGATTAACGGCAGCGCCTGCATCTCCTATCTCACCATCGAACACAAAGGGCCGATTGCAGAAAAGTATCGGGAAGGGATGGGTAACTGGATTTACGGCTGCGATGAATGCCTCGCCGTTTGCCCCTGGACCAAATTCGCCAAGCCGACGGAAGAGGAAATTTACAGACCCAGGCCCCAGACCATGGCGCCTGAGCTCGAAAAAATTGCGGTGCTGGACGATGGGGCTTTTCGGGAGATGTTCAAAGGATCGCCGATCAAGCGTTCGGGACGCGACAGGATCGTTCGCAATACCATGATCGCCATGGGTAACAGTGGAGATGCTTCGTTTAAACATATTGTCCGGGTCTTGCTGGATGATGAAAATGAAGCCGTGCGTGAGGCGGCGTCCTGGGCGTTAAAAAAATTGGAAAACTAGGGCCAGGACCCATTAGTCCAATCCGTTCTGCGTCCGCACCGAGTCGCTCAATGGAGGAGAACCCATGCTTTCGCTTCGGCCCTGCGCCGCAAGGACGAAAAAAGCGTTTTCTGACCTGCCCACACTGAAGCCGGATAAACGATTAAAAAAGAAGCCGCCGGGTAAACCCCGGCGGCTGCAGTTTCAGGAGAAATTTAACCGATGACCGGGCGATCTTGGACCGTTCGGTCTTTGGCAAAAACGATGCGGACGGCTGCGTCCGTGTCGAGGCCGCCTAGTAGCCGCCCTTTTTGCCCGCACCGGCGTATACGAAATCCCAAGAGGTGCTGAACGGCGCCCACCATTTGCCGACGCCCGTTTCTTTGTCGGTGTGGCGCAGGAAGCCCTGTTCGGCGGGAGAGGCGATGTTAAATGTCACGCGATATTTGCCCGCTCCGTCCATTTTGATATTTTGTCCATAGTGGGGGCCGTCGGAGGCGCACATGGGTAGTAGCAGACCCACTTCCGACCACTCGGAATCCAGCTTTTCAATTTTATAGGTCACATTCATAAAGGGCATCCATTCGCCCTCGCCAAAGCCGTTGTTGTTGCCTTTGATGGCGTGAATGTCAGCTTCCAGATGAATGTCCGTCGGCCCTTGTGAGGGAAGGATGGGCTCCATCTGCACTGCCTGGAGGTAGACGGCCGCGATTTCCATGCCGTTTTTCTCGATCGGTTCGCCAATGGCGACTTCAGCTGCTTGGGCCGATGCTGTGGAGAGCAGGACGCCTGCGACGGCGAGGCCGGTGAGGGTTTTCGTAAAGTTCTTCATGTTCCATCCCTTAGGTGTTGCAATTCAAAATCAGAGGAGATGGTGCGAATGATAGTGAGAATCGTTCGCATGTCAATAATCTTTTAGATATGGGGTGATTCTTTGCGCATTTTCCTAAAGCCCGAAAATGGCGGGCCACCAAGCGAGGCCGACAAGCGCGCTGCCAAAAAGGCCGGGGGCCAAAGGTAGCCAGGCAAGTCGAGCTTCAATGCCTTGATTGCGGATGATCCGGTATCCGAGCCGGATGCTCCAAAGAAGCGCGGCCATGAAAACCGCCCCTTTGACCCAACCGATCTGTTCGTTCGTTAGCCCCAATGGTGCGAGGCCGTTAAACAGTTCCGCGCCGAGCCCGATAATCAGTGAGACCATGGCGATGGGGGCATACTGATACCCAAGTTCGACGAACCGCGCCTTGAAGGTTCGGGCGGCGCCCAGTTTTCCGGTTAGCCATGTGGCCATTGCCGTGGTGAGAGAAAGTGTTGCGGCAAACAGCGCCATAAAGCCGGTCATGAAGAGAACAATGGAGAAGAAATCGATCCAGCCGAACACCTCTCGGCGTTCGGGGTGAACGACCATCAGCCAGGATGGCCCCGGGTCGCCGATCCAATACATCTCATTTTCGATAAACCATGTCGCCAGGGCGAGACGCATGTCCTGGTAGTGCGGCAAAATCAGCCAGAGGAAGCCGCCGATGGCGACGCCGGTTCCCAAGAAGAAAAACCAGATTTCGGATGGGTTGGGATTGCGTTGATGAATTTCCTCCACCTCCCGTCCGGGCGGGCGGAACTGGAACGCGACCCCGCCCTTGGCGTTCGGGTTGACGCAGCGGAAGCATTCGATGCAATGGCGGGATTCTTCCTTGCGCGTCAGGTCGATCATGGTTGGGCAAACGCCCTTTTCCGTCCAGGCGTCGCCGCCTGATCGTTTGACCTTGGGCCGGAACTGCACCGCTCCAATGCGTGAGAAAACGCCGAGCAGCAGGCCGATGGGGCACATGTGGCGACACCAGGCGCGCTTTTTCCGGCCATAGACAAACCCAATGACGATAGCGGCGAGCATGGTGCCGCCGAAAACTTCGGCGATGGCTTCCGGGTGATCCCGCACCCCCACCGTTTGGCCCAATATGGTGATGAACAGGAAGCTTAAAATCGGCGTGCCTTCCCACTTGAGCCAGCGGGGAATGGCTCTTTGTAGCCCTTTCTTGTTGGCCCATTCAGATGCAGCGCCCATGGGACAGAGCAGTCCGCACCAGCTGCGGCCGGTAAAAATCACCGAAAGAAAGACCAGAGGAAACCATAGCCCCCACATGGCGTAATTGGCGAAAGTGGTGAAGTGGGTGAGCGGCGTTGCCGTTTCGGGTGGGTCCGGCAGAAAGGCGGGAACCAAAACAACCGCAAGGAAAAACACGAACATAAAGCCGTGAATCCAGACCAGCTTATCTTTGTGGCGATAGAAAAAGCGCTCGACCGGGAGCGACATTCTTTTCAGCAAAGAACCTTCCGCCGGGCTGTAGGTGGCGGAGGGCGGTGTTGATTGGGTTGTCGTTTCGGGGTCGTGAAACATTATCATTCAGCCGCCCCTGAGGCCTTCGCCAAAGTGCGCCGTTTATGTGCGAACCAGAGAAGGGCGAAGGGGAGTGGAGCCAGGAGCAAGGCCTGGGCCGCAACGCTTTCCAGCGTGGGGAAAAGTCCGGCCCATGGAAGGTTCGGTATCCAGGAGATTGGCGTAATGCCGACCCATCCGGCCTCCTGGAGCTCAAGCATTCCCTTGCCTGCGAATATTACGGAGAGGACGTAGAGTAAAAGAGCCGTGGCCGAAAAGAAGACGCCTAGCGGCAGTTTGATCGAGGCGGTCCGCATGGCCCAGTAAAGTCCCGCCAAAACAATGACGGCGGCGATGAAACCGCTGAAAATGGCCGAGGTCTGTCCGTCACTTCCCGCCATTAGGGCCTGATAGAAGAGGACGGTTTCGGCCCCTTCGCGGTAGACGGCGAGAAAGGCGGCGAACGAAAGGGCGAAAAGACTGTTGCCGTCGAGCGCCTTGTCGATTTGCTTGCGGACGTAAGCCTGCCAGCGCTCGGCTTCCCGTTTGGCGAATAGCCAATAGCTCACATAAAACAAAACGCCAGCAGCGATCAGCATGGTGACGCCTTCAAGCGCCTCCTGCCCCTGACCGGATATTTTGAAAAGGGATTGCAGGGCCCAGGCGGTTGCCGCACTGGCGACCAGGGCGAGAAGAACGCCTGACCAGATATGGCGAATCTTATCGGTTGCGCCGGAGCGACGGAGATAAGCCGTCAGCGCCGTTACCACGAGCATGGCTTCGAAGCCTTCGCGAACCAGGATAAGGAAAGCCTGTATGGCGACGCTCCAGAAGCCGCTTTCGGCTTGCGACTGCTGCGCGGCTTGGGCGCTGGCCGTCTCTTCGAGCTTCTGGCGCAGGGCTGCCCAGGCGGTGGCCACTGTTTCCCTTTTTTCGCCTTTCATGGCATGGCCGATGGTTTGGGCGAACAGGGACTCGATAACGGTTTTAAGGTTTCCGTCCTTTAGGCCAACGGCCATTTCCATGCCGGAACCTTCAAACACGTCAAAATAAAGATCGGAAAACGCCTCGCCCGTTTCATCGCCTAATACCGGATCGTAAGCAGCCAGGGCCGCCTCGCCTCCTTCGATGATTTCGGCGACGACGGCTGAAAAATCGACGGAGGCTTTTTCATCGGCGGCGGAAGCCGGAAAAGTCAAAAAAGTGAGGAAGATGAAAATGGCGGCGCGAAGAGACGTCATCGATTGACCCTGAAGACTTCTTTGGGAATCCCTGCTGCATCGAGTTGACCGGCATCGGCTAGCAAAAGCCCCTTCAGTTCTTCTGTCAGTTCTTTAATTTCCTGTGTGGTTTTGCCCTTTTTGATCGCTTTTCGGATGCCGCCAAATCGGCGTTCTACCTTAAAGGTGTGTTTTGCGCCGATTTCGGTGCGCATGGCGGCTTCCATCTTGGTGCTCTCGAAAACGCCGAAATAGGCGTGGAGGATCGCTTTCTTAGCGCCCTTGGCGTCACCCTCGCGATAGAGAACCTCAGCCTGATCGAGGGCCGCGTTGACCTGTCCGGCAACGCCGGTCCAGTAGGTTTGTCCTAGGGGTTGGTCCGCCGTAGCCGGAGACAGAAAGAGTAAAGGTGCAAGGGCGAGAAAAAGTGAAGCGAAGCGTTTCATGAGTCCATAGCAAAATTATGGGTATTTGGCTCCGCAAATGATAACGACTATCATTAACATTGCAAGGGAAAATAAGAATCATTATTAAGATGGCCGTGGAATGGGTCCTGACCTTAGAGGCTGTAAGCTCGTTCGACCTTGGCGACCCGAAGGGCGAAATCTGCATACCAGGTTTCCCGCCCATGTTTGCGGGCCTCGCTATGTGCCGTATCGTTTTTCCAGGCCCGGATGCTTTCTTCATCAGTCCAGTAGGAAACGGTGATCCCATGTCCTTGCGGGTCACGGACTGATTCAATGCCCAAAAAACCCGGTTGCCGGGCTGCGCGTTCGACCATCGCCTCGGCCATGGCGCTGTAGCCGGTTTCGTCTTCATTGGTTCGAACGGAAGGAAAAATAACCGCATAATAAGGAGGTTCCGGCAGCTTAACGGGAAAACAGGCGCTCATTTACAGCCTGTGTGAAAACGTAAGTTTTGTTTTGTATAATGGCCGTATCGCAATGATA
>CBDUMN010000063.1:0-19841 GCA_965368335.1 uncultured Rhodospirillales bacterium
CAGTGCTTCTTCAAGACAGTCATTAATGCCATCTATTTCAATTCCAGGTGACTAGTGTTTGTCGGTACGAAGAGGGCTGTCGTCGTGCTGCAGTACCCGAGTTATTTAATATGACAAGATGCTTATATAAATAGCCGCATTTTGGTCAAAGGTATATTGGGGAAATCCACTAAACGACTACGGCCAACACCAGCCTTCGTTTAGGGAAAGCTTGTGCTGACCGTTCTTTGGTGCGGGTTTTCAGTTGGTCTGAAGAGTCGATTAGGACTCGGCAAAGGCCTTCTCAATGACGAACTGGCCCGGTGCGTTATTGGTGCCGAGGGTGAAGCCGCGCGTTTTTAAGTCGGCGGTTAGTTGGTTCATCATATTGGGGTTGCCGCAGATCATTACTCTGTCGTCCTTGGGACCTATCTGCGGTAAGCCGATGTCGCTGAACAGGCGGCCGTTTTCGATCAGGTGGGTAATCCGGCCTTGGGTCGGATATTCTTCACGAGTGACCGTCGGGTAATAGATGAGCTTTTCCCTGACCTGCTCGCCGAAAAACTCGTTGTTGGGCAGTTCTTTCAAAATTAAATCCTGATAAACTAGCTCGGAGGCATAGCGGCAGCTATGGACCAGGATGATTTTTTCAAAGCGTTCGTAAGCCTCGGGATCTTTAATCACGCTCAAGAAGGGGGCGAGCCCGGTGCCTGTGGCCAGGAGGTAGAGGTTTTTGCCGGGAGCCAAGTTATCGAGTGTCAGGGTGCCTGTGGTTTTTATGTTGACCAGAATTTTATCGCCCGGTTTAACGTTTTTAAGCCGTGAGGTCAGCGCCCCATTGGGTACTTTGATGGAGAGGAATTCCAGGTGGTCGTCATAGTGGGCATTGGCCATGCTGTAAGCCCTGAGAAGCGGCCTGTCATCCACCTTAATACCAATCATGGCGAATTGTCCGCTATCGAAACGGAATCCGGGATCGCGGGTGGTTTTGATGGTGAAAAGATTTTCGGTCCAGTGGGTGGCTTCCAGAACCGTCTCTTCACGAATGCTCGACATGGCTCATCCTCGTATTGCTGTAAATAAAAGCGTGGCGGTCTGCTGAACCGCCACGCTGCCGATTGTCCCATCCGGCCGAAATTAAATGGCGGCTGAAATTTCAATTTCAAGAACTATACTAAAAAAATGTATAAAAAAATTAATAACAAAAATTGATTGTGTGAAGTGATCTAAAAGCACACTTGCGCCGCGAGTTGGGGTGATAACAAGCAAATTGCTCTTTTCACATACATGACAAAATGCTTATATACCGGTCTGCAGGGGGCGGAAAAAAGCGAGGCAATCGCTAAATCCGTTTTCGATGGCGGTTTTCCGTCTTGAAAGCGCGCATAAGGGGAGGTTTCCGGTGTATGCCGATCTGATTGGCGATGGGTTCGCCTTGATGGTCGTGGGAATGGGGACGGTTTTCGTCTTTCTCACGGTCGCCGTTATTTCCGTCAGTTTGATGTCCAAGCTAGCCAAGATGATAGAGGCGCGCTTGCCTGCGCCTGCCGCCCCGATCAAAAAAGCTACAGGCGTTCCTCCCGAACACATTGCCGCCATTTCCGCCGCCGTGACCCGATACCGCGCTTCACGATCTTAAAAAGACCGCCCAGGGGAGAAACTTAAGTTATGACCAAGCCGCTTGGAATTACGGAACTGGTTTTGCGCGATGCGCACCAGTCGCTCTTTGCGACGCGTATGCGCATCGAAGATATGTTGCCTATCTGTAGTCAACTGGATGCCATGGGGTATTGGTCTCTCGAAATTTGGGGTGGCGCGACCTTTGATTCCTGCATTCGGTTTTTAGGCGAAGACCCCTGGGAGCGGCTGCGTAAGCTGAAAACGGCTCTGCCCAAGACTCAGACGCAGATGCTGTTCAGGAGCCAGAATATTCTGGGTTACCGCCACTATGCTGACGACGTGGTGGAAAAGTTTGTCGAACGTTCGGCGGATAACGGTATGGATGTGTTCAGGATTTTCGATGCTATGAATGACATCCGCAATATGGAATGCGCCATCAAAGCGACCCTGCCGACCGGCAAGCACGCTCAGGGCTGCCTTTCATATACCCTGAGTCCGGTACATGACATGACCTATTGGCTCGATCTGGCTAAGAAGATCGAAGACCTCGGCGCTCATTCCATCTGCATCAAGGATATGGCGGGGCTGTTGAAGCCCTATACCGCCGAGGAATTGGTTTCGCGCCTTAAGGAAACCGTTTCCCTGCCGATTGCCCTCCATGCCCACGCCACCACGGGCCTCAGTACGGCGACCATTACAAAAGCTGCCGAAGCAGGGGTCGATATGGTTGATGCGGCTGTTTCATCCATGAGCCACACCACCGGGCATTCGGCTACGGAATCTATTGTTTCGATTATGGAGGGGACTGAGCGCGATACTGGCCTGGATTTGGGCAAGCTTGAAGAAATTGCTGCTTATTTTCGCCCCGTCCGGAAAAAATACGCCAAGTTCGAAGGGACTCTCAAAGGGGTGGATTCCCGGATTTTGCTGGCCCAAGTTCCCGGCGGCATGCTGTCCAATATGGAAAATCAACTTCGCGAGCAGAATGCGTTGGATCGCATGGATGAGGTGCTTGAGGAAATTCCCCGTGTCCGGGAAGATCTGGGTTTTATCGCTCTTGTGACGCCGACCTCGCAAATTGTCGGCACCCAGGCGGTTTTGAATGTGCTGATGGGGGAGCGTTATAAGACCATTTCCAAGGAAACGCGGGGTGTTTTGCGCGGCGAGTATGGGGCGACGCCAGCCCCGGTCAATGCTGAGTTGCAGGCTCGCGTGCTCGAAGAAGATGAAACGCCCATGACCTGTCGGCCCGCCGATCATTTGGAGCCGGAAGTGGACAGACTGACCGTCGAGTTGGAAAAGCTTGCCGAACAAAAGAATATCAAACTGGCCGAAGAGGTAATCGATGACGTCTTGACCTATGCCCTGTTTCCGCAGGTAGGGCTGAAGTTTCTCGAGAACCGCGATAATCCTTCGGCCTTTGAGCCTGCGCCGACGGGTGAAGAGGTAAAACCCGCTACTGCGCTCGCACCCGCATCTAAACAGGCCGATGGTGGGGTTGAGGCTTACAAGGTGGTGGTGAATGGCACGGCCTATGATGTGGAAGTGGGGCCGGGGGGAGGCGTGACCTCGGCTCAACCCGCGGCGACTCCAGCCCTTGTTGCGCCTGCCGTTACGGGTGGTGACCCGCTCCCTGCTCCGATGTCTGGAAATATCTTCAAGGTCCTGGTTAAGCCGGGGCAGGCCGTCGCCGTCGATGAGGTGGTGATCATCATGGAGGCCATGAAAATGGAGACCGAGGTGCGTACGCCCAAGGCCGGAACGGTCTCGGCTGTCAGTGTTAACGAAGGCGATGCGGTGCAGTCGGGTGACGTCCTGCTGACTGTCGCCTAAGGGCATCGACACATGGATATCGCTCTTTTCATAAAGCTCTGGGAAAGCACCGGTCTGGCCGGTTTTACCTGGGGGCAGGTCGTGATGGTCGGTGTGGGCGGGCTGTTGATATACTTGGCTATCGCCAAGCAATTTGAGCCGCTTTTGCTCGTACCCATCGGGTTTGGGGCGATTTTGAGCAATATTCCTTTTGCCGGGATTGCCGAGGCGGCGCTTGAGCCGGGGCAACCGGCGGGGATGCTCTACTACGTTTATGATATCGGCATCAATTCGGGCGTTTTTCCGCTCATCATTTTCATGGGGGTTGGTGCGCTTACCGACTTTGGGCCGCTGATTGCCCGGCCCAGCACCATTTTTCTCGGCGCCGCAGCCCAGTTCGGTATTTTCGTTTCCCTGATCGGCGCCTTGGCGATGAATGTCATTCCCGGTATCGAATTCAGTCTTAAGGATGCGGCGGCTATTGGGATTATCGGCGGGGCGGATGGGCCGACGGCGATTTTCCTTTCAGGCCGCCTTGCCCCTGATCTGATGGGGGCGATTGCGGTTGCTGCCTATTCCTATATGGCCTTGGTGCCGATTATTCAGCCGCCAATCATGCGGGCCTTGACCACTAAGGAAGAACGCAAGGTGGTTATGCAGCAGTTGCGTCCGGTGTCGCGGCTTGAGCGTATCTTATTCCCATTGACCGTTTTGTTGCTCTGCGCCCTGTTTTTACCTTCCGCCGCACCGCTGATCGGCAGCCTGACGTTTGGCAATCTGCTCAAGGAATGCGGCGTGGTCGAGCGGCTTTCGAAAACCACCCAGAATGAGTTGATCAATATCGTGACCATTTTCTTGGGGCTGGGCGTGGGAACAAAGCTTTCGGCCGATAAATTTCTCTCGGCCGAGACCCTGGGTATCTTGAGCCTTGGTCTTATCGCCTTTTGCATTGGTACGGCGACGGGGGTGCTGATGGGCAAGCTTATGCACCGACTGAGCGGTGGCAAGGTTAACCCGCTAATTGGTGCGGCTGGGGTTTCCGCCGTTCCGATGGCGGCCAGGGTGGTCAATAAGGTGGGGCTTGAGGCAGACAAGCACAACTTTCTCCTCATGCATGCTATGGGCCCCAACGTCGCGGGCGTTATCGGCTCGGCCGTCGCCGCCGGAGTGCTGCTGGCCGTGCTGGGTTAACGTCTATTCTCAATAGGGAGGGCTTTTAAGCCTTCCCTATCTTGCCGCCGCATTATTTTTTCTTTTTTTTCCCTTTGTCTTTTTTCTTATCGGACTTTTTATCCTTCTTCCCTTTCTTGCCCTTCTTATCTTTTTTTCCGGATTTCTTTTTCTTTGAGGTCTTGTCCGCTTTGGCTGCTTTCTTGGACTTGGCTTGTTTTTCCGGCTTGGTTCCGGATTTCAGCAAAGCGGTCGCCGCTTCGATGACGCGGAGCGCCCGGATGGGGCCGAAACCGCGAATAGCGCTCAAACTTTCCGGTGTGGCCTTGGCGATTGATTGAACTGTCTTAAAGCCCGCATTCTTTAGTAGTAGGGCCGTGCTTTCGCCGATACCCGGAATGTTTTCGATGGTTTGTGCCATTACGCTTACTCTCTTTCTCGTTCCCTGTTGTTTTTCCTGAGGTCTCGCTCCCACTTGGCGAGGCGCAGCATAACAATTTTTTGTCTCATCTTGTGTTAAATTATAATCCTTTGATTGGTTCTTCTGGCGATGGTTTGATTCTCGGGTGTGCCGATAGAGCATTTCGATTGCTCGAAGTTTTCTAAAAATGTTTTCATGCTGTTTAGGATGTGCAATCACCAGATAGAAACTAAAGGTAGAACGACAAGAGAAGCAAAGCGGGGTTGAAGGGCTTTATGGCGCATATCAGGAAGGTCAACGTAGCAAGCGGCATCTACTGGGTTGAAATACCCGAAGCCGATTTGCGCATTCTCTGTGGCGCGCCAGCCGATGCAGTCAAGCATGTGATGCGCCGAGGGTTGATCGTGCCAACCGAAACCCAGGGCGTCCTTTGTGAAAGTGGACCCAACGCGATCCTCCTTTCTGATCTTGCGCTGCAGAATGGAGCATTCTGCAATCTTGCCGAGTTTCCCGTTCTTCAGATGCTTTACCGCCAGGGTATGGCGATCCCCGGTCATCCGAACAATACGGGAGCCAAGCCGTTGCTGATTGGTCATCGGGATCAGATCGACGCCCAGATGAACTATATCTATCGAGGTAATTACGGCCTTGTTTCGGAAGAAGAAATCGTTGCTGCCGGTTTGACCGAAAGCGAAGCCAAAGAGCATATGCGGATGAAGCTCAAATTCGCCTTCGGCTCCATTAAAAGCTCCGAGGAATTTCTCGATTCCTGTGTCGTTCGAGAAGAACCGGAAGACTTGCCGGGCGGTGCGTCAATTCGCCGGATCAGTCTCAATGTTTTCGAAATTTCATTTAAGGACGAAACGGTTGAGGTGAATCTCAATCTCAAGGAAGATGCCGTTTACGAATCACCTTATCCATTGGGTTTTCATCAGGTAAAGCGCCAGTTCTTTTCGGTGGTTCATTCCGGCAACGGCGATGGCTGGGATATCAACAATCCCTGCATGTCGTCGATTATCGTTTTCCAGGGCGCGATCTACCTTGTCGACGCCAGCCCCAATGTGGAGGCCAGCCTCAAATCTCTGGGGATTGGGATCAACGAAATCGACGGAATTTTTCACACCCACAGCCATGACGACCATTTTGCCGGAATCACCTCGTTGATCCGCGGGGGGCGGCGGCTCAAATACTACGCCACGCCTCTGGTCCGCGCTTCCGTTACGAAAAAACTTTGTGGCTTGCTTTCTCTGGAAGAGCGCGATTTCGCAGAATTTTTCGATATTTGCGATCTGGAGCCTGACCGTTGGAATCAACTTGGCGGCCTTGAGGTTAAGCCACAGCATTCTCCCCATCCGGTTGAGAATAACGTTTTCACGTTCAGGGTTCTGGGGCCGGAAGGATATCGCACCTATGCCCACATGGCCGATATTACGTCATTCAACGTTTTGTCCGGCATGGTAACCGACGATGCGGATGCGCCAGGGATTTCCTGTGAGCAATTTGAGAAAATTAAAAAAATCTATCTGGCGCCCGCGTCTCTGAAAAAGATTGATGCGGGTGGCGGCATGATCCATGGCGAGCCGGAGGACTTCAGGGGAGATCAGTCCAATAAAATTATTCTGTCACACCGGGCGTCCGACTTTAATGAATCGGAAAAGGAAATCGGTTCGGGTGCGCCGTTCGGCACGATGGACGAGTTGGTTCCCTCCTATCAGAATTTCATCTGGCGGAATGCTTACCACTATTTGCGCAGTTACTTTCCCTCCGTTGATCCCGAGCACCTGAGGAGCCTGATCAATAATGAGATTGTGGTGGTGAACCCGGAAGAAATTTTGCTGCGCGAAGGCGAAGAATTCGATGCGCTTTATCTGGTGATTACCGGGACGTTGGAAGCCATTGCTCAGGGGAGGGTTGCCATTACGCAGATTTCGGCAGGCGCGTTGCTGGGAGAAACCGCTTTTTTGCGGGGCGCGGCGTCTGATCGGACCTACCGCTCAACCAGTTTTGCCCAGGCGCTTAAAATTCCCTCCATCCAGTATCTGGAGTTCGTGCGGGCCAATGCATTGTTTGAAGAACTCACGGAAATTCGCGAACGCCAGGCGCAACTGAGCATCTTCCCACTGCTTGATGAGGGCATTCCGCAAACTACGTTTACCGAGCTTGTGCGTGGGTTGGGGCGGAAAACCTTAAAGAAAGGCGACGTCCTTCATCTCAACGATATGGACAAAATACACCTGATCAAGAAAGGGCGTCTGGTTCGAGTCGTTGAAGGGCAGGTCTTTGAAACCCTGGGGCCCCGGGACTTCTTCGGTGAGGAAACGGCAATTTTTAAAACGCCCAGTATTTTTGCGGTCGAGGTGATCGAGGATACGGAAGTCTATACGCTGCCGGGGGAAATGTTGCGCTGTATCCCGGTGGTGCGCTGGAAGCTCCAGGAGGTGTTCGATCGCCGCCGCCGTCTGGTGCTCAACCGGCGAAATAGCGAAGTGGAGGCGTTGCGTTGGCGTAATTCCTACCGTGTTTCCATTCAGGAAATGGACGCCCAGCACAAGGTTTTTTTCCAGCTGGCTGACGCCATCATGGCCGGCATCGCTTCTCAGGAAGACCCGCGTGATCTGGTGAAGGCCGTCAATGCTTTGGTCGACTACGCTCACCATCACTTTGCTGACGAAGAAGCTCTTTTGGAGCAATACAGCTATCCAGCGCTTGATGAGCACAAAGCGTTCCATGAGAAGCTAATTGCCGATGTAGAGCAGGTCCGCGACTCCATTCAGGATGGTAAAATTTGGAGCGGTCGGGAGTTCAACGATTTCTTCAGCAAATGGTTGATAGAGCATATTCTTTCTGAAGATATGAAGTACGGTCGTTTTCTTAACGATAAGCGGGTTTTCTAGCCTACTGACCGTACCCGCGGTTCTTTCTTTTCTTTAAAGATATTTAAGTAGTTCCAATGTTTATTGTTGGTTGGGACTCTGTGTTGGGCGTGTGCAAGGCTGTTTTAGCTTCAAGGCCGCTCTAGATAACGTTTGGGATATGATCCTATATGGCGGTAGGTGCTGCACTTAAAACCGTTTTCGGCGGCAAAAAAACCAAAAAGCCGACCAAGAAGAAAAAGGTCGCGGCCAAGCCTGTTGAGCCGAGCGAAGAGGAGCGTCTTGAAGAAGAGGCGTTGGATGCTGAGCGCTCTAAACAAAGAGGATTTGATTACTTTTCAGCTTCCCGTCTCGATGTGGCGGAGAGTCTTTGGGATGAAGGTATTCTGACGCCCGGAGGCTACGACTATGCTCTTTACATCCTAAAAGTTTTGGGACTATCGGGCGCCAATTCCTTGTTGCAGATTGGCGGAGGGCTTGGTGGCGTAGCGCGGGCCTGGACCAGGGCCTACGGCGTTTGGGTCGATGCTTTAGAGCGCAATGAGGACTTTGCTCGCAATGCGGCAGGACGTTCGGCCCGCGAAGGTCTCGGTAAAAAGGCCAATATCAAACTCTATGATCCTGAGACCTTTACCCTGAAAGAGCGGAAGTATGATGCGGCGGCTTCGCTTGAGACGATTTATACCATCAAAGATAAAGAGCATTTATTTCAGGAGCTAAGCAAAACCCTTCGGCCCAACGGCCATTTGGTTTTCACCGACATTATGAAGGGGGTGGAGGGAGATCTGCCCGTTGATGTGGAAAAATGGGTCGACGATGAGCCGTATCCTGTCTATCTGGCGACCGGAAATCAGACGGTTGAGATAATGAAGGCTTGCGGATTTGAAATTCGTATCTCGGAGAATATCACCAAAGAACATCGGAAGATGATCATTGACGGCTGGGTCAAATATATAGGTAAACTGGATAAGCCGACCCTGATGGAAAAGTGCGACGATGTCTTGGCTGAGTGCTCTTTTTGGGCGCGCAGGGTTAAGGCGCTCGACAGCGGCGGTATCCGGTATCAGCGTTTCCACGCCATTAAGGTGCCGGAAAAACCGAAACTTTAGGCGATTTTTTCCATCTTCCGCCGTTGACAGGGGAGGCGGTTATCCGTATGTTCCCGGCCTCAGGCTGCCTTGAGGGCGGTCTCATTTATTTTTGTGTGGAAATTCTAGACGTTTAGGGACCTGAGCGATGAAAGTCCGGAACTCTCTCAAATCCGCGAAGACGCGTGACAAGAACTGCATCGTGGTCCGTCGCCGTGGCCGCGTCTACGTGATCAATAAGCGGAACCCGCGCTTCAAGGCCCGTCAGGGCTAAGCCGGAACCGTTCGCCGGATTTGCTGTCCGGCCGTTATGAACCGCGTTCGATTATCGAGCGCGGTTTTTGTCGTTTGATATGGGTAATGCTTGCCCGGCCTTTGTGAAACACAGATACTTTCCGGCATGTTTTTACCGGAGCCCGACAAGTCCATCATTGCGCGACGTGCCGAGATTATCGGGCGGATGCGTCAGATTGTTCCCGCTGAGGGTGGGGTAATTGCCGATGAGCGGGCTCTGGCAGCTTATGAATGCGATGGCCTGACGGCGATTAAGCAACTGCCCCTAATCGTCGTTTTGCCCGAATCCACCGAACAGGTGGCCGAAATTCTTAAATATTGTCATGAAAACGAGGTGAAGATTGTCCCGAGAGGGGCCGGGACCTCTCTGTCCGGGGGCGCCATTCCGTTGGCCGACGCCATTACGCTGGGCATGATGAAGTTCAGCCGGATTCTTCAAATCGATTATGCCAACCGGTGTATCGTCGCCCAGCCCGGTGTGACCAATCTTGCATTATCTCAGGCCGTTGAAGCCGAAGGGTTTTACTATGCCCCGGATCCGTCGAGCCAGATTGCTTGCTCCATCGGCGGTAATGTGGCTGAAAACGCAGGTGGGGTCCATTGCCTGAAATACGGCTTGACCACCAACAACCTGTTGGGGGTGAAGATGGTCACGGTTGAGGGTGACGTCCTGACGCTTGGCGGTAAGCATATGGATGCCGAGGGCTACGATTTATTGGGGTTGGTGACCGGTTCTGAAGGCCTCTTGGGCGTGGTGACGGAAGTGACCGTACGGATTATTCCGCGCCCCGAAACGGCGCGGGCGGTTCTAGTCGGATTTCCATCGAATGAAGCGGCCGGAAAATGTGTGGCGGAAATCATCGGTGCGGGCATTATTCCGGGCGGCATGGAGATGATGGACAAAGCTTCCATTCAGGCTGCCGAAGATTTTGTTCATGCCGGTTATCCGCTGGATGTGGAGTCCCTGCTGATTGTCGAGTTGGATGGACCGGAAGTTGAAGTCAATCACCAGATTGAACGCGTGATAAAAATCGCTGAGCGGAACGGCGCCCTCAACCACAGAGCCAGCGCGAGTGAGGAAGAACGTGCTCGATTCTGGGCAGGACGAAAGGCGGCTTTTCCGGCCATCGGCCGTATCTCACCAGACTATCTTTGTATGGACGGCACCATCCCGCGCCATCAGTTGCCCAAGGTTCTCAAGGCCATGGAAGAATTGTCCGCGCAGCATGGGTTGCGAGTCGCCAATGTTTTTCATGCGGGGGACGGCAATCTTCATCCACTGATTCTCTATGACGCCAACCAACCGGGAGAGTTGGAGGCCGCCGAGGCGTTCGGTTCCGATATTCTCAAACTCTGTGTCGAGGTTGGTGGGGTCCTGACTGGCGAGCATGGTGTTGGGGTCGAGAAGCGTGAGCTGATGCCGGTGATGTTTAGTGAAACCGATCTTGCCCAACAGGAGCGGGTCAAATGCGCTTTTGATCCAAAGGCGGTTCTCAACCCCGGCAAGGTTTTCCCCCAACTCAAGGGATGTGGGGAGTTGAGCAGTCTGGATGCCCGGCAAGTCGAGGCGAAATTTCCTAACATGCCGAGGTTTTAAGTGGTGGAAACCCTGACCCCGAAAAATCTTGAGCAGGTGGAGACGGCTCTGCGTTGGGCCTTTGAAACGGATACGCCGGTCGAACTTGTGGGTCGCGGCTCTAAAACGGGGATGGGGCGGCCCGTGGCGGCAACCCATAAACTTGACCTGTCCGGTTTGACCGGGATCACTCTCTATGAGCCCGAGGAATTGGTTATGCGGGCTGGAGCAGGTACTTCTTTGGCCGAAATCAGGCAAATTCTCGCCAAAGAGGGCCAGCACTTGGCTTTTGAGCCGCCCAATTTGCCGTTGCTTTATGGTGACGGTGAGGATGAAGGCTCCATTGGCGGAGTTTTCGCCTGTAATCTGTCAGGCCCCCGCCGTCTGTGGAGCGGTGCGGCGCGGGACCATATCCTGGGTGTTACGGTCGTCACCGGGCGCGGAGAAACAGTTCGTTCCGGCGGTCGGGTGGTCAAGAACGTCACCGGATTTGATTTGTCGAAGTTGATGGCCGGGTCTTTCGGCACCTTGGGCGCAATTGCCGAGGTAGCGTTCAAGGTTTTGCCCATGGCTGAGACCGAACGGACGATCCTGCTGGAGGGAGCTGGTACGGGAGAAGCGACAGAGGCAATGGCGCTGGCTTTGCGCGGTCCGTTCGAGATTACCGGCGCAGCTTACCTACCAGCCGATATCGCTGCGGAATTGGGGCATTCAGGGGCGCTGACCGCCTTGCGAATTCAAGGCCCTCTACCTTCTGTCGAAGCGAAATCTACGGCGTTACGCTGTTTGCTCGGCGCTTTCGGCCGGGTTCGATATCTGGATGGCGGTGAGGGAGAAGCGTTTTGGCGAAACGTCGGGGATGCATCATTTTTTGCCGACCCGCCGGAAAACCAAGTCTGGAGACTATCGATCCCTCCCGCCGGCGCCGCTGCCGTAATCAGTCGGTTGCCGGATGAACTGGACGTCCGGTGGTTTCTCGACCGCGCTGGGGCGACTGTTTGGCTTTCCATGCCGCCTCGTCCCCATGCGGGCCAGGAGTTGGTGCGGGCGGCCATTGGGCGAGGCGGTGGTCATGCGACCCTGATCCGGGCCGACGATGCCGTGAGGGCCAGGGTTTCGGTCTTTCAACCGCAACCCACACCGCTTGCCGCTCTCTCTCGGCGGGTTAAAGGCGCATTCGATCCCAAGGGAATTTTGAGCCCTGGTCGTATGGTGGGAGAGGGCTAGCCATGCAGACCGATTTTTCGTCACAACAGTTGGCCGATCCCGATATTGCGCTTGCCGATTCTATTTTACGCAAATGTGTCCATTGTGGATTTTGTACGGCGACTTGCCCGACCTTTACCCTGCTGGGCGATGAGGCCGATAGTCCACGCGGCCGGATATATTTGATCAAGGAATACTTTGAACGAGGCGGCGCTCCTTCGAAAAATCTGGTCACCCATCTCGACCGTTGCCTGACCTGCCTTTCCTGCATGACCACTTGTCCTTCGGGTGTTGATTATCGCCGATTGGTGGATATGGCTCGTCACAGTATGGAAAATGAGCACGGGCGTTCAACGGCCGATCAACTGACCCGCAGACTATTGGCGTTGGTTTTGCCGAAACCCGGACTGTTCCGTATGTCCTTGAAAGCGGCATCATTTTTCAGGGTTTTTGCAAAGATTTTGCCCGATCCCTTGCGGGGGATGGTGGAAATGGCGCCGCGACATTTGCCGCCACCGTCAACGATGGACGGGCCTGCAATCTATCTACCTAAAAAGAAGCAGAAGATGCGGGTCGCTCTTTTGACGGGGTGTGCGCAAAAGGTGATACGCCCATCGACCAATGAGGCGACCATCCGCCTGCTGACCCGCTTGGGTGCGGAGGTTGTAATCCCCGAAGGTGGCGGTTGTTGTGGCGCTTTGGCCCATCATCTGGGAAGAGAAGGCCAAGCCAAGGCCGCAGCCAGGTCCAATATTGCCGCTTGGAAAGCTCTCGGTGAGATCGATGCCGTGGTTTCCAACGCTTCAGGGTGCGGTTTCGTAGTCAAGGAGTATGGGTTCCTGTTGCGGGGCGAAACAGACGAACAGGATGGGCAAGCCATGGCGGACCTCTGCCTGGATGTGACCGAAATTGTCGAACGCCTCGGGTTGTCCGGCGAAGGATCGGAAGATCTGCCGCTTGTCAGCTATCATGCGGCTTGTTCTCTGCAACATGGTTTGGGAATAAAGGATTCTCCAGTCAGTTTGCTGCGTCAGGTGGGGTTTGAGGTGCGACGCCCCGCCGAGGAGCATCTCTGTTGTGGTTCGGCCGGTACTTATAGCGTCTTACAGGCTGAATTGTCTGATCGTTTGAAAGAAAGAAAACTGAAGAATTTATCGCGATGCGGCGGTGCGGTCATTGCGACGGGCAATATCGGGTGTCTTGAGCACTTATCAAATGACGCAACCGTTTCGGTGGTGCATACGGTTGAACTACTCGATTGGGCGACGGGTGGACCAAAGCCGCCTGGAATCGATTAACGGAACTGGAGGTGGAATTTCCTTGAGGTCTATTTCTTATCGCCGCAAAATCCCAGAAAAATCCGAATGGAGAATATAAATGCCGCCGGTTTCCCCTAAGCTATTGAAAATGGCTGAGCTTCCAGGAGTAGGAAAACTCCTGGGAGGCGCTTTTGGCATGAACCGGCTGCGTAAAAAATTTATCCCGGCGGAAACGGCTGCGGAAGCGGTCGAGGTGGCTATTGACCTTTGTGATCAAGGGTTTCGTGCGGGGCTTTACCATCTTTGCGATGATGTGACAGATAGCAACACTATCGGTGATAGTCGCGCCCAGAGCATTGAAGCGATGAAGCTTCTTAATGAAGCCGGTCTCGATATCGTTGTTTACAAGGGGGTCCGCCAGTTGGGATTTGGCGCCTTCAAGGATGTTGCAAAGCGCAATCTGGTGGCGGTCGCTGATCGGTTGATGCGTGAAGCGGGCGATCAAACGGCCAACTATGAAACGCGTCTCACTCTGTCGCGCAAGCGCAACGAGGTCGATCCCGAGGCCCTGGGACCCCGGCGGCACCATCTGGTGCTCGAAGCCGAGGATATGGGTGTAATCCGGGGCTTGCTCGGCCTTCATGGCTATCTGGCGCGCAATGCGGTTTCCGTGGTTGCCTCTGTCTATGCAGCCATGGTTGAGTCGGAGACCGATCTCATGGCCTTGATTGCGGGGCGGGCGGATATTCGCCTTTGCCTGACGACCCTCGAATATAAAGATGCCGAGGTTTATGACGAAGACACCATCCCGGGAAATTACGAAGTTTTGATCGAGACCCTGCTTTCCGAAGAGGCGGCGATCAATGGGGTCTATCCCATCTTTCATGTCACCGACCTCGAGTGGGCCGAGCTGATTAAAGAAAATATCGACCAGGACGACTGGGAACCGGGGAGCTATGAGTTTGAAGTGCCCTATGGCCTGGGTAACGGCTTGGCTGAATCTTTACGGGACGAAGGGCATCGGGTACGGATTGTCGTGCCGTTCGGCAGGGAATGGTTGGGGTATGCCGAGCGCTATCTCGTCACGTAGGGATTGATTCTAGATCATATCCAGTGCGTGCTTGTAGAGGTCGAGGATTTCCTCCTGCTCGGCCCGATCAGATGCATCCATCTTGCGCAGCCGGACAACCTGCCGCATGACCTTGACATCGAAGCCGGCGCTCTTGGCTTCGGCGTAAACGTCTTTGATATCGTCGGCGATGCCTTTTTTCTCTTCTTCCAAACGCTCAATGCGTTCGACGAAAGATTTTAAACGGTCCGATGCGATGCCGCCTACGTCAGTCATTAACCAAATCCTTGAACTCTGGAACTAAACTACCCGATAATCCGTTTCGATGCGGAAGATAGCCGGTGGATTGGTGGGGCGCAAGAGAGCTGCGCGTCGACGGTGACTAAAGGGACTTGTTGGGGCTTTTTTTAGTGGGTATCAGGTGACTGTATATAGCTTCGAGCGGCTTTCCATCTTGTTGGTGGAAGACAATCAATACATCAGGCATACCGTTGAAGATCTTCTCCGGTATTTTGAATTCGGTAAGATTGTTTCCGCCCAGAACGGTCAGGAAGCGATTGAAATTCTAAGCACATCGGCAATTTCCGGCGCGCCGGGGCTTGGCTTCGATATCGTCCTTTCCGATTTGATCATGAGTCCGATCAACGGTCTGCTTTTGACCCGCTGGGTCCGCAACGCCAAAAACTCGCCCAATCGCTTTATGCCGGTTATTCTGCTGAGTGGTGCGGCCGACGACGAGTATGTTTCGGCGGCCCGTGATCTGGGGGCGACGGAATTTCTGGCTAAGCCGTTCTCGGCGGAATCCGTCTATAAGCGGGTGTTGGAGGTTGTCGATTACCCCAGGCAAATTATTGCAACCCACACCTATTTTGGGCCTGATCGGCGTCGGCGCAGCGGTACCTATGATAAAGCTTCCGAGCGACGGAAAAATACCGATAAGGACATGACCATCGTCTATTCGGAGAAAAAGACGGTGAAACCAAAGGAAGAATCCGATGTTTGGTGCTTCCGTTTGCCTAACTATTTAAAAGACAAGGTTGGGGGCATGGGATCGGCGAAGGGCGGCGAAATGCCCATGGCGATTCTTGAAAAGGCTGAAGAAAAACTGGAACGTAAGAAACTCGATTTTGCCGATTGGGCGCTCAAATATCTGTCCGAATTATCCAATCTTTGCGCCGATGCCCTGATGAAGCCCGGACGTAGGTCTGCTCATTTCGAGAAAATTCATCTGCTTGCCCATGAGTTGCGGGGGCAAGGGGGGACTTTTGGTTATCCCTTGATCACCCATGTCGCCAAGATGCTTTATGAGATCACTCATGAACACTGCCGTGAGGATGACAACGCGGTTGAAATCGTCAAGGCCCATATCGATACCATGCGGGTGGTGATTCGTGACCGGGTTTCCGGCGATGGTGGGGCCATCGGTAAGGAACTGATTGCCGGAATCCAGCAGGCCATCGATAAGAACTCCACGATTGGTTGATTATCCGCCTAAACCATAAGTCGATGATCTTTCTTTTTCGCACTCGCGGATTGCGTATATATCATTGGTTGTGTATTCTCGGGTTCTTCTCTGATTTGGGATGCGCTTGGTGTTTCTGGATAAGCAAGAACCCTATATTCTTTTTGTCGAAGATCAGCCGGATATTCGGGACGCCTTCGTGTTGTCGTTTCGAGGCCGTGGCTGTCAGGTTATCTCTGTTGCCAGTGGCGAAGAGGCATTGGAAAAAGTGAGTCATTTGCCATCGCTTCCGCAGGCCATTGTAAGCGATTTTTGCTTAGGCGATGACGAAACCGGGCTAGAGGTTATTGCGTCTGTCCGCTCGGCCTTAGGCGCGACTGTGCCAAGCGTTCTGCTCTCCGGCGACACTAGTCCCGATACTTTGAAACAGCTTTATGATGGCAATGTTCAATGCAGTGATGTCGCCGTGCTTCACAAGCCGGTTCGGTATGCCGATGTCCGCGAAGCCATTGAAAGTCTGGGCGTAGCGCTTTAAATCAATAAGCTCAGAGATCAAAGGCCGTCGAGCGTTTGGAAGGTCAGGCAATCGACCACGCCTTTCAGTGCGTCTTCATGGCTGCCGCCTTTCTTGCGGACTGAGTTGTATTTCTTCTGCTGAAGATGTGCGCTTGTGCCGTTTTCAATGATAAGACGGGCCGCCATGATTTCTTCGGTGCAGCCGAGCGCCTCTGCGTCTTCTTTGACCATGTCGAGGAGTTCGTCCAACAAGTCTGCGCAGGAAACAATCTCTCCCTTGCCAAAATCGACCAGTCCTTCATCCATCCCATAGCGCTGAGCGCGCCAGCGGTTTTCCTCGATTAACATATGGGCGTATTGCCGCCAGCGTTGATTGGAGCGGCGGAGTCGGTAGAGCATGCGGAGAATACAAACATAAAGCGCGGCGATGGCGGCGGCGTGGTCAAGCCGTGTGCAGACGTCGGTGATCCGCATTTCCAGGGTCGGGAACTTAACGCTCGGTCGCACGTCCCACCAAATCATACTTGCATCATCGATCAATCCGGCCATCTCCAGCACTTTTACATGACGGCTGTATTCCTGATAGGAGGCAAAGCTTTGAGGGAGGCCGGTGCGCGGCAGTTCGCTGAAAATGGCCAGTCGATAAGACTTCAGGCCCGTGTCCTCGCCGCGCCAGAATGGCGAGGAGGTTGAAAGGGCGAGGAGATGGGGCAAAAAATAGGTAACCTGATTCATCAGGTCGATGCGCAGTTCCTCGTCTTCTATTCCTACATGGACGTGCATACCCGAAATAACCAACCGGCGGGCGACGGCTTGAAGGTTTTTCGCCAGTGTGTGGTAACGGGCTTTATCGGTGTGCTTGAGGTCTTCCCACTGGGCGAAGGGGTGGGTTGAGGAAGCGATTGGGGCAAGGCCGTAGTTTCCGGCAATTTCGGCCACTAGTTTGCGAAGGTCGCGCAACTGGCCCTTCGCTTCGCCGACGGTATTGCAGACGGATGTTCCCACTTCAACTTGCGATCTCAGAAACTCAGGCCGCACATGCTCCGGCATGGCTGTCTCGAAGTCTTTGAGCATCTGTTCGGGAGGATCGGCGAGGTCGCGCGTTTCCTTATCGACGAGTAGATATTCTTCCTCGATCCCGACGGTCCATGGCGGCTCTTTGAATAAGGACATCTCTAAAAATGCTCCACATGGTGCAGTCCTTCACGGGACAGTGCATCTTCGAGTGCGTCGCCGAGCAGCTTTGCCCAGGCCTTAACCCCTTCAGCGTCTGAAATCAGGTCCTGCCTGATTTCAATGGCGGCGTTGGGGAGTCCTGCAGCCAACCCATGACGGTCAATGGAGTAAGCCAACTGCTTGCCGTCGTAGGGTTCATTGTCGCCAATATGGAGATGTGAGTGCTGGCGGAGATGTTCAATCATTGGCAGGGCGATACGTGGGTCGCGGTTCCACAATATTCCCGCATCCCAGGGGCGTGCGCGTCCCATCATGACGGGGGTGAAGCTGTGGATGGAGAAAAGCGCTGGAGGGCCTGAATTTCGCATCACATGGGCCATGCCATCGGAAATCGCCTGATGGTAAGGATGGGCGAAAACTTCGGCGCGGGCGACCTGTTCTTCCTCGCTCAAGTTTCGGTTGCCGGGGATGGGATTGCCATCGCTTTCTTCGGGGATGGAAGCCGGATCGCCCGGCGCTCGATTGACGTCAATAACGAGACGGGAAAACCGGGTGAAAAAGGCCTGACAGTCGAGCCTTTCGGCAACCAGCCGTGTGACTTCCGCCGCGCCGATATCCCAGGCAATGTGTTGGGTGAGAAGATCGTTGTTGAGCCCCAGTTTTCCCATAGTCCGCGGTATCTTATTGTCCGCGTGATCGCAGATCAGCACTAAGGGCGTTTCGCCTTCAGGGTTAATCTGCTGAAAAACCGGGCCTTCGTCTTCTTCCAGGAAGCGTTCCCATCCGTCGGGCATTGGTTTGATCATGGGGCTTTAGCTTCTCTTATGCGGCGTTTCATTGGCTTGGTTGAGAAATATAGCGTAAAAACCCATTGCTTTGCTAATACCTTAGGGTCCTGACCCTAGCGCATTGGAACTATGGGGCAAGTAGACGGTATGAGCGACGGAACGGTGGAGAATAAAGGCGCCAATGCGGCGCTTCCCGCCTTATTTATGGGCGCCGTGGCGATTGCGTTTGCCCCAATTTTTGTCCGCTTGAGCGAGATTGGTCCCGTGGGGTCGGCCTTTTATCGGGTGCTGTTGGCGGTGCCCGTTCTTATGGTTTTGATGGCTGCCGAAGGGCGCAGCCCAAAGAAGCCGCAACGCCCCAAAACGCTATCGGATTTCGGTCAGTTGGCTTTGGTTGGGTTCTTTTTTGCCGGCGATCTCGCTTTTTGGCATTGGTCGATCCTCAAGACATCGGTGGCCAATGCGACGTTGCTGGCCAATTTTGCACCTATCTTCGTCACCCTTGCGGGGTTCCTGTTGTTCAAAGAACGGTTCTCTCGCACCTTTTTAATCGGCATGGCCTTGGCGATCCTTGGGGCTTTTATTTTGATGGGCGACAGTGTCGCCTTCAGACCGGAACGAATTCTGGGTGATGTCCTTGGCGTAATCACGGCAATTTTCTATGCAGGTTACATTCTTTCCGTGGGAAGGCTTCGTGGGCGGTTTTCGACGGCTACTATCATGGCTTGGAGCAGCGTGGTTATGGCGGCGCTTCTTCTACCTGTCGCTTTAATGATGGGCGAAAGTCTCGTTGTGGAAAGCGCCTACGGTTGGGCGATTCTTTTTGGTTTGGCATGGATTTCCCATGTTGGTGGGCAGGGAATGATCGCTTATGCCCTGGCCCATTTACCTGCCGCTTTTTCTTCCGTAGGCCTATTATTGCAACCGGCGACGGCGGCTGTTCTTGCTTGGTTGCTGTTTGATGAAGCCTTAGGCTGGACGCAGGCAGCCGGAGGTTTGGTTATTCTGACGGGAATCTTTCTTGCCCGACGCGGAAGCTGATATAGACTAGTCTGACCGCTCTTGACGGAGAGAACCGCACTCCATAGGTTGTTTCCCTTTTTTGGAACTAAATGGTAGCGATTGACGCTCATGACCGACGAACAACAGCAAACGCCTGAAAAGGGACAAAAGGTTTCCGAGCGGGTTGCGGGGCTGATCTTGGATCAGATATCCAACGGCGACCTGACGCCGGGACAACGCCTGCCGGGTGAAAGGCAGTTGGCTGAATCCCTTGGGGTGAGCCGGGTTTCGGTCCGGGCGGCTTTGCAGAAGTTGAAGGCGCAAGGCTTTCTCGAGGCGGTCCAGGGGGGCGGCACCCGGGTCATTTCGTCGGCTGGCGATATGGACTCGCCTTTGACGGCGCTTCTGAGAACCAACTCTGAAAACCTTCATGATTTGGCTGAAATTCGGGGTGACCTGGAGGTCTGGGCGGCGCGCAAAGCGGCAATGAACGCAACGGAAGAAGACGTGCAGCGTCTTGAGCGTGTGGT
>CBDUMN010000064.1:0-19499 GCA_965368335.1 uncultured Rhodospirillales bacterium
CTGTTGACCAATACGAAGTCGCCGATGGTCATGGTTCCCTTGACCACGCCATTGCCCGCCATGACCATGATGATGACGAGACCGATGGAAATAACTGCGGCTTGGCCGATGTTGAGCAGCGATAAGGTTGTCTTACTTTTTACTGCGGCGTCTTCATAACGCACCAGGGCATCGTCGTAACGCCTCGCTTCGTAATCCTCGTTGCCGAAATACTTGACCGTTTCGTAGTTGAGCAGGGAGTCGATGGCCTTGGTGTTGGCCTTGTTGTCGGTGTCGTTCATTGCCCGGCGATACTTGAGCCGCCACTCGGTGACGATCAACGTCCAGGCGACATAGCCGCTGATGGTGAGAAAGGTGACCAGGGCGTAGGCAAAGCCGAAAAGGCTCCAGAGGATGCCGCAAACCAGGACGATTTCGAGCAGGGTCGGCAGCACGTTGAACAGCATGAAGTTCAGCAGAAACTCAATGCCTTTGGTGCCCCGCTCGATAGCCCTGGAAACCCCGCCGGTTTGGCGGTCCAGATGAAAGCGAAGGGAGAGGGCGTGGAGGTGACGAAATGTTTTTAGCGCCACGGTGCGGATAGCGCGTTGGGCGACTTTGGCAAAGACGGCATCGCGCAATTCGCCGAACGCCAGGGCCAGCACACGGGCCAATCCGTAGCCGACAAGTAGAGCGAGCGGAACGGCGACGAGGGTCGCCTGTTCGGCTGAAAGCAGATCGACGGCCTCTTTATAAAAGAGGGGGACGGTGACGTTAACCGCTTTGGCCCCGACCAGTAGGGCAATGGCGACAACGACGCGCAGACGCAACTCCATTGACCCCTCGGGCCAGAGGTAAGGCGCCAGGGTTTTGATGGTTTGCCAGTCTTTTTGTGAGCTTTGCCGAGTGGGTGTCGATCCGCCGTGTCGCATAAAAATCCGATCTTTGATTGTCGTCTTTTTATATAGGAGCTTTTTTTCAGCATCACAGAGGTGGTGATAAATTCCTTTAAATCAATACGTTAAAACAACAGGATACTTTCGTATATGGAGGGGTATACCAAAGCCAGGGACTGTATACGCGCAGTCGATTGAGGCGCGACGGGGCGAGGCGTAAGTTGAAAGAATAAAGAAAGGCGGCGCGCTCGCAAGGGTGTGCGGAACTAACGATTAGGTGCCCTATGCATAACGATCCACATAGCGATGACCAGTCCTTTGACGCTCAGAGTAAGCAGGACATGAACATCTACGATTTTCTGATGCTTGGCCTTGGCGAAATCGCCTACGTAAAGCGGGAAATCAACAAAGATGGCGAACGTTTTTTGGTGTGTGAATCCGATGGCACCGAAATCGGGCTGGTCGATGAATATCAGTCGGCGACCTATATTGCCGAAGATAAACGCCTTCGCCTCCTCTATGTCAATTAACCGAACCCGAGCCGACCGAGAAACGCCGCTCTAAAAAGTAACTGCGGTCAAAAATAAAAAAAATAATGAGTCCTGACCCTAAAAGGCGGTCCCGCCATCAGGTGGACCGCCATTTGTTTGTCTGCAAAAAAATGAATCAGGCCCCGGCTTCCACCTGGAAGTCGCCGTCGATTCCGTCACCCATTTGGCCGTTCATGCCGTTGTATTCTTTACGGAAGGTTGCGGTAATTTCTTCGAAAGGCACATCGAAGAATGGGCCCCGATCCTGAACGTATTCCATATGCTTGTTGCCCGCCTTGTCGAATTCGTGGAAAAGGGAGTCGTTTTCTCCGTCGAATTCCAGCGGCAGAAGCCCGAATTTTTCGCACATGGATTTGTTGAACGCCGGTGTGGCCTTGACCCATTTGCCGTTGAGATAGAGGTCGCAATAAGAATGCCAGTAAAAGACCTCGCAGCCGCCCATGGACTCGATCAGCTTATCCGTCGCCAGATGGTTCATGACATCGGCATAGCCGGGGCGGGCCGGGACGCCAATCACCCGGGCGCAGGCCGCCAACAAGGCCGCTTTGGGAACGCACCAGCCGCGGCGCTGGGCCAGACAATCCGTGGCCGTATAGCTGCTCTTGAGACCCATGGGCATGTAGGGGTCGTAGAGGATGTCATCGCGGATGGCGTGAAACAGCCGCAAGACCTTTTCTTTATCGTCACCCGTCTCCCCAGCGATTTCTTTGGCGAAAGCGATGATGTCGGGATCGTCGCTGTTGACGAATTTTCCCGGCTTGAGATATTGGGCGAGGTCTTGATCCTGCATGGCGTCTCTTCCGTTGTTCCAAATAGTTTGGTTTCAAACAGAGTGGCAGGTCGAAGGCCTTTACGCCATGTCATTTATTTGATGGTCAAATCCGCTCTAATGCTGCATTGCCGCTTCCAGCATTTCACTGGTTTGGCGGTTGTCGTCGGCTACGAGCAGTAAGCTGTCCGACTGGGTGTTGTGTTTCTCAAGGCCTTCTTCGAACACTTGATAAAGCGCCTTTGTCGTTTCGCTGAACCGGCCCATTTCAATATCGCGCAGGACGTCTTTAAACCCGCGTTCCAGCACTGCATGTTGTTTGCGGTGAATGGCGAGGGCGTTGTAGCCGAGTTTTTCCATGATGGTCTCTTCACGGCGAAAATGGGCGGAGAGGCAGCCAATCAGAAGGATAAGCGAGTCCGATAGGTTGGGGGCGCCGAGCGCAATATGCTTGGAAACATCTGACAGGACGGCATGCAGTTCTTCATGGTCTCGGTCCAGTTGTTTGAATTCTGGTGTAAGGCTGGTAGGCGAGACAGGGTTGGTCATAGGGGGGCCTCTCAAGCTGTTTTTTATGCTCTTATTGAGTTTCAGATGAGGTGCCTGGGCTTATTTTCAAGCGATAACCGATCAAAAGTTACTGCGCCGTCTCTTTTTCAAGCTCGATGAATGAGCGGATAAATTTCATCGCCATGTTGAACATGCGTTCCATAAAGGCGAGGTCTTCCTCGCGCTCCTGCATTTCCCGCTGGCGCTGCTCGTCGCGATAAGTGCGGTAGTCTGTTTTGTCGCGCACCACGGCGGTCTGTTCGTTGGCGCATTCCATGACGCCGCCGACGAACCGGCAGGCGGCGATGGCGCCGGTCTGGGTATTGAGCCGCCAGACCGTGTCGGCGGTTGCCTTGACGACCTGATAGGGTGACTGGCAATCGCTATTTTCAGACTTGGCCCCGGCTTGTGCCGACGTCAGGATCGACAGGGCTAAGGCGAGCAATGCGATGGAATATTTTGCAAGAGCCATGATTTCGTTCCTTTTTTCGTTTCACTATGAGTGTCGGTCGGAGCCATCGGGTTGTTTAACGCCTTAAAAGAAGCGTCCACTCATCGAGCGGGTAGTCGTCAACCAGAGTCGTTTTAGCGCCAAGGGTGTTTTGGCAAAAATCCATGTATCGCTGCGCTCGGTCGTAAAACAGGCCGCCGTTGCGTTTATCAAACGGTGTGCGGGCTGCATCAAGCATATTAAAGGCGAGGCCTTTTCGTGTTTGTCGCCAGAGATGGGCGAGCGAGTCCCGAATATAGGCCCGCCACCCTTCGTCATCCCGGTCGGCGACCATATTGAATGTGCCGGAGACGAAAGAGTAGTCGGCGGCCTCGGTGGCGACCATGCTCTGGGTGAAGCGGGCGCGGTCGTCGCTGTGAAGTCGCTTTGCTTGGTCGATCAAAGATTCGCAAATGTCATAGCCTTGGTAGCGGCTGTTCTTCATCAAGGGGTCGTCTTTGATGTAATCGAAAAGCGCTCCGTAGCCGCAGCCTAGGTCGTTGATCGAAACACCCCCTCTGTGGAGCTCTTCGCTTCCAATAAGCTGCAACATCACTTCGAAACGCAAATGTTGGCCGTCCTGATCACGCCAAGCGACTCCAGACGGTGTCGGGCCGTTCTTTTTCAGCAACTCGTCGTAAAAGGCGGCGAGGGCTGAAAGCTTGGGGATAGCGGCTTCGAGGGTGTTCGTCATATCTCTAACTTACCCAATGAAAAGGCGGCCCACCAGGGAGCCGCCTTTATTGATTGTTTTCGTCCCTTTGTCAGTTGCCAAAGAGCTTTTTCACTGCGCCGCTGGCTGCGTCGGTTGCGCCTTTTACGGCGTCGCCTGCGCCTTCGGTTGCCCCTTCCATGGCCTTGGTTGCTTCCTCGGCGGCTTTTTGAGCCATGCCGGTAACGGCGGAAAGGTCGAGCTGTCCCACCGTGCTGCCGACGCTTCCGGTAACCTTGGCGAGCACCTGCTGAGCGACCTCGGCCGGAGAAGCGCCGCCGCTGTCACGACCGATATCTTTCAAATGAATGGTCGGCAGGGAGGCATCCATAGTCTTGCTGCCCATCATGGGAGCGCTAATGCGGATTTTGCCGTTTCGCACATAGAGATTGTCGATAATCAGCTTCGGCCCTTCGGAGCTTGAAGAAGACGACGAGCCGCCGCTGCCGCCAGTGGCGCTTTCGACGTTCTTTTGGATGGCGTCAATATTGCTGCCATTGGAGCCCAGTTCATAGGTCACCTGAGGCGCGTTGATCGCCACTTCCTTAATCACTACCTGTTTTTCGTTGGAGTTGGCCCCATCGATGGTGACGCTGATTTCGCCGAGTGAGAAGGCGTTGTCGGTTTTAAAGCCCGAAGGGTTGCCCACGACAAGCCCGCGTAAGGCCGCCCGGCCATCCGATAGAGAGACAGAAGCCTCGTTGAGGGATACCTCGGTTTTAGTGGTTTCCGAACCGACCGTCTCGACCACCTCTTTGATGATCGAATCGATTGAGGAAATAAAGAAAACGACGATGGCGACGATAACCACTGCAACGCCGCCGATGCCGATCATAAGTCCTTTTTTCATATGCCTACGCCCTTCGGGTTGTTTTTTTAGCTGGCGAAAAGGGTGAACCTCCCTTGATGCAATTTCAAGGGGCAATGCTGTTAAAGGAGTTTCTTCCCCCTTATTTTGCAAACCGCTCGAAGGTCTTGGCGTCTTCCGGGATGTGGTGGAACTCTTGTGCGTCGGCGGTCTGGATGGCGACGGCCGGTTTGCCATAGAGGCTTGGGTCGTCCATGGTGCCGACTTTGACGAAAAGGCCGGTCGGCAGGTTGGGTGAGCGGGTCAGGATATGGGTGCCGCAATTGGGGCAGAAATCTCTTGTCCGCGGCGTTTCCAAATCGTCGCGGGTGAACTGCTTGGGTTCACCCTTGGTATATTTAAATCCCTCGCTCGGCATTCCAATAATTACATTTGGATGGCCCCCGCTAAAATACTGACACTGGCGGCAATGGCATTGAGCCTTGGCCAGTGGTTCGCCCTCGGCCTCGTAGCGCAACTGGCCGCAATAACACCCGCCTTCGAATTTCATGACTGCCTCCCAATTTTGCCCGATCAATCAGAGAGATAGTATTCGACCGTTGAAACCACACGGATTTTTTTGATGTGGGGGTTGTTTTTATCCCGCGGCGATATGGAGAACTGTCCTTGTTTGGCCTTTTTGATCTTGCCCAGCTTGCTCTCTGAGTCTTCGGCGAATTTTTGTGCGACGGCGCGCGCCTTGCGGGTCGCTTCTTCAATCATCTTAGGCTTTAGGTCGTTGAGCTGGGTAAATAGATATTCGGTGGTCGCTTGATAATCGTTGCCGCTAAAGACGATCCCCTGTTTGCCGAGGTTGGAAAGCGCGCGCATGGCCTTATGGACCGTGACGATGTCTTTTGAATAGACGGTGACGGTCTGTTTGGCCGTATAGCGAAACTCGGCGCGGACGTTGTTGCCGTAGGCCTGGGCCGACTTATCGGTGATCGCTGGAGTGGAAACGGTGATTTCGCTTTCCTTGATGCCCTGCTCGGCAAGGAAGGCTCCGATTTTCTGGAAGCTTTGTTCGATGGCGACATAGAGTTTGGAGACGTCGTTGCTAGCCGTGGTAAACTGGATTGGCCAGATAACGATATCGGCGGTCACCTCGCGCTCGGCTAAGCCTTTGACGGCGACCGTGCGTTCCAACTCTCGAAATTTAACGGCGGCGTCACCGAGCAATAGGCCCAAAAACGCCAACCCGGCAATCAGGGAGCCACCTAAAATGGTAGCTGTCGATTTGGTCATGGCCATGAAACCGCTCCTTCCTTTGTCAATCCGGCCTACATCTTATAAGTGACAAAAGGAAAGAAGAAGTTCTTGGCGATTTAAGGGCGGTGCGTAAGCCCCTATTCTTGGGGGTGACTATTGCCCGAGTGGGGAAAGACGACAGTTGCGGTAAGTCCATCGTTTTCCGAGTTGTTCGTCAAGGTTATCTCGGCATCATGGATTTCAGCAATTCGGGAAACGATGGAGAGGCCGAGGCCTGAGCCTTGCTCTTGCGAACCTTCAATTCGGTAGAATCTGTCAAAAATCCGGGGCAGCAATTCGGGAGGAATGCCAGGACCCGTATCCGTAATTTCAACAGTAATGACATTTCCCTGACGCTTGACCGAGGCCGTCACTTTGTCGCCGTTTCGACCATAGCGGACGGCGTTGGAGATAAGATTGCCAATCATGACTTTCAGTAGATCGGCATTTCCCCAAATGGTCGCTTCGGCGTTGGTTTCCTCTGAAATGCCGAGATCGATATTTTTTGACATTGCGCGAGGGGTTTCTTCGATAACCGTTTCAATGAGCAGGGCGTTCACGTTCAAGGAGGTTCCGGCCAACGAGATACTCTGGTGGTCGAGCCTTGCCATGATCAGCAATTGATGAACCATTCGGATCGCTCGTTCGGTCCCCTTGACGAGGTATTTCAGGGCTTTATTCCGTTCCCGCTCATCGCCTGTCTGGAAAGCGATTTCGGCATGGGTCTTGATCGCGGCAAGTGGGGTGCGCAATTCGTGGGCTGCGTCGTCGGTAAACTGCCGCTCTTTTTCCAGTGACTGCCGGATTTGTTCAAACAATTTGTTGAGTGCGGTAATAAGCGGCAGCACTTCCTTGGGCGCCTTGTCCGATGCCAAAGGCTCCAGATTGGTCGCCGCACGGTGTTGAAGGTTTTGCGTGACCGCTTGGAGAGGGGAAAGCCCCCATCGCACAGAAAACCAGATCAAAATGGCGAGAAGGGGGACCGCCAGCCAGATGGGATGAATGATGTGTATCGCCACGTTTTTCGCCATCTGATCGCGAAAACGGTAGCGCTGCGCTATTTCAATTTTCCCATCGAAGCGATTTCCAGTTCTGTAAATACGCCATTTTTCATTGTTTGACGTTTGATCGGAGAAACCTTCATGCCACCGGCTTTGTGAAAAATCAGGCATATTGGATGAGGCAATAATTTTATGAGATTCCGAGGGGATGATTCGATAGGCCATGACTTGTCCCGGGCGGTTCTCAAGTGAGACGTCTTTCCAGTCTTCCGGAGGCAATCGATCAGTTAGAGCCAGGAGCAATTCGGCGGACTGAATCATGCCTTCGTCCAGCATGTCGTTGATTTGTTGCCTGCTGTCCAAATAAGTGAAAAAGGCCGTCGCCATCCAGGCCAGCGCCATACTGCCCAAGAGAATAAGCAGGAGCCGTCGATGGAGAGATAACCTCAAATATCTTCTCCCCTCGGGATGACATATCCGACGCCGCGCACGGTTCGGATTAGCTCGGGGTAGAGTTTTTTGCGCAGATAATGGATATAGACCTCGATGGTATTGCTTTCGATTTCCTCTCCCCAGCTGTAAATCTTGTCTTCCAGTTGGGTTTTGGAAAGAACCCTTCCGGTATTGAGCATCAACTCTTGCAAGGTCATGAATTCCCGCTCGGAAAGGCTGACCTGTATATCGCCATTAAAAACGATGCGGGAGGAGGGGGTAAGGGTGACCGGTCCATTTCGTAGAACCGTTTCGCTAATCCCTTTTGAGCGGCGAACCAGGGCGCGGAGTCTGGCTTGCAATTCGGCGAGTTCAAAGGGTTTGATCATGTAATCGTCACTCCCCGCATCGAGGCCATCCACTCTGTCGTTTAGCGAATCGCGGGCAGTTAAAATAAGAACCGGCGTTCCGTTCCCAGAGCTTCTCAATTGGCGCAAGGCCGTCATACCGTCAATTTTCGGCAGCCCGAGATCAAGGATGATGGCATCGTAAGGGGCGGTTGAGGCGGCGTGAAGGACATCATCGCCGTTGCATACCCAGTCGATGGCGAACCCGGCTTGTGTGAGGCCGGTTTCTATGCCCTTACCTAGAAGAGTATCGTCTTCAGCGAGCAAGATGCGCATGCCGCTCCTTCATCCCTCAAAAGTTCCTCTCGGAGGGGCGATAGCCCAAGCCTGCCCCCCCCCCCGAGAGAATATCAGAGCCTATTTTCCGAGAGGCGCCCATCCCGGATGTTCGAAGTGCTTTCCGTAAGCATTGAGCGCCTGGACGATCTTGACCGCACCGCTGCGGGGATGAGCTCCGGCCTGCATGCCGTCAATTCCTTCGATAACCTGCTCAAGAACCACATGCAGCTGTTCATCGACTTCCGGCGAAAGCTTGCAGTTCTCAACCATATAGTTGATTTCCTTTTGAAGGGAACCGGCCAGGGCTTTGTATTCGGCGTCAGGGAGCTTGTTTTCGTGAATTTGCCCCAACTGAGCGGCCATGGCGGTGCGGATGCCGTTCATTCCGGTCAGCATTGATTGGTCGCCTTGCCATTTTTTCCCATCGTTTAATTTAAGGGAGACTGAGGCCGCACCGTGACCGTCATGGGAATGACTGTTTTCGGCGAGGGCCGGAGGCGTTGCGCCTAAGAGTGCCGTTGCGAGAATACCTGGGAGGATAATATTTCTCAGAAGCATTGGGTGTTTCCTTACATTACCAATTGGACGCGGGTTCCGCGTTTCGGCAAGAAGGTGGCTTCCCAACCTTAAGTGCGCCTTAAAGGCTTTTATGGACTACTCCCACTCAATGGTTCCCGGCGGTTTCGACGTGCAATCGTAGACCACCCGGTTGATGCCGCGCACTTCGTTGATGATGCGGTTGGTCACCCGACCGAGGAATTCGTGGTCGAAGTGGTAGTAGTCGGCGGTCATGCCGTCGGTGGAGGTTACGGCGCGCAGCGCGCAGACGTAGTCGTAGGTGCGTGCATCGCCCATGACGCCAACGGTCTGGACGGGCAGCAGGACGGCGAAAGCCTGCCAGATGGCATCGTAGAGTCCGGCGTTGCGGATTTCTTCGAGGTAGATGGCGTCGGCCTTGCGCAGGACATCGGCTTTCTCGCGGGTCAGCGGCTGGCCTGGAATACGGATGGCTAGGCCCGGTCCGGGGAACGGGTGGCGGCCGACGAAGGCTTCGGGCAGGCCGAGTTCACGGCCCAGAGCGCGGACCTCGTCCTTGAACAACTCGCGTAGCGGCTCGACCAGTTCCAGGTCCATGCGTTCGGGCAGACCGCCGACGTTGTGGTGGCTCTTGATCGTGACGCTGGGCCCGCCGGTGAAGGAAACGCTTTCGATAACGTCTGGGTAGAGGGTGCCCTGGGCGAGGAACTTGGCGTCGGTGATCTTCTTGGCTTCTTCTTCGAAAACGTCGATGAACAGTTTGCCGATGGTCTTGCGTTTCTTTTCCGGGTCCGTCTCGTCGCCGAGCGCCTCGAAGAAGCGGTCTGAAGCGTCGCAATGGATCAGCGGAATGTTGTAGTGGTCCTTGAACAGGCCGACCACCTGTTCGGATTCGCCCATGCGCATGAAGCCGGTGTCCACATAGACGCAGGTTAGCTGATCGCCGATGGCTTCGTGCAGCAACACCGCGACGACGGAGCTGTCGACGCCGCCGGAAAGGCCGCAGATCACCCGGCCGCTACCAACCTGAGTACGGATTTTGGCGATCTCGGTTTCCTTAAAGGCCGCCATGGTCCAGTCGCCGCCGCAGCCGCAAACCCGGTGGGTGAAGTTTTCGAGCAGCTGCGCGCCGTGGGGGGTATGGACCACCTCGGGGTGGAACTGGACGGCGTAGAAGCGTTTCTCGTCATTGGCGACGGCGGCGTAGGGCGCGCCTTCGCTGGTCGCCACCACGCGGAAGCCAGGGGCCAGTTGGCCGACCCGATCGCCATGGCTCATCCAGACCTGCTCCTTAGCGCCGACGCTCCAGACCCCGTGAAACAGTTCGCAATCGTCGGTGACATCGACGAAGGCGCGGCCGAATTCCTGATGGTCTGATGTGTCAACCCGTCCGCCCAACTGCTGCATCATGGTTTGCTGGCCATAGCAGATGCCAAGCACCGGCACACCCATCTCGAAGACCTTTGCCGGGGCGCGTGGGCTTTCTTCCCAAGTCACCGAGGCCGGACCGCCGGAAAGAATGATGCCGCTCGGATTGTATTTTTCGAGCAGTGCGTCATCGACGGCGTTGAACGGATGGATTTCCGAGTAGACCCCGCTTTCGCGAACCCGCCGGGCAATCAGCTGGGTAACCTGGGAACCGAAATCGATGATCAGAATATTGTCGGACATGGCGCTAAAACCGAAAAAATGGGTCTGTAAGAAGGAGCTTGGACTCTTAGCCCATCGGCGGCCCAATCGCCAGTCTAATCACGCCTTTTGCAGGAACTTCTGAGATCGAACTCTTTAGCGCCCCGAACCCGGATTTTCTTAACCTTGCCGGTTTTCCCATCGATACCGAAAATGGCCCAAAAATCGTCGCCCCGGCGCATGTTGATCGTTTGGAGGCCATCGGAACCGTAGCCCTCGATGTAGGTTTTGAGGCCCTTGACATCGTAATAGACCATTTTGGTCTTGCCGCGCTCCAGGCTGTCGATCTGCTTTTTGGCGCAGTTGGGGATGATCAAGGGTTTGTGGTCGCGGCAGAGAATCAGCATGTTTCTCTCAATTTTCCGCTCAAGTTTGGCGAGGTCAAAAGAGCAGTCCGCCGCCTTGGCGCTCAAAGGCGCAAGAGCAATGCCGATGGTTAGTATGAATGCGGCGAATTTCACTAATCCAGGCCCTAAAACAGGTCAATGAGTAGCCTGTGTATCACGTTGTCCGGGTCGTCCCACATGACTTTGGTCGTCATAGCCAAGGAAACGATGACGAGCAGGGGTCTAATCAGTTTCGTGCCGTGGGTCATCGCAAGCGACGAGCCCAACCTTGCGCCAATCAACTGGCCGACCGCCATAACCAAAGCATAGCTCCAGACCACATGACCGGCGAAAGCGAAAAATAGCAGGGAGGCGAAGTTGCTGGTGAAGTTGACCACTTTGGTATGGGCGGTGGCTTTCAGCATATTGAAGCCGAGTAGGGCGACGAAGGCCAGAGCCCAGAACGACCCGGTGCCGGGACCGAAGAACCCATCGTAAAAGCCGAGTGATAGGCCGAAGATCAGATAGAAAGGGGTCGTCTCAATCAGATGGTGGCGGTCGATGTCGCCGATGCGTGGGCCAAAGAGAAAATAGGCCGCCGCTCCAATCAGCAAAAAGGGGATGATCTGGGTCATCAGATCGGCATCGAGTACCTGAACCAATATTGTTCCCACCGCCGAGCCGATAAAGGTGAAGGCGATGGCGAGCTTCATATCGGCTAGGCGTACATGGCCTTTGCGGGCGTAGTTGAGGGTGGCGGTGAAGGAGCCGAAAACCGCCTGGGCCTTGTTGGTGCCGAGGACCTGAACGGGATTGAGGCCGGTCGCCATCAGGGCCGGTACCGAGAGTAGCCCGCCGCCACCGGCGATGGAATCGACGAAGCCACCCGCCAAGCCGACAGCGAAAAGTAGCGCGAGAAGGTCGAGGGGCAGGGTTTCCATGCGGTAGTTTAAGAACGGTCGAGGCGAAAAAGAAAGCCCCGCGTTCCATTTGGATGCGGGGCTTACCTTTTTGTTAGGTGGCGTACTGTTTAGCCACCTCTGATTTGATCGAGGAACTTGTCCACCTGGACCTTGAGATTGGTGGCGTTTTGAGAAAGCTCCTTGGAGGTTTCGAGCACTTGGCTGGAAGCCGCCCCTGCTTCGCTGGCGGCTTGGGTGACGCCCTGAATGTTGGACGAAACGTCCTGAGTGCCGATGGCCGCCTGCTCGACGTTGCGGGCGATTTCCTGGGTCGCCGCTCCCTGTTCTTCGACGGCTGCGGCGATGGCCGAGGCGATTTCGTCCATCTTGCCGATGACTTCGACCACCTCCTCAATGGTGGTCGCCGATTCTTCAGTTGCTCCCTGAACGGAGCCGATCTGTTGACCGATTTCTTCGGTCGCCTTGGCCGTCTGGTTGGCCAAATTTTTGACCTCGGAAGCAACCACGGCGAAGCCTTTGCCCGCATCGCCGGCGCGGGCGGCTTCGATGGTGGCATTGAGCGCCAACAAGTTGGTCTGGTCGGCGATGTCAGTGATGAGAGAGACCACCTCGCCGATTTTCTGGGCGGCTTCGACCAACCCTTGAATCATGTCATGACTGCGCGTCGCCTTGTCGACGGCGTTCTTGGCGACGCCAGACGATTCGGCCACCTGACGACTGATTTCGCTGATTGAGTTCGATAGCTCCTCGGCTGCCGCCGCCACTGTCTGAACGTTAGCCGTAGCCTGTTCGGAGGCTGCCGCCACGGTAGTCGCCTGGGCGTTGGTTTCTTCGGCAATCGAAGACATGCTCTGAGCGGTGGAGTTCATCTGTGTGGCGGCGGAAGAAACGGTCTGTACGACGCCGCCGACACTGTCTTCGAAGTCGTCGGCCATCTTGTGCATCATGGCGCGTTTTTCTTCTTCGGCGCGTTTCTTCTGCTCTTCGGCCTCTTCTTCGAGTTTCTTGGTTCGAATGGCGTTGTCCTTAAAGACCTGAACAGCCTTCGACATAGCGCCGATTTCATCGGTGCGCTCCTGGGCCGGAATGTCGACTTGGAGATTGCCTTCGGCCAGACTGCCCATCGAGTTGACCATGCCCGAAATGGGCTTGGTGAGAGTGCGGGCGAAGAGGGTCCCGGCAATGGCGATCAGGATGCCGATAATAACCACGACGATGGCTAGATTGTTGCGCATGGCGATGACCGGTTCGTCGATCTCTTCCATGGCGATTTCGGCAAGTACGGCCCATTTCACCCCAAGAAACTCCAGTGGTCCGTAGGCGGCAAGTACTTCATTGCCGCGATAGCTGGTGGAGACCATAATGCCATCTTCGCCTTTAAAGGCCTTGCCGACATGCTCGGTATCGACCTTTTGTCGAAGGATGGTGCTTTGCTCGCCTTTCTTGTGGAAACGCGAATCGCTGCGCATCAGTTTGTCGATGCCGACGATATAGGACTGTCCGGTCCGGCCCATGCCTGCTGGGTTTTGCATGATCTTGTTGATGCGGTCGACTGGCATTTGATAGATCAGCGTACCGTGCTTTTCGCCTTCCATGTCGAAAATTGGCGAAGCCATGAAACTGGCGGGAGCGCCGTTGCTTGGCGCATAGGGAGCAAAATCGGTAAAGGCGACATAGTCTCGCTTAAAGTTGGTCTGAACCATTTTCCAAACCTTGGCGAGGTCCGTATCTTTCCATTTGCCATCTTTGAGGTTTGTTCCGAAATCGGCTTCCTTGTAGACGCTGTAGGCGACATTGCCGTCGTCGTCGACCAAGAAGACATCGTAGTACTGATGGCCTTCCATCAGTTCGCGGAACCAGTCGTGATACTTGGTGTGAACGGCGTTGTAGGTTAGTGCGCCTGCCCCCTTATCGAGCTTGTGTTTTTGGCCCGCCGGATTGGGGTTGTCGGTGACGTATTCCTTTTGGAGAACCTCGGCCGGGTCCTGTCCACTCTCTTTGATTTCGGCCCAGGCCGTTTCAATCTCTTCCAAGGCCTCGATAGCCATGTGGTTTTCGGCAACCACCATGATATCGGTACTTATGGTTTCCAGTAACCCTTCGAACTCATGAATCCGGGATTCTTGAACCGCCTCGAGTTTGGCGAACGCCTCACGCTCAATTGCCCGCTCAGATTCGATAAAGGCCATTACGCCGACAACAAACGCGGTCAAAACTGCCAAGCCGACAATTGTAACCGGTAATTTGGTTGAGATTTTCACTACCACCATCCCCTTTCCACGTTCCAAGAACCTTCTTCTTTTTTTAAGAAATGAATTTTTTCTTATTTTCTTCAAGATTACAGTGGAAAGGGCTTCAAAAGCAAGGGCTTAGTCTGGGTTTTCCTATTCGGCAGCTTCCGTTTTGCCGGTGTTTTGGTAAATCTCCGAACCGGCTTCTTTGAACTTCTCGCTCATTTCTTCCATGCCATGTTTCTGGGCCTCTTTCTGCTCGGCGAAGTCGCGGACTTCTTGGCTAATTTTCATGGAGCAGAATTTGGGGCCGCACATCGAGCAAAAGTGGGCCAGTTTGGCCCCTTCGGCGGGCAGGGTTTCGTCGTGGAAGGCCAGCGCCTTGTCCGGGTCGAGGCCGATGTGGAACTGGTCTTCCCAGCGGAAGGAGAAGCGGGCCCGGCTCATGGCGTCGTCGCGCAGTTGAGCGCCCGGATGGCCTTTCGCCAAGTCGGCTGCATGGGCGGCCAGCTTGTAGGTGACCACGCCCTCCTTAACGTCGTCGCGGTTGGGTAGGCCGAGGTGTTCTTTTGGCGTGACGTAGCAGAGCATGGCCGTGCCGTACCAGCCGATCATTGCCGCCCCGATGGCGCTGGTGATGTGATCGTAGCCCGGCGCAATGTCGGTGACCAGTGGGCCCAAGGTATAGAACGGCGCTTCACCGCAGACCTCGAGTTGAAGCTCCATGTTCTCCTTGATCTTGTGCATGGGCACATGGCCGGGGCCTTCAATGAAGCACTGCACATCGTTGGCGAAGCAGATTTTTTGCAATTCGCCCAGGGTCCGCAGTTCGGCGAACTGAGCCTCGTCGTTGGCGTCGGCGATGGAGCCGGGGCGCAGGCCGTCGCCCAACGACAAGCCGACATCGTATTGCTTGGCGATGTCGCAGATATCCTGGAAATGGGTGTAGAGGAAACTCTCTTCGTGATGGGCTAGGCACCACTTGGCCATGATCGAGCCGCCGCGCGAAACGATACCGGTGACGCGCTTGGCGGTCATCGGAACGTGGGAGAGCAGCAGCCCGGCATGGATGGTCCAATAGTCGACGCCCTGTTCGGCCTGTTCGATCAGGGTGTCGCGGAACATTTCCCAGGTCAGGTCTTCGGCGATCCCGTTGACCTTTTCGAGCGCCTGATAGATCGGCACGGTGCCGATGGGCACGGGAGCGTTGCGAATGATCCATTCGCGGATGTTGTGGATATCTTTACCGGTGGAAAGGTCCATCACCGTATCGCCGCCCCAGCGGATGGCCCAGACCATCTTTTCCACTTCTTCGGCGACCGAGGAGCAGATAGCCGAGTTTCCGATATTGGCGTTGATTTTGGTGAGGAAGTTCCGGCCGATGATCATCGGCTCGCATTCGGGGTGATTGATGTTGGCAGGCAGGACGGCGCGACCGCGGGCGATTTCGTCGCGGACGAATTCGCCGGTGACGAAGTCGGGGATATTGGCGCCGAAGTCTTCGCCGTCGCGCGCTTTTTCCAGCGCGGCCTTGCGGCCTTCGTTTTCGCGGATAGCGACGAATTCCATTTCTGGGGTGACGATGCCTCGTTTGGCGTAGGCCAGCTGGCTGACCGCCGCACCATCTTTAGCGCGAAGCGGTTTCTGGTCGCCTCGGGCAAAGGGATCGACGGCTTCTTCGCCCAGCTCTTTACGGCCGTTGTCTTCCGGCTTCATGGTGCGCCCATCATAGGGTTCCACATCGCCGCGCTTTTCAATCCAGTCTTTGCGCAGTGCTTCAAGTCCTTTAGTGATGTCGATACTCACCGTTTCATCGGTATAGGGACCCGAGCAGTCGTAGACCACCAAGGGTGGCTCTTCCGCCGACGGATGGAGGGAAATCTCGCGCAGCGGCACCTTGACGCCTTCGAACCTGTCGCTCGCCACATAGGTTTTGCGGGATCCCGCTATGGCGCCGGTGGTGACGGTGAGGGCCTTGACGTCGGTGGTGGTTTTCATGGTCATCGCGCTAGTCGTCCTTGCTGGTCGTAGAGTGGCCGGAGGGGGAAGCGCTTTTAAGGCTGGTTCCTATCCCTCCGCCGGTATAACCCGGTTCAGGTTCAAAGGGTTCCTGGCAACGGCCAGATCTCAGCCCGCTAAAATTAAAATTAAGTGCGGGCACCCCTGGGAACGGGGCTGCATGGTGACGGTCCAGCCCCTGAAAATCAAGCGCGCATATGGTGATTTTAGGCTTTTCTTTCAAGGATGGCGCAGAAGAACCCGTCGGTTTGGTGGTCGGCGGGGGTCAGGCGGAGGTAATCTCCGTTGGTTGGGCAGGAGGCGGGGAAAACGTCATTCCAAACGCTGGCGACCGGCAGGGAAGCATAGTCGTCATTATTGGAAAGAAAGCGGTCGACTTGGCTTTCGTTTTCCTCGGGCAAGACTGAGCAGGTGACGTAGATCATCCGACCGCCCGGTTTTACGAAAGAGGCGGCTTGTTCGAGAATATTGGCCTGACGTTCTGTATGACGATTCAAGGTTTCGGCGTCGAGACGCCACTTGGCGTCCGGATTGCGCCGCCAGGTGCCGGTGCCTGAGCAGGGGGCGTCGACCATTAACCGATCGGCATTCCCCGGCAGAGCTTTGGCCGCTCCCTTTGACGACAGGTCGATAACCTTGGTGTCTCTGATTCCGGCCCGCTTTGCGCGGGTTTCAAGCTGGCTTAAGCGTTTCGCCGAAATATCGCAGGCGAAGAGTGAGCCTTGTCCCGCCAAAGCGGCGCCCATGGCAAGGCTTTTGCCGCCCCCGCCGGCACAGTAGTCGATAACCGTCATGCCTGGTTTTACGTCGGCCAGATGGGCGGCGATCTGCGATCCTTCGTCCTGTACTTCGATCAGGCCATCGCGAAACGCCGAGATGCCCCCAAGACGCAGTCGACGATGGACCCTTAGGCCATGTGGTGAAAACGATGTTTCTTCACTCTCAATGCCCTCGTTCAAGAGGGCTTGTTTCGCCCGAGCGCGGTCCGTTTTGAGACTATTGACCCGCAAGTCGAGAGGGGCTGCTTGGTTGAAGGCGCTCATCTGGTGGATCAGGCCGTCGCCCCAGACATCCTCAAGCGATCCGTGAAGCCATTGGGGATATTCGAGGGTTACCCAAGGAGGCATGTCGCCATGGTCGAGCCGACTGCCTTCGAGCGCATGGGCGAGCTCAATCTCGTCGCCGTTCATTTCCGGCGGACAATGACGGCCGCCACTGAACAGAGCGCCAACCGCATCAACGGTTTCGCCGTCAACCAGCATTAAATCGGCGATCAATCGGGCGCGCGCCCTGGGTTCACCGGTTGCCGGTAGTGAGAGATGTCTATCGATCCACCAGTCGAGCCGGGCGCGGCGTCTTTGGATGCCATAGATCCGCTCCGAAATACTTCGGCGATCTTTCGACCCAACGTAACGCTTGCCCCGGAAAAAGCCGTTAACCAAATAGTCGAACGGCATAGCCGTTTCGTCGGCTTTGGAAAATAGATCGATAGATGTCTGAATTCGAGCTCCAGGCGTCATGAGACTGTGATGGCCTCCATCCTATCTCCCCCCTAGATAAGAACACGGGAAAATTTTACCACCAAAATTCCCGTAATACCTTCACCCACCCCGGCGAAGGTGTTCTTGAGTGAAACTTATGCCCCACCGCGGTAGTTGGGCGCTTCTTTAGTGATGGTCACATCATGGACATGGCTTTCGCGCAGCCCCGCGTTAGTGATGCGGCAGAACTTGCACTTGGTCCGCATGTCATTGATCGTCGCGCTGCCCGTATAGCCCATAGAAGACTTGAGGCCGCCGACCAGTTGGTGAATGACCGCGCCCGCCGGGCCTTTGTAGGGCACACGGCCCTCGACGCCTTCGGGAACGAATTTCTGGTTGTCGGAAACTTCTTCCTGGAAATAGCGGTCTGCCGAGCCGCGAGACATGGCGCCTAGCGATCCCATGCCACGGTAGGACTTGTAGGACCGTCCCTGGAACAGGAAGACTTCGCCCGGGGCTTCCTCGGTGCCCGCCAACAGCGAACCGATCATGACCGCGCTGGCTCCTGCGGCGATGGCTTTGGCGACGTCGCCTGAGAACTTGATGCCGCCGTCGGCAATTAGCGGCACCCCCGCTTTGCCCGCCGCTTTCATGCACTCGGTGATGGCGGTGAACTGGGGAACGCCAACACCCGCGACCATACGGGTCGTGCAGATGCTGCCCGGTCCAATGCCCACTTTGACCGCGTCGGCGCCTGCTTCAATCAGCGCACTGGCCGCATCTTCGGTGGCGATATTGCCCGCAATAATCTGGGTTTCGTTGGACTTTTTCTTGATCTCTTTAACCGCGTTGATAACGCCTGCCGAATGGCCGTGGGCCGTATCGACCACCAATACGTCGGCGCCCATGGCGATCAGGGCTTCGGCTCGGGCTATGCCGTCCGAGCCAACGCTGGTTGCCGCTGCGGTGCGCAGGCGGCCCTGACTGTCTTTGCAGGCCAGCGGATATTTTTCTTCCTTGATCAAATCGTTGACCGTGATCAGCCCGATGCATCGTTCGGCATCGTCGACCACCAGAAGTTTTTCAATGCGGTTCTGGTGCAGGACTTTCTTGGCTTCTTCGCGGCTCACCCCTTCCTTGACCGTGACCAGATTTTCCTTGGTCATCAACTCTGCAACGGGTTGGCGGGGATTTTGGGCGAAACGCATGTCGCGGTTGGTGATGATGCCGACCAATTTACCGCTGTTTCGCTCGACCACCGGGAAACCGGAGAAGTGGTTTTGCGCCAGGAGTTCGAGGACGTCGCCCAATGTATCGTCCGGGTGAACGGCCAGAGGATCGACCACCATGCCCGATTCGAATTTTTTAACCTTGCGAACCTCGGCGGCCTGTTCATCGATAGATAGGTTTTTGTGAATAACGCCGATCCCTCCGGCCTGGGCCATGGCGATGGCCAGATTGGCTTCGGTCACGGTGTCCATGGCGGCTGAAACCAGCGGGATATTCAGTTCGATTTCGCGGGTCAACGATGTGCGCGTATCGGCCTGGGCGGGAAGAACGTTCGATTCTGCCGGGAGCAGAAGAACGTCGTCGAAGGTCAGGGCCTCAAGAATTTCCATGCCACCTCCTCTTCCCCGGTCCTGGCAAAGGATTTATTCCGGGTTTCTCAAAACGGATTTGGCGCGTTTTATATACACAGTTTTGGCGTCACTTCCATAGGAATGTGACCCGAATCCGAGGATTCTCAATTTGCATGCAGGCTGAGGTGTCTTCCTAACCTTTAAACCCGGTGGCGACGACGTAGGATTCAGCCGAATCGGGACGGCTGGCCGGAGGTTTGGCGTGTTTGACCACCTTAAATCGCTTTTTCATATCGGCCAGTAGATTGTTCTCGGTGCCGCCCTTGAAAACCTTGGCGATGAACACGCCTTCGGGAGCCAGTATTTCGTAGGCAAACTCCAAAGCCGCCTCTACAAGACCCATAATTCGCAAATGATCGGTTGGCGGGTGACCGGTGGCAGGCGAAGCCATGTCGGAGAGCACCACGTCGACCGGGCCGCCCAGGGCTTCCTTGATTCGCTCCGGTGCGTCCATGTCCATGAAGTCCATATGGATAATTTTTGCGCCGGGCAG
>CBDUMN010000065.1:0-19301 GCA_965368335.1 uncultured Rhodospirillales bacterium
GATTTCGAAGCCCCGGCCTTCGCCAAGCAGCATGTTGCCGACGGGCACACGGACGTTTTCAAACAAGACTTCGCCATGACCGTGGGGGGCATGGTCGTAGCCGAATACGGTCAGCGGACGAAGCACCTTAACGCCCGGCGTATCGAGCGGCACCAGGATCATGCTCTGCTGTTTGTGCTTGGGCCCATCGGGATCGGTCTTACCCATGAAGATGGCGATTTTGCAGCGGGGATCGGGCGCGCCCGACGTCCACCACTTACGGCCATTGAGCACGTATTCATCACCGTCACGTTCGATACGGCTGGTAATGTTGGTCGCATCGGAAGAGGCGACCTCGGGCTCGGTCATGGCGAAGCAGGACCGAATTTCGCCATCGAGCAAAGGCTGAAGCCATTTCTTTTTCTGCTCTTCGGAGCCGTAGCGCACCAGGGTTTCCATATTGCCCGTATCGGGGGCGGCGCAGTTGAAAATTTCCGGCGCGATGAAGGAGCGGCCCATAATTTCGCACATGGGCGCATATTCGGCGTTGGTCAATCCCCCGCCTTGCTCACTATCGGGCAAAAAGAGGTTCCACAACCCTTCGGCCTTAGCCTTGTTTTTCAGCTCTTCAATAATCGCCGGTGTTTCCCAGCGGCTTTCCTGCTCCCGGTGCTGCTCACGGTAAATGGTTTCGGCCGGATAGACGTTCTTATCCATAAACGCCTGCAATTGGTCGCGCAAAGCCACGGCGCGGTCGGACGGAGCTGCAATTAAAGTCATTCTTCGATCCTCTCTCTAACTCTCAATCGTCAGGCGATGGGCGCGTCCCGGCTCTCCGCCAAGGGAGTAACCGTCCAGCCGTTCGCTTGTTTTTCAAATTTCAAAGGGGCCGCATTGCCAAGACCCATTTCCGGCGGTTCAACCTTCAGAGCCGCCAGCAGAACCAGCAAAGGACCGCCATGAGAAACAATCAGCGTCGTTTGCTCCGCGTTCAGCGCCTGGGCAATTCCCTTGCGGCAGCGCTGCACAAAATCACCGAGCCATTCACCGCCCGGCGGTTCCTTGGACCAGTCGAGCACCGCCGAAGAGGTGCCGATCCAGTCGCCGAAGAACCGCTCCTGCAGCCCTTCAGACGGCTCGACCGATAGAGACAAACGGCGGCTGACTATGTCTGCCGTAGTCGCCGCCCTTCGCCAATCGGAAGCGACAATCCGCTTGATTGGCTGGCCTGCCAGCACCTCGGCTGCACGTCCGGCTTGAGCCAAACCCGTTTCATTGAGCTGCTGATCCGCGGCCTGGAAAACCCGCGTCAGGTTGCCATCGGTTTCGCCATGACGGAGGAAGTAAAACAGGCTTGGCTTCACTTCAAAAGGCGCGGCGGTCGCAAGACTTTGCAACCGCTCCACACCCAAGCTCCGTCTCGGCAAAACTTTGGTCATGCGGCTTCCTTTGAAAGAGCCGCATAGCGCTTCAAATGGAAGTCGCCATTACCGAACAGCGTGTTGATGGTCGTCAGCCGCTTGAAGTAGTGACCGACCCCCATCTCATCACTCATGCCCATGCCGCCGTGAAGCTGCACGGCTTCCTGGCCGACAAAACGCCCGGCCGAAGCCACTTTCGCCTTCAAAGCCGAAACGGCTTGCGACGTATCGGCACCACCGCCAGCCGATTTCATGGCCGCCATATAAAGCAGAGAACGGGTTTCCTCGGCTTCCATGTACATATCGACCATACGGTGCTGAAGCACTTGGAAGCTCCCGATGGGACGACCGAACTGAACACGGGTCTTGGTGTATTCCACAGTTGCCGAAACCAACGCGTCCATGATGCCCACCGCTTCGGCGGAAACGGCAATGGTGGCTTCGTCCAATACCTTATCGATCACAGCCAAAGCCTTGTTCGGCTCACCCAACAAGGCATCGCTTGGCACTTCGACATCGGTAAAGCTGATCTCGGCGGCCCGATGTCCGTCAACGCAAGGATAGTCCCGCCGGTCAATTCCGGGTTGGTCGGCATCAATGGCAAACAGGCTGATCCCCGTCGTGTCGAGACGCTGGCCTTCGGTACGGGCGGCGACGACCAGAAGATTGGCCGCATCACCATTCAAAACAAGCGCCTTGCTTCCATTGAGAACGTAAGCCTCGCCCTTCTTCACGGTGCGAACGTCGATATCATGGCGGCAGAAACGCGCTTCGGGCTCGGCGAAGGCAAAGGCCGCCTGGACCGATCCCTCGACAATCCCCGGAAGATAACGCTCTTTCTGTTCATCCGACCCAGCTTCCGCAATGGCCTTTCCGGCCAACAGAACACTCGCCAGATAAGGCTCGGCGACGAGCCCCCGGCCAAACTCTTCCATGATCAGGGCCGTATCAATCGCCGAACCGCCAAAGCCGCCATACTCTTCATCGAACGGCAGGGCAAGCCAGCCCATCTCGGCGAATTCCTGCCAGATGGCGCTACGCTCTTGGGTCGTTTGATGGCGGTATTCACGGAACTTCTCAACGCCGTAATTGTCAGCCAGATAACGGTTGACGCTTTCTTTCAGCAGGGTCTGCTCTTCGGTCAGGCTGAAATCCATCTTATCTTCTCCTTATCCCTTAGAGCCCCAGAACCGCTTTAGCGATGATTCCTTTTTGAATCTCGCTGGAGCCGCCGTAGATGGTCGTTTTGCGCAGGTTGAAATAACGCGGAGAAGAGGCCGCCGCGAAGTCCGGACCGACCGGTTCGCCATTCCAGCCTGCTTCGAAGTGTTCAGGCAGATAAGGCAGGCTGTAGTATCCCGCCGTCTCCATGAGCAATTCGGCGATTTCCTGCTGAATTTCACTGCCGCGAATTTTCAGGTGGGACGATTCCGCTCCGGGAACCTTACCCACTTCGAGATCGGAAATCAGACGCAACTCGGTATATTCGAGCGCCGTCAGTTTGATCTCCAGGCGGCTGACCTTGGCGATGAACGCCGGATCGTCAATCAACGGAGTCCCGTCGTCACCCGTCACCGAGGCCGCAGCTTTTTTGAGCTTTTTCAACGCCAGCTTGGACTTCGCCACACCGGCGATATTGGTCCGCTCATAGGTCAGCAGAAACTTGGCACAGCTCCAGCCCTTGCCTTCCTCGCCAATGCAATTTTCCACCGGCACCCGAACGTCTTCGAAAAAGACATCGTTGATTTCGTAACCGCCATCAATGGTTTGGATGGGCCGCACGGTGACCCCCGGCGTGTTCATATCGACCAACACGAAGGAAATGCCTTCCTGCGGCTTGCCCGAGGAATCCGTGCGCACCAGACAGAAAATCCAGTCGGCCCACTGGGCCATGGTCGTCCAGGTTTTCTGACCGTTGATCACATAATGATCGCCGTCCCGCACGGCCTTGGTCCGCACATTGGCAAGGTCGGAGCCAGCGTTGGGCTCGGAATACCCCTGACACCACCAGACATTGCTTTCCAGAATGTCAGGCAGGAAACGTTTCTTTTGTTCCTCAGTGCCGAAATTGATGATCACCGGAGCGACCATGGTCATCCCGAAAGGAATGATCTGGGCCGCGCCGGCTGCCGCCATTTCGTTATTGAAGATGTACTTCTGGATGGGCGTCCAGCCGGTTCCGCCGTATTCGACGGGCCAATTGACCGCCGCCCAGCCGCGCTTGTAGAGGGCCTTCTGGCCCGCTACGAAATCATCTTTGCCAAGCTCTTTTCCCTGAGTCTGCTTATCGAAAATTTCCTGGGGATAATCATTGGCCAGGAAATCCCGGACTTCCTGCTGGAAGGCCAGTTCTTCGGGCGAAAAACGAATATCCATAATTAGGCAACCTCAAAGAGACCGGCTGCACCCTGACCACCGCCGACGCACATGGTGATCACCACATACTTGACGCCCCGGCGCTTGCCCTCGATCAGCGCATGACCGACCATCCGCGAACCACTCATGCCGTAGGGGTGGCCGATGGAGATCGCGCCGCCATTGACGTTGAGGTTTTCGTTGGGAATGCCAAGTTTATCACGGCAGTAAAGAACCTGAACGGCGAAGGCCTCATTGAGTTCCCAAAGGCCGATATCGTCCATCTTAAGGCCATTGCGCTTGAGCAATTTAGGAATAGCGAAAACCGGTCCGATACCCATTTCATCGGGCTCACATCCGGCAACCGCCATGCCGCGATAAATACCCAGCGGCTGGAGGCCTTTTTTCTCGGCCAATTTTTCATCCATCACCACGTTGGCCGAAGCGCCATCGGAAAGCTGGCTGGCGTTGCCCGCCGTAATCACCGCATCGTCGCCTCGCACAGGCTTGAGTGAAGACAGGCCTTCAAGCGTGGTGCTCGGACGGTTGCCTTCGTCCTTGGTCAACTCGACATCTTCGTAGCTGACTTCCTTGGTTTCTTTATCGAAGACCGCCTTGGTCGTCTTCATCGGAGCCAATTCATCATCAAACTTTCCGGCTTCCTGGGCTGCCGCGGTCCGGCGTTGACTTTCCAGCGAATACTCATCCTGAGCTTCCCGGCTGATGTTATAGCGCTTGGCAACCACTTCAGCCGTGTCGAGCATAGGCATATAGACTTCCGGCTTATTTTCCATCAGCCAAGGGTCTTGAGCCCGGTAAGTGTTGCGATGTTCATTCTGGACCAGCGAGATGGAGTCGAGACCGCCGCCGATGACAACTTCGGCCCCATCGACCATAACTTGCTTAGCCGCCGTGGCGACCGCCATGAGACCGGAAGCGCACTGACGGTCCATGCTCATCCCGGCAACCGTTACCGGCAGACCGGCGCGAACGGCCGCTAAACGTCCAATATTGAAACCGCTGGACCCCTGCTGGAGGGCTGCGCCCAGCACCACATCGTCGACCTCGCCCGGCTCGATACCGGCGCGGCGGACCGCTTCGGCGATAACATGCCCGGCAAGGGTCGGCGCTTCGGTGTTGTTGAAAGCGCCCCGGTAAGCTTTACCGATGGGCGTACGCGCGGTCGAGACGATGACTGCATTGGTCATGGTTTTACTCCTGAATACAAATTCGGCGATATGTCGGTTGGGCTAAACTTCGAGCCAGTCTTTACGGACCGCCTCGTTGGCCATGAGTTCATCGGGCGTACATTCATGGACGATTTCTCCATGTCCCATAACGTAAACCCGGTTGGAAACTTTCAAAGCGATGGTCAGCTTCTGCTCGACCAAAAGGATGGAGACGCCCCGGCGGGAAACCTCGGTCAGCAACTCGCCGATCTGCTCGACGATCTTGGGCGCCAGACCTTCCGTCGGCTCATCGACCATAATCAGTTCGGGGTCGCCCATCAACGCGCGGCACATGGTCAGCATCTGCTGCTCGCCCCCGGAAAGAGCGCCACCCGGCACGTCGGCGCGCTCTTTCAGATTGGAGAACATCTCGAAGAATTCCTCCATCTGCCAGCGGCCCTGATGCTTCATCGACTTTTGACCGAGCAAAAGGTTTTGCCGCACGGTCAGGGTCGGAAAAATATCCCGGTTTTCAGGGATCACCGCGAGGCCCGAGCGGGCAATTTTGTGCGGCGGCTGACCGAGTATTTCTTCGCCCTTGAAGCGGACCGAGCCGGTGGCGTCAACCACCCCCATAATGGCCATGACGGTGGTCGAACGGCCAACGCCATTACGGCCCAAGAGGCTGACGATTTCGCCTTCGCCGATGGTCATATTGACGCCGTGCAGTACATGGCTTTTGCCGTAATAGGCATTGAGATTTTGGACATCAAGCATCAGCAAGGTACTCCGTCCCAAGGTAGGCTTCCTGCACATCGGCATTTTCCCGAATGCGATCCGGCGTATCCGAAGCAATCACCCGGCCATAAACCAGCACTGAAATCTTGTCGGCAAGACCGAAGACCACGCCCATATCGTGCTCAACCATGACCAGAGTCTTCCCTTCCGTCACGGTGCGGATCAGTTCGATCATCTCTGAGGTTTCGGTGGTGCTCATACCGGCCGTCGGCTCATCGAGAATAATCACCTCGGCGTCGCCTGCAATGGTGATCCCGATTTCAAGCGCACGCTGTTCGGCGTAGGTCAAAACCCCGGCAGGCGTGTCCCGGCGCGCGGTTAGGCCGATGCGTTCGAGAATTTCATCGGCCTTATCGTTCAGCGCTTTTTCCGCTTCCACCACCTTCCAGAATGCATAGCCGTACCCCATGGTCCACATGAGGCCGCAGCGAACATTTTCAAACACGCTCATGCGCGAGAAAATATTGGTGATCTGAAAGCTCCGCGACAAACCGCGGCGAAAGATATCGTAAGGAGCACGGCCCTCAATTCTTTCGCCATTCAAAAGAATTTCGCCCGATGTCGGCGTGTAACGCCCACTGATCAAATGGAACAACGTAGACTTGCCCGCCCCGTTGGGCCCGATAATCGCATGGCGTTCGCCTTTGGCGATTTCCAGGTTGACCCCTCTGATGATCGGGGTTTGGCCGAAGCCTTTGTTCAACTCGACCAGCTTGATTGCAGCGGCAGTCATGCTCCAGCCTCCTCGGACTTCACCTCTTCGGATTGCGGAGTCGCCATGGGTCCGGTGACCGCATCGTGATAAACCGCCGCAACAACCGGGATATGACGTTTGACCAGGAAAATCCCGACAATGCTCAGAACGCCAAAGACAGCCCAAGGCGTTACCGTGCTCACATCAATCACCCATCCCATAAATTCCATGGTTGTGTTGCCCACTGCAGAAAACTTGGCGAAGTGCAACAACTCAAGCAGACCGATAAGGCCGGAGAGCAGAATTATCCCGTAAAGCGCCGCCAATAGATAAGGACCGACGAGACTTTTCAAACGCCCCGTCGCCAGTACGGGACGATGCATTATAATCAGGCTCGCCAAACCACCCGGCAGGAAGAGCACGACGAAAAGAAACATGATGCCCAGGTAAAGGAGCCATAGCGTCGTCGCCGTACTCAAAACGGTCGAAAGTAGGTTGAGAACCACCGCCCCAATAATCGGCCCATAGAAAACCCCGACACCGCCGAGGAACGTCATCACCAGAACATTGCCCGACGTATGGCCGCTTAAGGCCTCGACCGTCAGAATTTCATAGGTGATGGCGGTGAGGCTTCCGGCAATCCCGGCGAACAACCCCGAACCGGCCAGAGTGATCAGACGGATATTGCGCTGGCTGTAACCGATGAATTCCAGGCGTTCTTCGTTGTCCCTGACGGCATTTGACAGGCGACCGACCGGCGTTCTGGTATAGAGATAGATCAGGAAACCCGAAACCAGCATCCAGAAGGCGACCAGATAGTAGACTTGGATATCCATAGCGAAGTCGAGCCCGAAAAACGGCGCAGGCTCGGTCCGGTCGCCGCTGATCCCTTCCTCACCGCCGAAGAAACGACCAAAGATGTTTCCTGCGGAAAAGATTAGCTCGCCTAAACCCAGAGAGATCATGGCAAAGACCGTGCCCGCACGGCGGGTCGAAAAAGACCCCAGGCAGAGCCCCAGGAGCAAACCGGACAAACCGCCAAAGATCGGGAGGAGCGGCAAGGGAATGGGAAGCCCCGACTCACCCAGGTAGTTCATCACATGCATGGCGCAGTAACCGCCAAAGCCGAAATAGACGGCATGGCCGAAGGACAACATACCCCCTTGGCCCAAAAGCATGTTGTAGGATAGGGCGAAAATGATCGCGATCCCCATTTGCGTCATCACGGCGACAGCGAACGAAGAGCCGAACAGCGCAGGCAACAGGGCCACGAGAACGGCAACCACAGCGAGGCCAGTGAACCACCGACGCCAATGACGACCCGATTGAAGTTTCTGGAAAGCGATCATGTTTCACGTTTCCCGAGCAAACCAGTGGGCCGGAAAATCAACACCAGCACCAACAACAAATAAGGAAGAAGCGGTCCGACCTGGGGAAGCTTGATCGCCCAAAGATCGCTCAGCCAGTGGTCCCAACCAAACGACAGGCCCATCCAATCCAGCAGGTCCTGCATGCCGACATCCAAGGCGATGGCGAACGTCTGAATGAACCCGATCAGCAAGGAGGCGAGGAAAGCGCCAACCAACGAGCCCAAACCGCCGATCACGACAACGACAAAGACGATACTGCCAAGGTCGACAGCCATTCCGGGATAAGTCCCCATGACGGGCCCTGCAATAACGCCAGCCAAACCGGCTAGGCCAGTTCCCACGCCAAAAACCAGCATGAAGACCAGCGGAACATTGTGTCCCAGGGTCGCCGTGGTGTGGGGATGCGTGATGGCGGCCTGAATGATCAACCCGACGCGGCTCTTGGTCAGCATGATTAGCAGGAAGGCGAAAATCGCCAGCGACACCAAAAGCATGAAGGCCTTATAGATTGGGAAGTTAATATTGAAGAGGGTGAAAAGCGGCGCATCCATGACGGCAGGACCGGCATAACCAACGTTTTCTTTACCCCAAATAAAGGCGACAATCTCTTCAAGCAGGAAGGCCAGCCCGAAGGTGAAAACCAATTCGGCGACATGCCCTGCTTTATGGACGTAGCGCAATCCATAACGCTCGACCAGAACGCCCAGCACGGCGACCAGCAATGGCGCAATCACCAATCCCGGCCAGAAACCGATTTTCGCCGAAATGCTGTAGGCGAAGTAAGCGCCCAGCATATAGAAGCTCGCATGGGCGAAGTTGAGCACTCCCATCATGCTGAAAATGAGCGTCAAACCGCTCGACAGCATGAACAAAAGCAGCCCGTAGACCAGCCCGTTCAGCAATGAGAATAAGGTAATTTCCATCGTTGCCGCCCTGTAGATTTTTTTCTTTGTTCAACCCCAAGAGTGCCCCTCACCCCAGCGTTTAAAGACCGGAGTGAGAGGCTTACATCCTGTCGCCCTTAGGACGGACGATCCATTTTACAAGACGTCGGGAGAGTGACTTTTTCCGCCGGAATAGTGGCGGTAACGTGCGTACCCCAGCCCGACTTGTCGAAGTCCCACTTGATATCTTCGTTGGTGTGAACGGTGATGTTCAGCGGCAGAAGCATCTGGTGGTCGTCGGCGCGCATTTTCATCTTCACACCGTAGAGGGTGGTGATTTCCATCCCCTCCATCGCCTTGGCGACTTTAACCGAATCAAGAGATTGAGCCTTCTCAACGGCGGCCTGCAAGGTCTGCGTCGCCTGAGCGATGCGCGGCTGCAGCAGGTCGGTCTCCGGGTGGCGCTTACGGTAATTGGTGAGATAGTCGTTCCAAGGACCCTCCGGCACCGGGTTGAAGAACCCTTCGGTGATTTGGAAAATTTTGTCTTTTCCGCCTTCACCAATAGCGGCGGTGATGCCCGTACCGGCAGCGTAGTAGGTATACATATCGGCATCGATACCGGCAGCGGCGGCAGCTTTGGCAAGACCGACCATGTCGGCGCCCCAGTTACCGGTGATGATCGCCTGAGCCCCGGAAGCTTTAATCTTGGTTACATAAGGCGTGAAGTCTTTGACCTTGCCGATCGGATGCAATTCATTGCCGACGATCTCAATGTCGGGACGTTTTTCTTTCAGCATCTTGACGGCGGAAGCCGCCACGGCCTTACCGAACGAATAGTTCTGGCCGATGATGTAAACCTTCTTGATCTCAGGACGCCCTTTGATCTGCTCGGTCAGCGCGTTCATCTTCATGTCCGAATGGGCATCGAAGCGGAAGTGCCAGAAGTTGCAAAGCTTTTCGGTCAGGGCAGGATCGACGGCCGCAAAATTGAGGAACAGGACCTGCTTGTCCGGGTTACGTGCATTATGCTTGTTGATCGCGTTGGTCAGCGCATGCGCAACGGCGGAACCAGTACCCTGGGCAACCACACGGGCCCCCTGCAAAATCGCACTCTTCAGCTGGATCAAGGCTTCACGGGGACTCATCTTGGTGTCAAAGCCGAGAACTTCGACCTTGGTCTTACCCATCAAGCCGCCTTGCTCGTTGATGAAGTGATCGACAGCATACTTCCATTCTTTGAAAGCATTTTCGCCGTTGGCCGCAAACGGCCCGGACAGCGGATCGATATACGCGATCTTATAAGTTTCTTCCGCCTGAGCGGTGCTAAACGTCGCAGCCGCCAACATGGCGCCGGCAACAACGGCCTTAAAAGAGGTTTTCATCAATTCTATCTCCCAGTTCATTTCCCCGGCCCTTCCGGGGGCAGGCAACGCAGATCCGCGTTGAACGCCCGCAGCCGACCCTTTTAGGCGGCCGACAACGACGCTCACCATGAGCAATCTAAGTTTCAGCGTCAATACGTTTGTTTAGTTTTTTTAACATTCGGTATGTTCAATTTTCAATCATGCAAAGGATACGAAAAACATAGAAACTAACTGACGCCATATTTTGTCTTTTAACTACAGCATATTATACGGATTCCACGCCTCGACCCTGTCGGAAGACAGGGGAACAGCTCTGAACAAAAAGAACAACTCGGAATCAGATTACCGGAATAATATTTTGCTTATCGAGAGATTTTTAAAATACTATTTATCGTAATTCCAGGCGCTGTCGCTCCCGCGCCTGAATATCTTTCCAGAGCACCTTACCGGTCGCCGACTTAGGCAAGGCATCAACGAATTCTACCGACTTCGGACATTTATAGGCGGCCATATTATCGTGACACCAACCAATGATATCCTCTGGCGCAAGAGGTTCTGCGTCGTGCCCTTTACGCAGTGAAACGAGGGCTTTGACGGTTTCCCCCCGCCGAGCATCCGGCTTTCCGACGATCACGACCTCATTGATCGCCGGATGCTTGTGCATGAGACTCTCGACTTCCGCTGGCCAGACTTTAAACCCAGCCGCATTGATCATCCGCTTGACCCGGTCAACGAGGAAGAAAAAACCCTCACTATCGTAGTAGCCGATATCGCCCGTTTTGAAGAACGCTTTACCCTCAATGGTGATAAAGGCTTGTTCCGTCGCCTCGGGATTATTCCAATAACCTTTAAAGACCTGAGGCGCGTGGGTGATAATTTCCCCCTCCTCGTTCGGTCCCAAAAGCGATTTGCCATCGATACTAAGAATTCGGCAATCCACATCGAAGACCGGAATGCCCAAACATTGTTTTTTCCCATGCCCCAACGGATTGATATGGGTCGCCGCCATAGTTTCGGATAAACCGTATCCCTCGAGATACGATTGACCCGTAATTTTTTCGAGCCGCAACGCCACAGCCTCGGGCATGGGCGCTCCGCCGCCGCTGACGATATCGAGGCTGCTCAGGTCGTAGGACTGAATATCCGGATCGTTGAGTAAATCGATCACCATCGTCGAAATCGCCACCCAGCGACTAACCGCATATTTCTCGATCAGATGAGCCGCCGTCGCGCGGTCCCAGCGGGTCGCCACCACCATGGTCGTCCCCACATAAATAGAACCGTTCATGGAATTCTGCATTCCGGTTACGTGGAACATGGGCAACGAAACAAGGGTTGGATTGTCGGCTGATTGGGGAATCCAGGTTACACCGCCCACTGCGGTGGTCATCACAGTACGATGCGTATGAACACAGCCTTTCGGCGCTCCAGTGGTTCCAGAACTATAAGGAATACAAGCCAAGTCGTCCGGGCTGACTTTCACCGGATCCAACGCTCCATCGAACGATACGGCCTCGGCCCAAGGAATGATGTGTTTGTTCTCCGATACCCCCATGGCCGGAAGTCGCACTTCATCTGGCAAGGGAAGATCGAAATCCATATCGGCATATTCGCTGTAGGACGCAACAATCAGATTGGTCAGTCGGTTCTCGTTGAGCAGAGGCTCAATTCGAGGCAGCAACTCCTGAGCCGCCAAAGCCAGAGTAGCGCCGGTATCTGCGGCAAGATGCTCCAATTCGGCCGCCGCATTCATTGGGTTGGCCGGTATCACGACGCCCCCTGCCCGCAAAATGGCGTAGTACCCAATGATGAACTGGGGACTGTTTTGCATATAAAGCAGAACCCGGTCCGCCTTTTTCACATCCAGACATTTCTGAAGGTAGGCCGCCAACCGACTAACCTGTCGGTCCAGCTCCGCATAGGTCACCGCGCCGCCATAATAGCAAATGGCGTTTTTATCGGGATAACGCGACGCACTCACCGAGAGATTAAAATCAACCGTCGTTTCAGGAACGGTGAGATGATGCGGCGCATGAAGCGGCCACTGATTATTGTGCAAATCGAACATTTTGTAAGTCCCCAGTCGGTAACAGGCCCATCACGCGGCGCAAACAACAGCGCCAAGCCACCCAGAACATTTTTGATTTTTATTAAACATACCGAATGTTCAATTTCAAGTATGAAGAATCCACTTGGCGGCAAAGGCTAGATTCTGGTCAGTTTTGGGGCTTTAGTCCGTCGGCAAAAAGCTTGATGAAACTCTCGGCGATCTCGGCCGGCTCCATGCCGCCGTCGGGGCGATACCATTTAGGAACCCAGGCCAACGCCCCCACCATAGCCAAGAGGGTATGCTGGGGATTGCAGGGCCGAATGCTACCGTCTTCGACGCCTTGCTTTAAGAATCGAACGGCCGTGCCATCCAGCAAACGCGCTCGCTTAACGATCTCTTCCAGCCGTTCTCCACCGATGCCGGGATTGCCGAAGAAAACGGCGAAGGGCCCTTGAGGACCACAATGCCCGATGACCGCCCAACGGATCGCCAGAGCCAGCTTCTCAAGCCCCGCCTCACCATGGCTGTCAGCCTCGGCGACAATCTGCTCCAAAGTATCGAGTGAGCTGCTATAACAAAGAGAGAGCAGATCCTCCTTGCTTTTAACGTAGTAATAAAAAGCCCCTTTAGTGACACGGAGACTTTGCACCACCTCTTCAAGAGATGTGGCCGCCACACCTTTTTTATTGAATGACGCGGTAGCCGCTTTCAATAAAGCGGCACGCTTCAGCCGGGCCTGTTCTTCACGGTTAAAAATTTCGCCTGCCTGGCCGCTAAGCTTAGGAAATGGCGTCGTCAAATCTTTAAACGGCTTTTTTCCTGAGGGGCGCAAACCATTGGTATAGAGGTCAACGAAACTTTCAGCGACGGCCTCAAGCGGCTCTACCTGCTCTTCTCGGCGATACCACTGCGGCACCCAAGACATGCCCCCAATAATCGCAAGCGAGACCAAAACAGGATCGCATGGCGTAATCGAACCGTCTTCGATTCCGGTGCCGATAAAATGGCGCAGACGCAGTGAATTCGCATGGCCGGTTTCCAGCAAAGGAGCGCGGAGATCAGGCTTCAGCGCTTCAACCTCGGTCAAGATGGCCGACGGGTGAGAGGCTTGACGAAGCGTCTTACGGATAAACGCCACGACCTTTTCGAACCCGGTTTCGCCCACCGCATCAGCCGCCTTTAAGTACATCGCCTGCTGCACCAGCGTCCGCTGATAACACTGCGAGGCCAAGTCTTCCTTGTTCTTGACGTAATAATAAAGCGCCGCCTTGGTCAGCTGGAGGCGCGAGGCCACATCTTCCAGAGTGGTCGCGGCAAACCCCTGACGATTGAATAGGTTGGAGGCGACATCCAAAATCGCCTCACGCTTACGACTCGCCTGCTTGCCCCGATCAAACGCCGAAGCAAATACGTTTTCGTCAGAACCGTCCAAAACCGGATTGGTCACTTTACTCTTTTCCATTTCTCAGGGTCGGATCGTTTTAGGTTTACGCCAAAATACGTAAATCCAATTTGATCGCACTCTAGCCACTCAAGGGCGAGCGGAAGCCCGAAGGTTCATATCCCGAATTCCACATTGACACAAATACCTATCCATTTGTAAAAAAAAATACCGTTAGTTCAATTTTGACATTGAACTGTCCCATTTCTGTTTGTGGAGAGCCCGTTTTGAAAATCAACAACCTGTTTTCCGTCGAAGGAAAAGTCGCCCTCGTGACCGGCGGGTCGCGCGGAATCGGCCTCATGATCGCCCGTGGATTCGTTGAGAATGGGGTGAAAACCTATATCTCATCACGTAAGGCCGAGGCCTGCGATCAGGCTGTGAAAGAACTTTCCCAATATGGCGAATGCATCGCGCTTCCCGCAGACATGTCATCTATGGACGAGATTGAGCGGGTCGCTAAGGAAATTTCAGCCAAGGAACAGAAACTCGATATTCTGGTCAACAACGCAGGAGCAAACTGGGGCGCGCCCTTTGCCGAATTCCCGGAAAACGGATGGGACAAGGTGATGGAATTGAACGTTAAATCACCGTTCTTCCTGACCCAGAAGCTACTACCGCTGCTTCAAGCTGCCGCATCCAACGCCGGTCCGGCGCGGGTTATCAACGTCGGCTCGATCAACGGGATCAACATTCCCCGCGTCGACACCTTCTCCTACCCGGCCAGCAAGGCGGCCATCCATCACCTGACCAAAATCCTGGCCGCCCATTTGACACCCGAGAACATCACGGTCAACGCCATCGCTCCAGGCCCGTTCGAAACCAAGATGATGGCGGGGACTCTCGCCGCTCGGCGTCAGGAAATCCTCGATAACGTTCCCCTCGGCCGCACTGGCGAAGACGAAGACATGGCAGGCATCGCTCTCTACCTCTCCTCGCGAGCCGGCGCCTATGTTTCGGGAACGGTTATTCCTGTCGACGGCGGCTCACTGGTCAACACCTGATGAGTACCCGCCCCTCTCCAGTCGTCCCGACGCTTTTCCCCTATCAGGAAACCCTGGGCTTCGATGTCACCGCCTGGGAGCCGGGAAGAATCAGACTGACGCTTGCACCCAAGCCCGAGCTATTGGATGAAAACGGCGGCCTGTCGAGGGGGGTGCAATCTTCCCTCCTCGATGCGGCGACCGGCCTCGCCGCCTGTTTCGGCGACGATCTGGAAAACCGCCCCCTCATCGTGACGCTGGGACTGACCACGCAATATCTGCAACCCTGCCCGGCTGGACCCGTCGAAACCACGGCTCATATTGTTCATCGCGATGGGAAAATCCTGCTTTCCGAAGGAGAATTGCGTTCGGAAAACGGGCAAGTAGTCGCCAAGGCAACCGCCAATCTACGCTATATTATCGAACCGCCTGCAGATCAGGCCGTCCTGAATGTGCCGTTTCCAACGGCCAACACGCGTCCGTCCTCGGAAACGATCTCGACCTCGGCCGAATAGATTCGTCGCCCCCCGCCACTTTTTCGCCCGACGACTTTCAACCGACCGCCACGAATCTGATCGATAAAACGGACGGTCTGAGACAAGGAAACCACCGGCTTTGCATCTCCCTCTTCAGTCTGGCAGCCGACACCGCAGCCCGCCAAATCGATAAGAGCGGCAAAGACGCCGCCATGGAGAATGCCCGAGCGGTTGACCAACCTTTCAGTGACCTCGAGCGCCAACTCGATACGGTTGGCCTGCCAGGAGATCAGCTCAACCCCGAGAAACGGTGAAAAGCCCTGGACCAGGGCGGCAAAAGTCTCAGCCTGTTTCATTAAGGGCTCCCGAAAAAACGCTTCTCGACACAAACTTTAATTTGCGGAATAATATTCTGCTATGCAATATTTATATCTAAATTGTTCCCGGCAATCATGGAGACGAAAATGTTTAAAGATTTTCTGGTGCAGATCGACGACAGCGCCCCCTGCCGGGAGCGGCTCAAGGTCTCGCTTAATTTGGCCCAACGTTTCGACGCAAGACTCACGGGGCTTTTCGCTCAGTTGGACCCCAAGCGTCGCAGTCTCGTCGGCGGCGGTCCGAGCGACGATTTCGAAAAAGCCCGCCAATCGGCGCAACAAGCATTTGAAACAACCGCCAAAAAAACCGGCGTGGAAACACGTTGGATGGAAATTTTAGAAACCAAGCGAAGCCAAGTGACACAGGAGTTCGTTCACTGCGCCCGCTTCTACGATCTTTCCATTCTCGCCCAGCCCGAACCCGATGGCGATGGACATCTCCCCCAGGAACTGCCTGAAGAAGTCCTCATGCATTCGGGCGGTCCGGCGCTCGTGGTTCCTTATGCAGGGAGCTTCGAGACCATCAGCAAAAAAGTCCTTTTAGCCTGGAACGGCAGCGCCGAGGCAGCCCGCGCGGTGCGAGATGCTCTTCCCCTGCTTCGGTTGGCCGAAGAAGTGGTGGTTATTGTCTTGAGCGATCCTGCGGAAATCCAAGGCTGCAAAATCGCCCCCGGCATTCTCGACCACCTGAGGGCCAGCGGCGTCAATTGCCGTAGTGAGGTCTTCACCCCAGGCGACACCCATACCATGGACATTCTCCTATCCACCGCCGCCGACGAAGACTGCGACCTGATCGTCATGGGCGCTTTCGGCCACTACGGCTTCCCCAAATTTCACAGGGGCGGCGGCACGCGCTACATGCTGCAACACAACACCGTCCCCGTTTTCATGGCGCACTAAGCCTTTCGGATTTAAAGAACATGCAAGATCATCTCATCGACCGCGAAACTCTGGATTTCCTTTTGTTCGACGTCATGGAAGTGGAGAAGCTCTTCGCCCGCCCCCGTTTCGCCGACTACTCACAGGAAACCATCGGGGCGGTTCTCGATACGGGTTACGCGATCGCTCGAGACCACTTCGCCCCCCACAACCGCAAGGCCGATGAGAACGAACCGGAATTCATCGACGGGGAAGTAAAGCTAATCCCTGAGGTGGCCGAGGCCCTGAAGCATTTTATCGAAGCCGGTTTCATGTCGGCCACGGCAGACTACGATCAGGGTGGGATGCAGCTGCCCTTTACCGCCAATATGGCGGCCACGGCGGTTTTCGCTTCGGCCAACGTCGCTACGCGGGCCTATCCGTCTCTCGCAGCATCGGCGGCCAACGTGATCGCCAAGTTCGGCACCGACGCGCAGAAAGCCAAATTCCTCGGCCCCATGCGCGAAGGCCGGTTTTTCGGCACCATGGTCCTCACCGAACCGCAAGCCGGGTCATCTTTGGCCGATCTTAAAACTTCGGCCAAACCGGCAGACGACGGCACCTACCGCATTACCGGCAACAAGATTTTCATTTCGGCGGGCGATCACAATCTGACCGAAAATATCGTCCATCTGGTTCTGGCCCGCCTCGAAGGCGCACCGGCTGGCATTCGGGGGATATCGCTATTTATCGTGCCGAAATTCTTGGTTAACGAGGATGGTTCGCTTGGCGAACGCAACGACGTCGCCTTGGCCGGACTGATCCATAAAATGGGCTACCGGGGCACCACCTCGACCATGCTCAACTTCGGCGAAAATGACGGCGCTATCGGCTATCTGATCGGCGAACCCCACAACGGGCTTGCCTATATGTTCCATATGATGAACGAAGCGCGGGTCGGCGTCGGCACCGGGGCTGTTGCGCTTGGTTATACAGGCTACCGGGCCGCGCTCACCTATGCCCAAGACCGTCAGCAAGGTCGTCCATTGGGCAATAAAGACCCCGCCTCACCGCAAAGCCCAATCATCGACCATCCCGACGTGCGCCGCATGCTGCTCGCCCAGAAAGCCTACGTGGAAGGCGGGTTGGCCCTCTGTCTCTTTGCCGCCACCCTTATCGACGAACGCGCAACGGCGGAAAACGAAGAAGCCCGCGCCGAGGCCCACCGGCTGCTCGAACTATTGACGCCGATCACCAAAAGCTGGCCTTCGCAATGGTGTCTCGAGGCCAACTCCCTGGCGATCCAGGTGCATGGCGGATACGGCTATACCCGCGAATACCCGGTCGAACAGGCCTATCGCGACAACCGCCTCAACCCTATTCACGAGGGCACTCACGGCATTCAATCCCTCGACCTGTTAGGCCGCAAGGTCGGCATGGACGATGGTCGCGCTTTCGACCAGTTGCGCCTCTTGATCGAAGAAACCCTGGAAGCCGCAAAAGCTTCCGAGTCCCTTGCCGGAGAAGCCCACGCGCTGGAAAGCACACTCGCCCGCTTAAAAGAAGTGACGGCCCATCTTAACCAAGCCATGAAAGATGGAGAGAAAGAGCGCGTCCTGGCCAATGCGTCGGTCTATCTGGAAGCCTTCGGCCATACGGTCGTCGCCTGGATTTGGATCAAGACCGCCCTGGTTGCCGCGACCAAACTGGAAAAAGCCTCGACCGATGAAGAGCGTGCTTTTCTTAACGGCAAGCTGCGGGCCTGCCGCTACTTCCTGCGTTGGGAACTCCCCAAAACCGGAATGCATTTTGATCGTTTAACCGAGATGGACGATACCTGGCTAAGCGCGGAAAACGACTGGCTATAAGCGCTGTCCCGCCGCCGCAACGGTTTCGGAAAGCATCACCAGTTTGGGACCTAGTTCTTCTTCCAGACGCTCCTTGGGCAACAGATAAGAAGGGCCGCCGCAGTTAAACGCCATCAGCGGCATATGATTTTGCAAAGGCTTGAGCGGCACGCCCACCGAATAGACCTCTTTCTGCCATTCGCCGAGGTTTAGATAGAACCCACGGCTCTGCACCTGATCAATGGCGTCCTCAATTCCATCACGAAGAGCGGGCCATTGCTTCGGCTCAGAGCGTTCTTTGATCGCTTCCATAAGGTCCGCCCGGTCGTCTTTGGGCAACCCAGCGATATAGGCCCGCCCCATACCGGAGCGCGCCAGGGAAATACGTGAGCCCACATTGAGCTGAAGCGAAACCATGCCACTGCTTCGCGCGCAAGCCAGATAGGTCATCGAAAAGCGATCCCGTCCACCAAGGGCGATCAGCGCGCCATTGCCCGCCTCTTCGGCCAGTTTCTGCATATAGGGCTGGGCGGTCTCGGGTATCTTGACCCCTGAGAGGCAGGCAAAGCCCAAACCAAGCACCGGAATACCCATGCGATACTTGCCGCTGTCTTCAAGGTAAACCAGATATCCGACTTTGCTGAGCGTATAGGTCAGGCGCGACACCGTGGCGCGCGGCAGACCGGTCCGTTGAGCCAGCTCCTGATTTCCCAGTGCGGTATCGGATGGCTTAAAGCAGCGCAAAATCTCAAGACCACGATGCAAGGCAACGACGAACTGCCTGTCTCCGGGAAACGGGTCCCCGACACTGGCTGGTGCTTCACCGCTTTCTGGATTGCTGGTTCTTTTTTTCACCTTTAAGCCTCCGGTTTTTTCGCTGCCGATGAATCCCGGCATTGGCAAAATAAACTTCACCCTAAAAAAAAGAAAGGGCCGCGGGGTGCCGCGGCCCTCCAAAGGGCAACTAGACGAAATCTAGGGTGCTATCGTCCAGCTGACAGGGATTCTTTATTCTCAACGGTCTCAAACCGCCCAGGAAATATCGGTTCTCGGTTTTCATCTTTTCCTGCATACCCCCAGAAGAGAAATTGAGCGCCGCCCCGGCCAGGGTTCCTTGGGGAGGAAAAATCGGGACGGCGCTCATCAGGGAGCCTGTTTCTTAGAGTGCGCCGACCATTTCCGGCACGGCTTTGAAGAGGTCTTCGACGAGGCCGTAGTCTGCGACCTGGAAG
>CBDUMN010000066.1:0-18948 GCA_965368335.1 uncultured Rhodospirillales bacterium
CAGTGAGTGTTCTTGAGACTGGAGAACGGCTCCATCTGCTCAATCTTCACCTGCGCGCCCCTTTGGCCGCTTCCGTGCCGGGGCAGAAAAAATCTCCATTTGCCTGGAAGAGCACGTCGGGATGGGCCGAAGGGTATTACTTGGCTGCCGTGAAAAGGAGCGGCCAAGCTCTGGAGGCGCGGCTTTTGGTCGATGAGATATTCGATTCCGACCCCGCCGCCCTGATTGCCGTTTGCGGCGATATCAATGCGGATGCCTATGAGGTGCCGTCGCGCATTTTGAAAGCGGACCTGGATGATACGGACAATCCAGGTCTGGCTGGTCGGGTTCTGTTCGAAGTGGATGAGCGGCTTCCCGATGGAGAGCGTTATTCGGTCATTCACCACAACCGCCGCCAGATGCTCGATCATATTCTGGTCTCAAAGGCGCTGGCGGCCCGCTGCCGTTCGGTCGAGGTTGTCAATCGCGAGGTGCGTGACGAATATGCCGACCATTTAGTCGATGCCCACCCGCCTCAGTCGCACCATGCGCCGGTCGTAGCGTTGTTTGAGGATAAGCAGATTTAGTCGGTCGTTGCGGCGTCGAGGAGCATTTCGCGGAACAGGGCGAGGAAGTGTTGGTCCAGGTGCCCCTGCATGTCGCCCATGATATCGAGGGCCTTCTCCGGCGACATGGGGTCTTTGTAAACCCGCCGGTCGGTCAGTGCGCCGAATACGTCGATGATTGAGGCCATGCGCGCCAGTTCGTTGAGTTGTCCCCCTTTTAAACCTTTTGGATATCCCGATCCGTCGAGTTTTTCATGGTGCTGCTCGGCGATGATGATAACACCGTCGGGGAGATGCTCGGTGAGGGCCAGAAAGTGGGAAGTTTTGGTGACGTGGCTTTTCATTACGCCGAACTCATCTTCGGAAAGACGGCCCGGTTTATTGAGCACATCGTGGGGAATCTGCATTTTGCCGACATCGTGAAGCAAGCCACCGGTCGAGAGAGTCGTCAGTTCTTCCCCTTTGATCCCCAAATTACTGCCAAACAGGGAGAGGAACGTCGCGACGCGGAGCGAATGGACGTAAGAATAATTGTCGTGACCGCGAACCCCTTTGAGCAAGTCCTTGTATGAGCCGCCGCTGACTGCCTCGATCAGAGGGGCGCAACTCTCCTTGACGTTTTCGTAGGGAACGGGCTGGCCTTCATCGATTAGGTCGGCGATGGAATTGAAAGACTCTAGGGTGTTGGTCAGCGCTTTGCGCTGTACCGGTTCGATGGTTTCCCAGGTTTTCTCAATTTTTTTGTTAACCTGTGAAGATATGGCGCCGATCAGTTCGCTGCGCTTATAGGGTTTTTCCAAGCAACTGATCTCGGGCCGTCCCAAGTCCTTCATGTAGAGATTGAGGCGTCCTTTCTTGAAGGTGAAGATGATAGGGACGTTTTTGGTTTTTTCATTCTCCGCCAACTGGCGCATGACGTCGCCCGGTTTTCCCGAGAGAAAATCTTCATCAAGAACAACTGCAGTTGGCGGGTTTTGTGCGCTGACAGCCGTTGCCGCGCGAGCGTCGCTGAAGGTGCGAATCAGATAAAAAGAAAGCAGCGCCTGCTGAAGTTCTTCCAAGTGAGTGGGGCTAGACGTCACCACATAGACGACTTCTTTCCCGACCCGTGTTTTTGTTGAGGCTTCATCGGTCGCTGAAGACATTTTCCGTCCCGTTCCCTCTTAGGTGACAACGGGTTCTCCCGTTGTGGATTTTTTTGTTCTTGAGCAGTCTCGGGTTGGGGTTTCTGAGCGTCTCTGCACTCATTCGTCCGCCATTATGACGAACTGACTACGATATCGGCAATAGGGAAAACGGCACGACTCGTAAAAATAAGAAAAATTAAAATCCAGAGTTGGGTTGTAGGAGAAATGCAGCTTCTTCAATGGTGTTGTCGCGGCCTAGTGCGCGGTTGCGGTGAGGGAAGCGACCGAAACGCTCGATAATCCGGTAATGGGCCTCCGCCCAGTAGTGAAAACCTTGTTCTTCCATAGCGCCCGGAACGTCTTTGACGAGCTCAAGGCAAAGCTTCTGATCGGCAAGGTCTTCGCTATGCTCGAAGGGGAGGTAAAAGAAAATCCGGTGGCTCGGCGACCATGCTGGGTCTTTGTCGAAGCCTTGCTCAATGGCTTGGTGGGCAATGTCCCGGGCTTGTGGATCGGTGGCGAAGGCTTTAGCCGAATCACGGAACATGTTGCGGGGAAATTGGTCGAGCAGGAGGATTAGCGCTAAGGCTCCTTCTGCGGTTCCCGCCCAGTTATCCAGCTTCCCGGCCGCAGCCACCTCATAGGCTTCGCCAAACCGCTGTGTGATCTCTGCATCGAACGCCGGGTCTTTTGAAAACCAAGATTGCTTGGCTTGCTCAAAGGTGGGCGCCTGATCGGGCGGAAACCAGAAATCGAGGATGTCTTGGTGGGAAATAGACATGGTGGAACCTCTTGTTGGGGCCTCAAGGAATGCTGTTGTTTCAGTATGTGGGGATTCCCTGGAAAATAAAAACCGCTTGCAAAAAGAACGAACGTTCGTTTATTGTGTAGGGTAAGGAGTATGGAAAGCCATGAACAGCGTCAGCAAAGGCGAACAGACCAAGGCCGCGATTGTCCGGGCCGCTATGCGCGAAGCCGCGGTGTCGGGGGTCAATGCCCTCTCCATCGGCAATCTCGCCAGCAGCACCGGCATGTCGAAGAGCGGTCTGTTTGGGCATTTCGGCTCCAAGGAAGCACTCCAGATGTCGGTTCTGGAAGCCGTTATCGATAAATTCGCCGACCGGGTGATCGTCCCGGCGTTGAAAACCAAGGACGGAATCGCCCGCTTGGAAACGCTGTTCGGTCTGTTTATCACCTGGATGCGCGAAAAGGACTATGACGCAGGCTGTCCGGTGATGGCCCTGTCGTTGGAGCTGACCGGACAGCCGGGCCCGATGCGCGATTTTATCGCCGGTAAGCAGCAGGAATGGATGGATATGGTGGCCCGTATGGCCGCTAAATGCGTTGCCTCCGGTCAGTTCCGCGCCGATCTGGATATCGGCCAGTTCGCCTTTGAGTTTGAGGGCATTGCTTTCGGCTATAACTTCTCGCAATACCTTTTGCGCGATGGTCGGTCGGAGGAAATGGCCCGCGGCGCTTTTGCCCGCCTGATGGCCGACGCCAAAAAGGCCGATTAAACCAACCACCCTTTTTTCACCCCCAGCATGGAGGGGAAGATGACACAGGTTACAAAATTCGCATCACCCAATAAAAGTACGAACGTTCGTTTTCTATTAAGTATTTGGGCGTCGATGGAGCGTTGGTTTGGGCGTTGGCAGGACCGTCGGCGGCTGGCGGCCATGGATTTGCGAACCTTGGGCGATCTCGGGATTTCCGCCGGCCAGGCTGCATTTGAAGTGGCCCGTAAACCGTGGCAGGAAGAAACCGGCCTCGGCAAAAACCCCGAAGTCGGCGTTGATTGCCCGCCCCGGAAATCTGCTGTGGTTTCGCCGAGCCGAACCGATTTACTGCTTCCGGCGCGAACGGTTCATCTTGGGGGGCTTCCGGTTGGGTTTCGGCCTGTGTTTGCGGAAGATAAAGAGCCTTTGCGGGATTTTCTCAATGGGTTGAGTGAAAGGTCGCGAACCTTAAGGTTCCTGGTCATCAAACATTTCTTCAGCGACAGGGAGATAGACCGCCTTTGCCGGGTCGATCAAACCTCGCATGTGGCCTGGGTCGCTGTCGATCTCAGTGCGCCACAAGAGAAAATACTGGGTGAAGTTCGGTTTGCTAAAACCGAAGACGATCCCAATGTCGCCGAATTCGGTGTGGCGGTGGCCGACGCTTTTCAGGGGCGAGGATTGGGCCGTTTGCTGATGGAGGTTTTAGCCGACGAGGCGCAGCGCTGTGGGGTCCAGTCCCTGCGCGGGTATGTCAGTGAGACCAATGCCCTGATGCTGGGCTATGTGATGCATCGGGGCGGAACGATGGCGCTCGATTTTCCTGGTGTTATGCAGGTCGATTTGCCGGTTTCATCTATTCGCGCCCAAACCTTGGCCGCCGAATAACCGGCCTATTCGTGCCCGCTGATTTTTGCGTGGAGCGGCTTGCTGGCCTCATAGGCTTCAAGCTGCTCTTCGCTTGCCTTGGCCTGATGGTTGGTTTTCCACTCATCATAGGTCATGCCGTAGATGACGGTCCGGGCGTCGTCATAGGTCATGTCTTGGCCCCGCTCTTTCGCCGCGGCGGCATACCATTTGGCGAGGCAGTTGCGGCAGAACCCAGCCAAGCTCATCAAGTCGATATTCTGTACGTCCTTGCGGTTTTGCAGGTGTTCGATCAACCCCCGAAAGGCGGCGGCTTCGATTTCGGTACGGGTTTTCTCATCCATTGAGCGTCAATCCATGCTATTGAGCTTCGCGAAACAAACAGATGTGTTCAGCAAGGGATATCTGCAAGAGCGATGCGAAAGAAAGGTCTGATCATTCTCTGGCTGTGGATGATGGCGGCGATCCTGTTCATCGACTACGACCTGGGGACCGAAGCCGAATATCTCAACCCCTGGTTCCTCGTCATGGAGCTTTCCGGCAATGCCGCCCCCGGCCCTTTTATTTACGGCCAAGAGAGCCTGGGCGCTTTGGCGAAACCGGCGGCGCTGATCGCCTGGGTGCTGGAAGGGGCGTTGGCGACATACTTACTGATGGTCGTCCTGCGCGGCGTCCATCGGATCGTTAATAAGGGCTAATCCGGGGAATTCAGCTTGTACCTTGCCCAGGCCGTCAAACTCGATTTCCACCCGGTCGTTGGGTTCGACCCAGTGCGTTTTGACCACACTGCCGAGCGTTATGAAGTCGCCCGCTTTAAGGCCCATGTTGCGGCTGGCTCTTGCGTTGGCGAACCAGACGAGTGCATCCAGTGGATGGCCCAGAATATCCGCCCCTAGGCCGCTGCTGATTTCTTCACCGTTGACCCGAAGGCGTCCCTTGAGGCTGGCAAGGTCGAGGGAGCGCCAATCGGTAACCGGTTCGCCGAGCACACATCCGGCATCGAAAAAATCGTCGATTACCAGGGTTTCGGCGGTGAACTTCGAGAAGTCTTGGTAGCGGTCATCGACGATCTCGATGGAAGCCATACAGGACTCGACGGCGTTCGAAACGGAGTCCCTTGAGTGGGGCGCATCGATAGCCTCGATATCTTTACCAAGCCTAACAGCGATCTCGCATTCAACACCGGGGCGGGAAAAATTCCGGTGTGGAAAAACGCCCTCTTTTTCAAAAACCGTCTTATCGAATACGCCGCCCGCACAGGGGCTGTTGATGCCGAGGTATTCCTGCATCACTTTGGAGGTGCAGCCGATTTTGTAGCCGCAAATTCTGCCGCCGCCCGCTTCTTCAATCTCCCGGTGCAAAACGTCCTGAAGGTCGTAGGCTTCGGCGAGGTTTGTCGGGCAGTCTCGGACATGGGGAACGGGCAGGGGCTTCGGCGTTCGGCGATTGGCCCCCAGGGCGGCGATCAGCGGATGGTTCAGCCCCTCTCCCATCCGATTAAAGCCCCCGCTTGATCGCCCGCCAGCCGATGTCGCGGCGGCAGAAGCCTTCCGGCCAGTCGATGGCGTCGACCGCCTGATAGGCCCGCTTTTGCGCTTCGCTGACCGTTGCGCCCATGGCGGTGACGCCGAGCACCCGCCCGCCGCTGGCCAGCACCTTGCCGTCCTGGGCCTTGGTGCCCGCATGCAAGACGATGGTTTCGGGGACTGTGTTGGCCTCTTTCAGTCCTTTGATTTCGGTGCCTTTTTCATAAGAACCGGGATAGCCCTTGGCGGCCATGACGACGACCATGGCGGCCTTGTCGTGCCACTCAAGCTCAATCTCATCCAGGCGGCCTTCGGCGGCGGCGACCAGGGCTTTCAGCGCATCGGACTTGAGCCGCGCCATCAAGACCTGACATTCGGGGTCGCCGAAGCGCACGTTGTATTCGAGGATTTTGAGGTCGCCATCCTTAATCATCAAGCCGGCGAAGAGAACGCCTTTGTAGGGTTTGCCTTCGGAAGCCATGCCCTTGATGGTCGGCAGGATGGCTTCTTCCATGATTTTGTCGATCATTTCGGGCGGCACCACGGGGGCGGGGGTGTAAGCGCCCATGCCGCCGGTGTTGGGGCCGGTATCGCCTTCGCCGACGGCCTTGTGGTCCTGGGCGGCGATCAGCGGCAGGGCGCGTTCGCCATCGACCAGGGCGAAAAAGCTGGCTTCCTCGCCGTCGAGAAATTCTTCGATCACCACTTCATTGCCCGCCTCACCGAACACCTTGTCGGCCATCATGGAATCGACGGCGTCGCAGGCCTCTTGTTCGCTCTGGCAAAGGATGACGCCCTTGCCCGCCGCCAGCCCGTCGGTCTTGACCACGATGGGCGCGCCCTTTTCCTTAATATAGGCCTTGGCGCTTTCTGCATCGGTGAAGCGGCCGTAGAAGGCGGTCGGCACGTTGTATTTGGCGAGGATGTCTTTCATGAAGCCCTTGGAGCCCTCAAGCTCGGCGGCTGCCGCGCTGGGGCCAAAGGCCTTGATGCCTTTTTCCTCGAGCCGATCAACGATGCCAAGCACCAGAGAGGCTTCGGGACCGACAACAACGAAATCAATCCCTTGATCGACCGCGAAGCTCACCAGACCGTCCACGTCTTCCGCCCCGACGGCGACGCATTCGGCGACATCGGCGATCCCGGCGTTGCCCGGTGCGCAATAGAGCTTCTCGCACTTGGGCGATTTGGCGATTGCCCAGCAAAGCGCATGTTCGCGGCCCCCGCCGCCGACCACCAGAACTTTCATCGATATCCCCCTTAAAACTTTGGATGGCTTGGCTTGTAATCGGTTGCCGATATGTACCATATTTGGCGGCATGAACGAGCGAAAAACAGACAGCGGCCATAACCTCCCCGAATTTACGGTGAGCGAAATCTCCCAGGCCTTGAAGCGGACCGTGGAAGAGAGCTTTTCCTTCGTCCGGGTGCGCGGCGAAATCTCCGGCTTCAAGCGGGCGGCGTCGGGCCATCTCTATATGGCGCTGAAAGACGACAATGCGGTGATGGACGGCGTTTGCTGGCGCGGCACGGCAGGGCGATTGGGGCTCAACCCGGAAGACGGCATGGAGGTGATCGTTCAGGGGCGGCTAACCACCTATCCCGGCCGCTCCAAATACCAGATCGTTATCGAGAGCATGGAATTGGCGGGCGAAGGGGCGCTGCTGAAACTTCTCGAAGATCGTAAACGCAAGCTCGCCGCCGAAGGCCTTTTCGATGCCGAGCGCAAAAAGGATATCCCCTTCCTGCCCAAGGTGATCGGCGTAGTGACTTCGCCGACCGGCGCGGTCATTCGCGATATTCTACACCGCCTTAATGATCGTTTTCCGCGCCATGTGCTGATGTGGCCGGTGCTGGTTCAGGGCGATGGAGCCGCCGAGCAGGTCGCCGCGGCTATTGAGGGCTTCAACCGGCTGGAAGCGGGCGGTGTGGTGCCACGCCCTGATGTGCTGATCGTGGCGCGTGGCGGTGGCAGTCTCGAAGACCTTTGGGCGTTCAACGAAGAGGTCGTCGTGCGCGCGGCCGCTGCATCGCAAATCCCGCTCATCTCGGCGGTTGGCCATGAGACCGACACCACGCTGATCGACTATGCGTCAGACCGACGGGCGCCCACCCCCACGGCGGCGGCTGAGATGGCCGTGCCGGTTCGTATGGAAGTGCTGGCCCAGGTAATGGACGACGGCGCGCGGCTGACCGCTGCGATCAATCGTCTGATGGACGACCGGGCCATGCGCCTGGAGGGGATGGCCCGTGGCCTGCCCGACCCGCAAAAAACCGTCCATGAAATGGAACAGCGTCTCGACGACTGGAGTGAGCGGCTGGTCAATAGCCGCCGGGTCTTCTTCGAGCGAAAAGGGGACGACCTCAAGGCCATCGGATCCCGGTTGCGTTTCCAGCCGATTGTCGAGACGGTGCGGTTCGGCGAACAGAAGCTGCAGGACCTGACTGCCCGGTTGGGGCTGTCGGGCAAGCGTCGATTGGATGATGCCGCGCAAAGATTGGAAAACTTCGACCGCCTGCTGGAAAGTTATAGCCACAAAGGCGTCTTGGCGCGCGGCTATGCGGTGGTTCATGGCGCGGACGGTGTGATCGAGAAGGCCAAAGGCCTCAAAACCGGCGATGAGTTGGAAATTGAGTTCGCCGATGGCCGGACCCCGGTCGTGGTATCGGGCGGAACGCCAACGGCAGCGCCCAAGAAGCCGAAAGCCAAGCCTAAGGATGATCGCCAGGGAGAGCTGCTGTGATCCGGCTACTGGTTTGGCTGCTCGCCTTCGTGGCTTTCTCGCAGGCGGCGAATGCGGGGAACATCATCCTGCAAGGTGAGTTCACCCAAGGCGGACTGATCACCGGAAACGTCTGGCCCGGTAGTTCCATTCAGCTCAACGGTAAGAGTGTCAAGGTGTCGCCGGACGGCTTTTTCGTTCTCGGTTTTGGACGGGACGCCGAGCCCGAAGCGACATTGAATGTCACCTTTCCCGATGGATCGGTCGAAGATATTCCGCTCGAAATCACCAAGCGCAAGTTCAAGGTTCAGCGAATTGACGGACTGCCAAAACGCAAGGTGACGCCGAGGCCGGAAGATGTGAAACGCATTCGGGAGGACAACACCCAAATTGCCCAAGTGCGTCGCCTGAATACTGATGATGCCTATTTTTCTTCCGGGTTCATCTGGCCGCTTAAAGGGCGTGTTTCGGGTGTTTTCGGCAGTCAGCGAATTCTGAACGGCAAACCCAAGAGCCCCCATAACGGAGTCGATGTGGCGGCTCCCAAGGGGGCGGAAATCATTGCGCCCGCCGATGGGGTCGTGGCGCTGGTTCATCAGGACATGTTCTATTCCGGCAAAACCCTGATGATCGATCACGGTCACGGTCTTTCGTCCGTTTATATCCATATGAACGAGATTTTAGTCGCCGAAGGTCAACAGGTCGCCCAAGGAGACGCCATCGGTAAAGTCGGCATGACCGGCCGGGCGACGGGTCCTCATCTGCACTGGGGTGTGACGTTGTTCGGCACCCATCTGGACCCGGCGTTGGCTGCCGGGCCGATGGAGTGATCGGGCCTATTTCAGCGGGTAGTCGTAGCGCACAAAACCGGTGAACCGGGCGACCTTGTCATACAGAGTGCGAGCGGTTTCGTTGTCTTCCTTGGTCATCCAGTAAAGGCGGCCCCAATTTTCGGCGCGGGCTTTTTCGGCCACGGCTTCGATCAGCTTGCGCCCGATCCCCGATTGACGGGCTGAAGGATCAACGAACAGATCTTCCAGATAACAGATCGGCTGTTCGGTCCAGGTGTTGAGATGGATGACGCAATGGGTGAGGCCGACGACCTGACCTGCGTCGTTTTCGGCGACGAGGCCGAACATGGGAATGCTTTCATTGTGCAGGCGTTCCCAAGTCGTCTGGCTGACGGCTGTCGGAACCTCCGCGCCGTAGAAGGTCAGATAGCCTTCCCACAGGGTTTGCCAATCGTTCCGATCGTTCTCGGCAAGAGGACGGATCGTGGTCATTAGGCGAAACTGTAGCGGTTTTTGCCGGCCTTTTTGGAGGCGTACATGGCCTGATCGGCCCGCTCGACGAACATATCGGGGGTCTCGCCCGGTTCGTCGTAGAAGGCGATGCCGAGACTGGCGTGAATTTTCAAGTGCGTTCCGTCAATGTCGAAAGGCTCTTTCAAAGCCGCAATGATTTTCTCGGCGACCACCAGGGTATTGTCGCGCTCGTCGATGCCGAGGCAGATGATGGCGAACTCGTCGCCGCCCAGGCGCGCCACGGTGTCGTTGATTCGCACGCAGTCTTTAAGCCTCTGGCCAACGGCCTTTAAAAGCTCATCGCCCATGTTGTGGCCGTAGGTGTCGTTGACCGGTTTGAAGCCGTCGAGATCGAGATAGATCAGACTGAACGGCTTCCCTTCGTGCCGGGAATGTTCGATAGCCGTTGTTAGGCGTTCGCGAAACAAGGACCGGTTGGGCAGCTGGGTGAGTGCATCGTAGTTGGCCTGACGCCAAATGCGCTCCTCGTTTTCCTTGCGCGAGGTAATGTCGTGAGCGATGCAGATTTGGTTGGAGATGCTTCCGTCGTCATGGTGAATGGCGGTGACGGAAGCCCAGGCGACATAGAATTCGCCGTTTTTCCGTCGGTAGGAAATCTCGCCTTGCCAAGTGCCGTGCTCTTCGATGGAGAGGCGAATGTCTTCGTAAAATTTATCGTCATGCCGACCCGAACGCATAATGCCGGGCCGTTTTCCCTTGATTTCAGCCAGTTTGTAGCCGGTAAAGTCTTCAAAGGCCGGATTGACGAAAACAATTTCGTTATTGGCGTTGGTGACCGAGACGGATTCATTTGCTGCATCAAGAACAATGGAAGCCAGCCGCAGCTGTTCCTGGGTTTTTCGTCTCTCGGTAATATCGGTATAGGTGGTAACGAACCCGCCTTCGGGCAGAGGATTTCCAATGATTTCCACCACTGTTCCATCGGGACGAGTTCGTTCGTACCGGTGGGGCTCGAACCGTCGCGCCAGTCCCAGCCGTGCTTGCACGATGGCGTCGATGTCGCCTTCGCCATATTCGCCGCGTTTGGCGTTGAACCGGAAAATCTCCTCTATGGGCATCCCGCGATAGAGGTAGTTGGGTGGGAAATCAAGAATAGCGTTGAGTTGCTCATTGAAGAAAACCAACTCAAGGTCCGCATTGAAAATTGAAAACGCCTGAGCGAGATGGTTGACACCATCCAGTACCGCCTGCCAATCGTCGGCGCCATTAGCCTTTGTCGTCTTATCCATTGTGTCGTAGCCCCTGCAACCTGCCTTCCGCAGCAGCCCCTTATTCGTTGGCTTATCATTCGTAATGCGGAAGAGGCGGGAGGATATACGATTCTCGCAAAAAGTTTAAGTATCGTTTTTTTGGCTCGTGTCGATTAGGGCCTGAGCCTAACTGTCGGGCCAGCGTTTATGGAGCCAGAGCCATTGTTCGGGCCGTTCTCTGATCCAGTCTTCGAGCATGGCGTTGACGCGGGTCATTAGCGCCAATGTATCGGCCTGTCGGTCGCCGCTGTTGGGCAGTTCCATGGGGGGATGGATGGTAATGCGGAAGCGGGCCGACCGGCCGAGCCGTTCGATGCGGCCAGGCACCACGTTGCATTTGTATTTGAGCGCAAAGGTCGCGAGCGCCGGGGCGGTCATGGCGTCGCGACCGAAAAACGGAACCGCGATTCCGTCGTTCATTTTCTGATCGACCAATATGCCCAGATTGCCGCCGCTCTTTAAGACCGACATGATCTTTTTGGCCCCTTGCGCGCCTTTCGGCACTAAATCGAGATGGGGGTGGCGGCTGCGTTCGAAAAACAGGCTCGAAACCCACTTGTTGTCGGGCGCTCTGAAAACCGCCGTCGTCGGTTTGCCGAAATGGGCTCCGACCAAAGCGGCGATTTCCCAGTTGGCCAAGTGTCCGCCCCAGAGAATGGCCGGTACGCCCGGGTCGCTCAATCGTTCGAGGTTTTCCGCGCCGACGACCTCGAACCGGTTGCTATCGTTTTTAATGTCGACCCCATCGATCTTGGCGAATTCAAAAGCCGTTCGTCCCAGGTTGTCCCACATGTCAGTGATGATTTTCTCGATTTCCTCATCGGGCTTTTCTGGGAAAACCATTTTCAGATTTTTCCGCGCTTTGCGCGTGACGACAAAACGCTTGCCGATCTTTCGTCCAATCCATCCGCCGATATTGGAGGCGGTATCCAAAGAAAGGAGGCGAATGGTTCGGAACGCCAGCCAAGCCAATACACCCTGAATGGGATGGCCGATGTACTTTTGCCGGAAGAGATAGGCGGGCGTCCTGTTAGCCATGACGTTTCACCGACAAAAGGAGCCGCTCCAAAACCTCGGGGTCGTCCCACTCAAGTGTGATGGTCAGGACATGCATTTTATTGTGCAACTCGGTGGGCAGCCGCATGGCGTCTTTTTCCGTCGTTACCGGAATGGCCATCAGGCGACTGGCTTCGTTCAACAAACCTTCGGCCTCGCCTGCGGTAAAAGGATGATGATCGGGAAATTCCCGCTTGCCGACGATTTCACATCCGATGCCTTCCAGGGTTTCGTAGAATTTTTCGGGACGGGCGATCCCGGCGAAAGCAAAAACCCGCTGGCCCTCGAGTGTTTTCTTTTCCGGCCCCGGCACGACCTTGGCGGTCAGCACCGGCGTTTCTGCGCCCGCTTTTCGGTGAATGAATTCGAGCAATCCGTCCATGGGTTCGCCGATGACCAAAACCGCATTCGCCCGGCTGAGCCCTTCACTGATCGGTTCGCGCAACGGCCCGGCGGGAAGAAGTTTTCCGTTGCCGAAGCCATAACCGCCATCGACCACGACGAAGGAAAGATCTTTGGCGATCCAGGGGTTTTGGAAGCCGTCGTCCATGACAATGAGGTCCGCCCCCGCCTCCGTCGCCTGTTCGGCGCCGGGCCGACGATCTTTGGAAACCCAGGTCGGGCCGATCTGGGCGAGCAGTAGGGGCTCGTCGCCCACGTCCATGGCGCTATGGATGCCGGGACGCACCTGGACCGGGCCTTCCAGCCGTCCGCCGTAACCGCGCGAGAGAAAATGAACCGCTTTGCCCTGCTGGGTTAATAGTCTGCCGATGGACTGGGAAACCGGCGTTTTTCCAGCCCCGCCGGTGACCACATTGCCGACACAGATGATTGGCACATCAGCCTGCCAGCGATGGGCCCAGGTGCGGTGTCCGATGGCGGCCATGCGGTAAATCCAGCCAAGGGGCGAAAGGAGTCGGCCGACCGGGTTGCCGCGTTGATGCCAGAACCAGGGGGCTTTCATCGCTCGATCTCCTTGAAGAAAGGATCGAGGCTTTCAATTAAGCGCTCCAGCACCCCGGCTTCGGCATCGGCCACCTGTTGGGCCGCCGTCGCCATTCGCTCGGCGGTTTCCGGCTCGGCAATCAGTCTTCCAAGGGTTTCGGCCAGGGCGGCTGGGTTCTCGACCGTTTGGCTCCCCTGCGCTTCGGCTAAGCGCCCTGAAATATAGCTGAAGTTCTCCATGCCGGGGCCGTGGAGAATGGCGCAGCCGAGCTTGGCCGGTTCCAAAGGATTTTGGCCGCCCCGATGGGTCAGCGACTTACCCATGAAAACGATGGGGCTGAGGGTGAACCAAAGGCCCATCTCGCCCATGGTGTCGGTCAGGTAGATGTCAATTTCCGCCGTTAAAGGCTCGCCCTTGGAGCGTTGCGCGACCTTGAGCCCTTGGCTCCGCAGAAGGGCGGCGATGGCGTCGCCGCGTTCGGGGTGTCGGGGGGCGAGCAGGGTCAAAAGGCCTGAATGGTTTTCGGCTGCCATGCGGTGGGTTTCGCCGATCAGCGTTTCTTCGCCATCATGCGTGCTGGCCGCGACCCAACGGGGCCGTCCCGTCATGGCCTGCTCAAGGCGCAAAAGTTCTTCTGAGTTGGCGGGCAGCGGGTCGGCGGCGAATTTGAGGTTGCCGACGCAGGCGGTCTTTGGCGCGCCTAAGGCTTCCAGTCTCTCGCGGTCTTCCTCCGATTGTCCGAAACACACTGCGAAACGGCCGAGCAAATCGGCGATCATCCCTTTCGCTTTTTGCCACCCGGCAAACGAGTCGGGTGAAATTCGTCCATTGATTAGAAGGAGGGGAATTTTCCGTGATGCGGTTTCACAAATCAGATTGGGCCAGAACTCGGATTCGAACCACAGGGCGAGGTCGGGTCGCCAATGGTCGAGAAAGCGCCGCACGTAAGGAATGCGGTCGACCGGTACATACTGGTGGACCGCGCCTTGGGGAAGCCTTTCGGCCATCAAGCGCGCCGAGGTCAGCGTGCCGGTGGTGACCAGAACATGAGACTCGGGCCGCTGTTTCAGCAGGCGCTCGATCAGCGGCAGCATGGAAAGGGATTCGCCAACGCTGGCCCCGTGCATCCAGATCAAGGGGCCTTCGGGACGGGGCTGCTTGGCGATGCCCTGCCGTTCGTTAAACCGCTCTGGGTCTTCCTTGCCGCGCGCCATGCGGCGTTTGAGGTAGTAGGAGATCGCCGGGGCGAGCAGGGTGGTCGCCGTGCGGTAGAGAGGCAGCATCATGACGCAGCCTCTTCCCGTTGTTCCACCGGGTCGGCGGGGGCGATGGCGTCTTGTTCGCAGAGCCGGTCGGCTTCATTGCAGATATCGATTAAAGCCTGTTCGACTTTAAGACGCGCGGCCTCCATTTCTTCTTTATCGGCTTTTTTCGGCACTTCGAGGGGCTCACCCCAGACGATTACCCCTTTGGCGAAAAGCTTGGCGACGATGAAACGATCCCAGGAGCCGAGGACCTTGCGCTTGGTCACGCCGAAGGTCGCCGGAATGACCGGTACGCCCGACATGCGAGCGACGCTGACCACCCCGTCCGAAGCCCGCATCCGGGGGCCGCGGGGGCCGTCGGGGGTGATGCCGACATAGCCGCCGCCTTTCAGCGTCTTGAGCATGGCGCGCAAAGCCGATGCGCCGCCCTTGCTGGTCGAACCCGCGATGGTTTTGATGCCGAAATGGGAAACCGTACGGGCGATGAGTTGCCCGTCGCGATGCTGTGAAATCAGCATGTGAATGGTTTTGCCGCCGGTCCAGCCGCGCGGCATCATTAAAAGCCGCCCATGCCAGAAGGCGAGAATGAAGGGTTTGCCCTCTTTCCAGTAAGCCTCGGGAATATGGCCGCGCACGGTCTCCCAACGGCCGGTGGCGGCGACCAGGCGGATATATTGGGCGGTGATCCAGCAAGCGATGGCCTGTACGGCGTCGCTTTGAAGGATGCGCTTGGAAAGAGACATGCCGCCCGCCCGTTTCTAAGCCGAGGCCATTTGGCCGAGGCGTTCCTCTTCGGCGAACTGGAGGGCGTAAAGATTGGCGTAAGCGCCTTTCTTGGTCAGCAGTTCGGCATGGGTTCCCTGCTCGAGGATACGGCCATCATCAATCACATAAATAACGTCGGCATCGACCACGGTCGAAAGTCGGTGGGCGATGACCAGGGTGGTGCGGTTTTCCATCAGCTTATTGAGCGCCGCTTGCACCTTGCGCTCCGATTCCGTATCGAGCGCCGAGGTGGCCTCGTCGAGCAGCAGAATGGGCGCGTTTTTGAGCATGGCGCGGGCGATGGCGAGGCGTTGGCGTTGACCGCCTGAGAGTTTGACGCCCTGCTCGCCGACCACCGTTTCGTAGCCCTGGGGCAACTCAGTGATAAAGTCGTGAGCGGCGGCGTTTTTCGCAGCTTCGATGATTTCTTCTTCCGAAGCGTCCTTCCGCCCATAGGCGATATTGGCCCGCACCGTGTCGTCGAACAGGGTGATTTCCTGACTGACCAGGGCCAGATTTTGGCGCAGGGACGCCATGGTTACTTTGGAAATATCCTGACCGTCGATGGCGATGGTCCCGGCGTCCAAATCGTAAAACCGCGGAATCAAATTGAGGATCGTCGATTTGCCTGCGCCCGATGGGCCAACCAGGGCGACGGTCTTGCCCGCGTCGACTGTCAGCGAAATATCGGTGAGCGCCGATTTATCGGCTTCATCATAGGCGAAGCTGACGTTCTTCGCTTCGATCATCCCGCCGTTGATTTCCAAATCCGTTGCCTCCGGGGCATCGACAATTGTCGGCTCCGTATCGAGGACCCGGAATAACCGATCTGCGCCCGCCAACCCTTCCTGGAGATTGGTGTTGAGATTGGCGAGGCGTTTGGCCGGTTCGTAGGCCATCAAGGCCGCCGCGATAAAGGCGAAGAACTGGCCTTGGGTCGTGCCGCCTTCAATCACCCGGTAGCCGCCGTAAACAATGACCAAAGTGATTGCCGCTCCGGCCAGAGTTTCCATGATCGGCGAGGACAGCGCTCGGGTGCGGCTGGCCTTGATGATCAGGTTGTAGATATCGTTGGCGAGCCCGGTTACACGCTTCTTTTCATATTCGGCCATGCCATAGGCTTTAACGTGGCGAATGCCGTGGAACGTTTGTTCCAAAATGGTCATGAAGGTGCCAACCTGAACCTGGGTGTTGGCGCTGACCTTGCGCATGCGTTTGCCCAACCGCGCAATAGGGATCACGGCGGCGGGCAGCACCAGAAAAGCGATCAACGCCAAGCGCCATTCTTTCTCGAACATCACGCCGATTAGGAAAATCAGCGACAGGCTGTCTTTGCCGAAACTGGTCAGCGCATTGGAGACCGCCATACGCATGGAGTTGATGTCGTTGGTGAAGCGCGAGATCAGTCGCCCGGTCGAGTTGGCATGGAAAAAGGCGATGTCCATGCGCATCAGATGGGCATAGAGGCGGATTTGCATGTCGGTGAGAATGCGTTGTCCGACGATGCTCATCAGCACGGCCTGGCCGTAGTTGGCCGCCCCTTTCACCGCGAAGGTCGCGAGAACCGCCAAGCCGATCGGCCAAAGCATGCCCTCATTTTTTTCAGCGAAGATTTTGTCGATGACCGGTTCGAGCAGCCAAGCGCTGGCTGCCGTGGCGGCGGCGACCAAACCCATACAAGCCACCGCTAAAAGCACAGTGCCTTTGTGCTCTCGGATGCTCTCACGGTAGAGGCGTCCAAAAAGCTCCTTTGTCGAGCGATGCTGTTGGGTCTGTTCGTCCAAGCCTTTAACCCCAAAAACGGCGATGCGAGCCTACCATAAGGATCAACACGTTGACAGGCACTTAAGAGCCGGTTTATGCCCCTTATACCGAGGCATTTTCAAGGCAATCTTATCCCCGTGACCGATTTCGTATTTCCATCGCCGCCTGACGACCTGACCGCTCTTGTCGAAGCGGGAATTCCGAAAGCTCGCCACAGGGCCTTCGCCGTCGAGTGGAAGGGGCGGAAAGTCTGGGTTAAAGTGACGACCCCCTACAATTTTTATATGTGGCATCGGGTCCAAGTTGTCGTTGCGACCTTACTCGGCAACGCCATGCTCAAACCGACGGTCAGTATCGGCGGCGCGGAAGGGCTCCGCTTCGAAGCCCGCCGTCTTTGTGCGCTGAAAGAAAATGGAATTGCCGTCCCTGAGGTTGTCGCCCTGACGGAAGCATGGCTGGCGACCGACCATATTGGAACGCCCCTGCAGGACGTGCTCGATGGCGAGCCGGACGAGCGGACCCGCCAGATTATGCTGGTTCGCGGCGCTCTGGCTCTGGCCGATTTGCACCAAAAAGGAGAATGGCACGGCAGCGCCCAGGTGCGCGATTTGATCGTCCTGGAAGATGGCGGCATCGGTTTTATCGATTTTGAGGAAGATTTATTGGCCGAAATGTCCATGGCCGAAGCCCAGGCGCGCGACGTGCTGCTGATGCTTATGTCGGCGGCCCGCTACGCCAAGGATGACGCTGATCCGTTGCCCGCTATGTTGGCGGCTTATAAGGAAGCTGCGCCGGAAACCGTCTGGCCGCCACTTGGAAGAGTGACCGGATTGCTGAACGGGCTTGCCTCTTTGCTGCGCCCCTTCAACAAGCGCCTTGGCCGCGACGCCAAACAGGCTTTGCGCGCTGTCGATGCCTTGAAAGGCGCTACCGACTAATCGGCTCCAGATTGCCGATGAATTGTTTGGCGCAGTTTTCCCAGGAGAATTGAAGCGCGTAATCGCGGCAGAAGCCGTGAGGAATATCGAGCGCCTTTTTCGCCGCCAGGGCTAAATCGTCGTCCAGAACGCCTGCGCCGCTATCGCCGATCACATCGAGCGGACCAGCGACCGGGTAAGCGGCGACCGGTACGCCCGAGGCCAGGGCTTCCAAAAGAACCAGGCCGAAAGTATCGGTTCGGCTGGGGAAAACGAAAACGTCGGCCATCGCGTAGAGATCGGCCAGTTCTTGCCCCTTTTTCGCGCCGGTGAACCGCACATCGGGATAGCGGCGTTTTAAGGAGGTGAGCTGAGGGCCGTCGCCAACGACGGTTTTGGTTCCGTCGAACGGCATGGAGAGAAAGGCCTCAATGTTTTTTTCAACGGCCACCCGACCGACGTAGAGGGCGCAGGGTCCGTTCTTCGTTTTTTTTGTCTTCATCGGCTTAAACAGCTCGGTATCCACCCCCCGCGACCAACGGGCCGTTTCGCCGAAGCGCCAACGGGAGAGAACCGCATCGACGGTGGGCGTCGCCGTCATGATGCGCTTTGAAGGTTTGTGAAACCACCGCAGGAAGGCGTAGCTCCAGGGCAGGGGAACCCGCCAGCGGGCGTGAACGTATTCGGGAAACCGGGTGTGATAGGCGGTGGTGAAAGGCAGCTTGTTTCGAATGCAGTAGCGGCGAGCGGCTAATCCCAGGGGGCCTTCGGTTGAAATGTGAAGGGCGTCGGGGGCGTTTTGTTCGATGAGTTTTTTTAGGGAGCTCGATGAGGTCAGGCTGAGTTTGATTTCCGGATAGCTCGGGCAGGGGAAGCCGTTGAAGTTTTCCGGCGTGATGTATGAGACCTCATGCCCCAGCTTGGTCAATTCCCCACCGAGGGTATGGAGGGTGCGAACGACGCCGTTGACCTGAGGAAACCAGGCGTCGGTCACGATCAGGATGCGCATTCTTCCGCCACATGTGGAGTGATCAGGGAGTGGATTTTTATCTCTTCGGCCCAGTGGACGATTTCAAAACGCCCGTCGAAATGTTCGACCAGGGCTGTACAGCTTTCCACCCAGTCGCCGTCGTTGCAGTAGGTGATGCCGTTGATGTCGCGGATTTCGGCATGATGGATATGGCCGCAGATAACGCCATCCAAGCCGCGCCGCCGGGTTTCTTCGGCGACGGTTTCGTTGAACAGGCTGATGTATTCGACGGCGTTCTTGACCTTGTGCTTGATATAGGCCGAAAGCGACCAGTACTGAAAGCCCATCTTGCGGCGCAACACGTTGAACCAGGTATTGAGCGCCAGGGCGACCGAGTAGGCCC
>CBDUMN010000067.1:0-18521 GCA_965368335.1 uncultured Rhodospirillales bacterium
GGGCCAATTAGAACCGTCCCAGCCTGAAATTAGCGTTTTTCACAGACGACTAAAATGCTTGTTGCGGCCTACTGCTACGAAATTGACTCGATTGAGAGAGCTGAGCATGCAGTTGTGAGGAGACGCAAACACAAAAATGACAACTGGTTTTGCCCAGTTTGTCTAATTCCAGTTTATCCTCGTTGCAGTGGCCTTGGAACAGCGCATTATGCTGGTAAAAATGTTCTTCATGACAGACACTGCGATCACTATTCGCCACCTACCGACGGAGATGGGCGAGGAAAACCAAAACCTAGCCCCAAGGAGGCTATTCCACCTTTTTTTCCAACTCACCTTGGTGAGCCACAAAGAATAGGACGGAGGCCGTTTTTTCCGCCCTCTGAGGCGCAACTCCGACAACTAATAGACAATGCAGCTCCTACCCCTGTTGGAGGAACTTTAGAAGAAGTTGTCGATGCGTGGAGCGAAATGTTGCTAGATGATAGGTGTGAGCATCCGCTCACTGTGGGGGGTGTTCTTTCAAACTATAGCGATGCATTCCGTCAAATTGTCCATGAAGGGGAAATTCCCAATAACTGGGGTAGTGTAATTGCGTATTACGAAACCAATTGCAGAGCCGGAAAAGTAGCAAACCACTTTTTTTTAAATAGTGTGGAAAACTTAGAGACGCAAAACGGCTTATCAACAGTCCATATGATGTTGGTTTCGAGGTGGTTTCAACAGGAAAAGGCCTACATTGCAGCTTTGCTTAGGGGAGCAGAAAATTTATTGGTGTTTTGGAATGGTGGTGAGCCAAGGTTTGAGCCTACAAATTGGGGGTCAGAGCAGCTCCAATTGCTACCGCATGGCCAAAAGCCCCTTCCTGATCAACTGGCCTTGAGAATGGTCTTGTAACCAAAATCAGCTACGTTTTTAGAGCCCCACAAATCATTGCGGCACACATTCTCAGTACCATGTTTGCGTCAGCACGGGTATAATGCCCAAAGCCACCTTCACCTTCTCCGTGGTGTGATTGATGAGTGTAGTTGCGGAGCATCGAGAAAATGGCCTGCTCCCGATCCGCCTTGCTCATACTGCGGGTGCCGCTTTTAACTTTCTTAGTTGATTGCTCCGCCCATTTTTCGTCTCCATAAATCAGGTGCCCAAATTCCTGAATTGCTTTGCGGCAGGCAGATATACAAGCAGTGTATTCGGCAGCCATGAAATGTCTCTGAGCTTCTTGCAGTTCTTTTTTTACGGAATTTAATTCTGAGGGAAGGTCAAAGGCCGGGAAAGGCACTTCAAGCAATAAGATATCTATATAGCCTGATTGTTTAAGTTGCTTGATCCATGAAGAGCTCGGCACCATGAGAGATATCTCGTCATACAACTCGGCTCGTTCTTCCTCGTGAGTAGAAATCCCCTTCAAATTCAATCGAAAATTCAAATCCCCACCGTCCCGGATATTCTCAATAGCGGTTGCCTGTTGAGGAGAAATGGTCAACCAAAAATCAACACCTGAATTTTGGGAAAAGTCGGGATAGGTTTGTTCAAATCGAACGCGATCCGTACGCGCAACTCCTAAATCATATTTTTTGCGATCCGTTCCTGTGACTGTCGCACGGGCCAAGTCAACTTGAAATTCATATGGGCTTGGAAAAGAATTGATTTTAAGTTCAACGATGAAATGAAGTTCATATGCTCCAACGATCTGACGCAACTGGACAGCTGAGAAATGTGTCTCCGCAATGATCAGTTGGTTGTGTGACAAGCTCACGATCTTTTCTCCAGACCCTAAATTTACCCAAAATGGAATCAAACGGGGTGGCCGGTTGTGCACACCGACCACCCCTTACCTCTCAGAAGGAAGTAGTGTCAGTGTAGTTCGGACGTATCGCGTTCGCTGATACGTTCCGCAATCCACGCATTCACCTCAGACAATACCCACGCTACGCGATTTTGGCCGAGCTGTATCCGCTTCGGAAAGCGCCCTGCCTTTTCGAGTCGTGCAATATGCTGAGGTGTGTACGGAATTCCACAGACAGTCCTCAACTCCTTCTTGGTAACGAGCCTATTTTCAAACTGAGCCATCGGATTTCTCCCTAAAGGGAGGCATCGCGACGCCTCAGGTGGAACAAGCCGCACCGGTTAGGCGGAAAAAGGGTATCACAAACAATCGGTGTGTCGAGGCAACTCTTGGATGGAATGAAATTCTTAAGGCAGCAGACCCAGGCACGGGCCATTAGCAAATTGATGAATAGCCCAACAACTCTTCCAAGCTAAATTATCTAGTTCTCCAATTGTTTGAGAACCTGTTCAATTCGGCGTCGAGCTCCTTGCTTCAATCGTGAAATTCCAAGTTTCCTTGCAAGGGAAACAATGTCATCGCCCGTAGATAGATGATCTCGAATCAACCGAATTTCTTCCTGGCAGATATATTCAACTTTTCTCATTTCGTCGTCGCGCCCTTTGAAACGGTTCGGGGCGATGCGATTTTTTACGGTCCCTTTCCTCCAGAAGAAAAGGCCGACATTTTCCTCAGTCCTACCGCGACGTTTTTTAGCGAGATTAATGACAATATCTCGAATCTGTCGGCCAGCTCTTTGGAAGCCGTGGTGGCGAGCAATTCGACGCACGAGTACATCTTCGTGGATAGGCCCTTCAGTATCGATGACGTGGTCGATCATGGCCGACAAACGCGGCTGATATTCGTCTGAATAGAACATATCTGGCTCAGGCGAGAGAGGAGTGCCGACAAAGTCCGCGAACTGATATTCATGCTCACTATTGTCATCGGATTCTTGAGAGAATATTGGCGGACTTGTCCCCTCAGCTTGTTCGTGAGAATAGACCTCATTATCCCCCTGAGGAGTCTCAAAAAAGGGTAACGAAGGAGGCAGGTCTACTACAATGTGCTCTGTATCCTCAAAGCTGTTGCTTTCGCCTTCTAGGATGGTATCCATGACTTCTTCAACGTCCGAAACGGAGCTGTTTTCCTGCTCCGCAGCCTCGGCTTCTTCAGACCGTCTCTGCCGATCAGTTTCAAGCGTTTCATCGAGCGAGGCGCACAGCGTTTCTAATGCCTTTGCCCGGTTTGTCCACCAGTCCGTTGACCAAACTCGGAACAGTGTCCATCCCAGGCCTTCCAATACCGATTGACGGATTTTGTCTCGTTCCCGAGCAAAGGCGGAACTGTGATACATGGCACCGTCGCATTCGACTCCGGCGAGGTATATGCCCGGTTCATCCGGATGCACAACGCCAAGGTCAATTCTGTAGGCTGAAACACCAACCTGCGGATGGATTTCCCATCCTTTGTCGCGCATAGCCCGCGCCACAGCGGATTCAAATGGTGATTCGAAATCACCAATTGACCCATAAATCGCTGATGCCAAAGCCGTTGGTCCGCGTTCGGCGTATTCGAGAAAATGCTTGAGGTCGGCTACAGCGCGCGCTTGCGTTCGCGACAGGTCAATACGGTCGGGATGCAGGGTCGAAAAAACGACCATTTCACTTCGCGCACGGGTCATGGCCACGTTCAGACGCCGCTCCCCTCCGTCTCTGTTCAATGGGCCGAAATTCATGGTTACATGACCAGTTTCATCGGGGCCGTATGTGATGCTGAATAAGATAACGTCTCGCTCGTCCCCCTGGACTGTTTCCAAGTTCTTTACGAAGACAGGTTCCAGCGTATTGTCCGACGAGAATGCCCACTCGATTGCGGGGTTCTTTGAACGAGCTTCGTCCAGCAAATTCTCTATCAAGGTCTGTTGCTCGGAATTGAACGTAACGACACCGATGGATAGCTTACGCACACCCTCGTCTTCATGTGTGAGCCGCCGCAACACCTCGCCAACAATAGCTCTCGCTTCGCCCTGATTGTGTCGTGCCTTTCCACGTGCGTAGTGACCTTCAGGACGAACCAGACGCACACCGTGATCCGGGTGCACCGGGGCTGGGAACGTCACCAGGCCGTTGTCGTAATAGCGACTATTGGAAAAGGCGATGAGGCTTTCACGGCGAGACCGGTAGTGCAGGTTCAGGGTCTTCTGCGGGATACTCGCTCCGAGCATTTCATCGAGGATACTCTCTAGATCGCCCTCAATATCCACATCTCCATCGGGATCATCATCGGAGCGGGAGAAAAAGTTTGTTGGCGGCATTTGCTTCGGATCACCGGCTATGATCGCTTGTTGACCCCTCGCCAGAGTTCCAACAGCATCCCAAACGGTTATCTGGGACGCCTCATCGAAGATCACCACATCAAACAACTGTTGTTCCGCCGGTAAATATTGGGCGACAGAGAGCGGCGACATCATTAGGCATGGTGCCAACGCCGTCAGAACGTCCGGAATTTCCTGAACGAGTTGCCTCACAGGTTTATGCCGAGTCTTTTTCTGAAGCTCCCGCCTTAAAACGCCCCAGGTGGATTTACGTGTTACGTCTTCAGAGTCCGGTAGACTTCCGGCAAGTTTAGCGGCGATATAGGCCGCTGTGAGGTCCTGAAACTGGGTGTCGATTTCACGAAATTTCTCGATTGCGGCTATATGTTCCGGAGTAGAGAAATTACGAAGCACTTCGTCTTCTCCAATTACAGCTCCAGACCACCAAGTACAATATGCGGCTTCGAAGGTGTCCATAATCTCGTCTATGGGCACGCGGCCATCTTCAATAGCCTCAACCAAAGGACCGAGTTCCAAATCCACGGCTTCTGTTCGACGGCGACGCCACCCACACCAGTCATGAAGTTCGGCATGACGAGCAGCAATGCCTTCGGCATTTTCCTTGATCGCATACAGTGCCCGTCCAGTTTCTAAGAAATGCTCTCTCACCTTGCCGCCCGCAATGGCCTCAAAGGCCTTGAATGATTGTTGAAGCTCCTTATTGGCCGTTAAGTAAGCTTGGGCTGCCCGGCCAACGGCTGCATCAGGCGCAAGAAGGTCATTGGCATCGTACATAAGAGCGCGGATTTTTCCCCGAACCTCCACCAATGCTTGGACGTCCTCAGTAAGTTTTCCAACAGCAGACCGCGCCCTTACCCCAAGGTCGTGGATTGCAAGAACCGGGGCTGGAGATGTTGTATGTCCCTCCCAATCTTTGAAAACAGAGAGCTGGTGATCCAAAGCGTCAATCGCTTCTCCCTTGGCTCTAAGGGTGGTCAGCAGAGTCGCATCATTGGTGGGGTCGGGAGTTCCTTTGGCTCCGCCTTGTTTTAAGTCCTTTATGATGCCTCTGCGCAGGAAAAAGCTTTTTGGCCACCAAGCTGCCTCGGCCTCCTGCCAGCGACCGGCAATTTCGCTGCCATCAAGGTTCCGCCAAGCCATCGGCTCATAGGTGCAGCTTAAAGCAGCCTGCGCCGCGGCATAGGATTTGAGATGTTCAACGACTTCCTCAAGAGCCTCAATCCGATCCTGCCCATCAGGCTCAAGAGCAAAAGCGGTCTGCTTGCGGTATGAATCAGACAGTATGGAAGCGAGTTCGGAAACAGCCTCCAGTCGTTCCAGGGACTGATCAGGCAGTGACACTCCGACGGTACTCAAGAAAGTTTCACACGCACGTTCTGTCGATGATGATGCTGAGGACAAACGCCCTGCGGCTTCGACAACCTGCCCTTCCCATTGAGGCGACCATTGCCCTTCCGAAACCAGTTGAAACGGACTGCCTGACACGTCACCGACGGCGGCAACCTGAATCTTCAGCTTTTCTACGGCAGAGAGCATCGCCTCAAGCTGCTGTTCATCATGATGGTCAGCCGTAGGCCATGAGAAAGTCAGGCGGGAAGCAAGGTCCTCATCGCGGACCTTAACACCGATAGCGTGGTGGGCCGTTCTCCCGTTCCGCCTGGGCATATGCAGCCGATCAACGACAAGATTGAGTTGATCGCGCAACTCTTGAAGTTTCTCTGCTTCTTTCTCCCAGTCCTTCGCCTTTTCACTTTGACGCGTATCCCAAGCAACACGCAGCTGAGCCAATACATCGGCCTTACGAGCCTTGTTGGAGTGCAGTTCCAGGCAGAACCGGCCCAAGCCAATATCGTTCAGCCTTCTGTAAACGACCTCCAATGCCGCCGTTTTCTCGGAAACGAAAAGGACTGTCTTCCCTTTTCCCAGCATGTGAGCAATTAGATTGCTGATTGTCTGACTTTTGCCGGTGCCAGGTGGACCAATGATGATGAAGTCCTTGCCGCGATCCGCCGTGGCTATCGCGGCCATTTGCGAGGAATCGGCGGGAAGCGGGGCCAAAAGGTCGGATGGCTTGAACTTCCGGTCTACCTGATGGCCATCAACGAAGGAAATATCGCTGGGGTATGGATCGCGCGGTGTATCAATCAAATGCTGGACAATGGCGTTTTCACGCAAGGCATCGGTGCGATCAACCAAGTCCTTCCACATGAGATACTTGGCAAAAGAAAAATGTCCGAGAACGACATCCTCAACAACCTCGAAGCCCGGTGCCTCCTTCACTGCTTTTCGGACAGTGTTCCATATTCCATTCACATCGACGCCGCTATGATCCTCCGGCAGGTTGCCTTCGAGTCCCTTGATGTCGATCAGGAAGTCCTTTCTCAACATCTCCAGAAGTGTCGTGTTGAAACGCGGCTCATCATCGTGGGCCAGGATTTTGATGCCGCTTCTAACGGACTTTCTCTCCAGCGTTACCGGCAACAAGATGAGGGGAGCACGGAACCGTTTTTCATCCTTTTCGTCTCTCTTCCAAAGCAGGAAACCCAATGCAAGATAAAGCGTGTTGGCTCCGCCCTCCTGGAGGGCGGTCTGCGCTTTCCGGTAGACACCAACGGCACGGCTCGCCAATTCGTCGGCAGGCAAGTCTACGAGCACCTGTTTTCTATCCAGGGCGTCACGGGCATATTCATCGGTAATCTTTTCGCCCGTTCTCCGCTGATGAATTTCCTCGTCCTGCGACTGAGCTGACAGTTGAGGAATTGGCTGAATGGAAATCCGCACACCCTCCGCCAATTTGTCTTCCAGCAACCCAGGGTCCGGACAAATAATCTTGAGGCTTGCTTTGGTTGACCGATGGTTCAGCAAAGGGTTTCTTGCTGATAGGTCGAGCAATTTCCTCTGCCAACGTTCCAGGCGACCGGCAGGAGTCTCGGGAATTTCCTCCTCTTCTACGCCTTCATCAAAATCCGGTAGCGCAGGTGCTTCTTCCAAAGCGAGAGCAATGGTCGCGGCCTCGTTTCCTCGCTGTTCTCCGGCTTCTCCGCCTGTCTTCAAGCCCAGTGGGGAGATTCGGTGAGCCCTGGCGCGTTTGATATCGACGGCGGCATTAAATGACGGATCTTTGTCGGCGACTATTGTCTCTGTAGCCGCCGTCACCGCTTTCGAGAATGGCGGAGCAGGGTGCGAGGTGACGTATGTGGTTTCGATTAAGATCAGTTCCTGAAGCTGGATACGTTTTCGGAGCGTTTCCGCTTCATCGATGACGATTGTCGAAAGCTCCTCCGGCTGTAGCCAAACTCCGACGACTGCATGTCCTTTCGGCATCGCCACTACGGGATTCAACCCCGCCTGCTCGAAAACAGACGCGAACAACATGGTCGTGTCCAGACAGGTAGCGACCCGGTTTTCCAAAACCTGACTCGGCAATCGGATTTTCTGCCCATCCCGCTCGAAGCTCGCAGGAGGTACGGCGTAGGTAATCCCTTGATTAGCGATAGCAGCATAGATTGCCGATACAATCTCCCATACGCGCTGACGGCTACCTGATTTATAGCCATCTATGCCATCTGGCTTACCTGCCTCGCGGAGTATAATACTGGCGTCCCGTAAAACCCGGTCTATCACTGGGTCGTTGGGCATCGAGAATGATGCAAGGAGTTCTGGCATATATCCCGCGCCGCCCCATTCATTGTATGCGAGCAACTCGACCGGCTTGGTTTGTTCGGCAAGCGTCAGGCCGTCCTTTTCGACGGTAATCGTCACGGTTCCGCGTACTGAGTCGGACAGGTTGAGAAGAAAGCCTCCATCCAATTCGATATCGCGGTCTTTAACCGAAATGGAGCTTTCCGGCGCAATACGGTCAACTCTCCAAGATTTTGGTTTTAAGAAAGCCGGATCGGAAGTCAGTGTTACGAGAACGTCATCGAGTCTTATCTCCAGGTCATCATTTTCAATACGTAGGTCACGCAGAAAGGCGAATGCGCTTTGATGACAGGCGAAATTCAGCTTCGCAGCTATCTCGCTATATATTGATGCCGTCGGAAGCCCCTCGTCACACACTGACATCCCTCCCCTAGAGATATTCACCGTTTTTATTTCCGTGATTTGCGACACGGAATGCTCAAAATATACGGTGGCGGATTTCATTCGAGGTGTCCACCCCTCGATTGTTTTTGAAAGGCCTCTTCTCGGTCTGGTTTAATTGGGGGCTGGCTGACCCGTTGATATGTTTGGCGTTACTGATCAAAAACGGAAAACAGACTTGGCCTTGAGGTTAGGTGCCAAATACATCTAGAATCCCAACCGCCCAACAGCTAACGCCTTGTGCTCCGGTGCCAGATGCGCATACCGCAGGGTCATCTTTAGGTCTGAATGCCCGAGCAATTCCCGTACGGTGTTGAGATCGACGCTTTCCATGACCAGCCAGGAGGCGAAGGTGTGGCGGAGGTCGTGCCACCGGAAGGTCTGGATTTTGGCGTCCTTAAGTAGCTTGCGCCAAGAGTTGTTGATGTTGTCGAAGCGGGTGCCGTTCTTACCGGTGAAGACCAGTTTGTTTTCAGCCCGGCATTGCTTGCGCCAGTCCTTTAGCAATGCCACGGTGGCTTCGTTTAGGGGTATATGGCGGGTTTTGCCGCTTTTGGCTCCGTCGCCTCGGACCGTTAGGTGGGCGTGGTCGAAATTGATATCGTTCCAGGTTAGGTTGAAAAGTTCCCCGCGACGTAGGCCCGTATTCAATGACAAAAGGACCATGGGTTTGAGGTGGTCGGCGTAGGTGGCCCTGCGCAGGTCCGGGAGCGTCGGCAGTTTACGGGCTCGCCGCCATTGGTTGGCGCTGTCCCGTTCCATCCGAAGGCGCTCCTCCCGCTCATCCAAGGCGTCCTTCAGAGTTTTGATTTCTTCCTTGCTAAGGAAGCGTGGCTCGCGGTTGTTGTCCACCTTGGTGGGTTTGATGCGAGCCAGGGGGTGGGCTTCGAGCATCCCCCACTCCACTGCCTTTGACAACGCCGCTTTTAGACAGACTAGATCGCGGTTCACTGTTGAGGGCTTGCGGCCTTTCCGCAGCCGCGCCGTCCGCCAGCGTTCGATATCGAGCGGATCGATGGTGCCGATCTCCACGTCGAGGAGTTTAGGGAAGCTTGCTCGAATACGCGCCAGGGCGGCTTTGTGGGTTTTCAGGTGGACGCTGGCCCAAGGGGCGTAGTCTTCGTCCAAAAAGGTTTCCAGAGTTCGAATCTTGTCTTCCACCTTGGGGGCCGATGGATCGATGCCATGGACCACATCCGCCAGGATCAGCTTGGCTTCTTTGCGCGCATCATCGGCTTTCAGTACATCCGCCGAGCCAAGGGTAACTCGTTTCCCACGACCGTACTGGACAATGTAGGTCTTGGACCCGCTCGGTTGGACGCGAAGGATAAACCCCTTGAGGCGCTGGTCGCGAATTTCATATGGCTTCGCCTCCGGCTGAAGCTGCTTCAAAAGACGATTTCCGATAAGCGCCTGCATGGCCGTTTTTCCGATCTCGTAAGTGCTGTGTAAGTGCAAGCTGACCAGAAAAGGGAGTCGGCGTCAAGATGCTGATTTTGCGATATATCTCAAATATAACAATTATTTCAATATATTATACAGATGTGGTATTCGTCTATGTTCTGCCATGTTTAGCCAAAATATCGCCCTCCGAAGGCAGATGTCAGAGGTTCGAATCCTCTCAGGTCGGGCATTTATTGTCATCAAACCGCTAGCTGTAGCGGGGTTTTTTGTTGTGCGACGAAGGATGAGAGTTCGGGGAGTGTTAGGGGTTTGGCGAAGGCGTAGCCTTGGATCTGGTCGGCTTCGGCGAGTTCTGTGAATTCCATCTGTTCTGCTGTTTCGACGCCTTCGCAGACGACCGACATGCCGAGGCCGTGACCCAGCTTGATGATTGAGCCGAGCAGCATGCAGCCGGTCAGGCTTCCCGGCAGGTCGGTCAGGAAGCTGCCGTCGATTTTGAGTGTGCGGGCCTTCAACTGCCGGAGATAGGAGAGAGAGGAATGGCCGGTGCCAAAGTCGTCGATGGCCAGATTGACCCCGGTCTCCATGATGCGATCGAGAATCCAGACGTTCTCATTTGATAACAGTACGCCTTCGGTGACTTCAAGTTCGATGCGCTGCGGGGGAAGGTTGTGCCGTGCAAGGGCATCGGCGACCTGTTGTGGGAACTCAAGGGTCAGCTGGTGGGGGGAAACGTTGATCGACAGTTCAAAGCCGGGGATTGTGTGCCGCCAATGATCAAGAGCGGCGCAGGCCTGGTTGAGGACGAATTTCCCCAGGTCGTGAATGAGGGGGCCTGCTTCGGCCAGTCCGATAAAGTGCGCGGGCGAGATGATGCCGTGTTTGGGGTGTCGCCAGCGCACCAGGGCTTCCGCCCCGACGGTTTGCCCGGTAAGACAATCCATACGCGGTTGGAATAAGAGGTGAAACTCTTCTTTTTCCAGCCCGGTCTGGAGGTCGGCCTGGCTCAGCATCGGAGCGGAATTCATGGATTAAGCCGCCTTGTCGAATAGTTCGTAGAGTTCTTTTTCCTCGCGGTCGAGGCGGTAGTTGAATGCCTTGATCACGTCCTTGGTGTCTTTAACGAATTGTTCCGGGTCGGCGGAAATGGCGCGGGGGCCGGGCCACTTTTTCCGGTAGTCCTTAAACTGTTCGCTGATTGAGCCCATTTCGGTCTGGAATTGTTTGGCGAGTGCGCTCAACGTGGCGTCGGACGAGGCGATGGCCTGTGGATAGAGCGCCCGGTCTTCAATGGCGAGATGGGTGCCGAATTTGCCGAAAAGTCGCCGGACGACGGAAGATACGGCTTCGAGGTTGTCGGTGATTTTTCCGGCAATCAACAAAGAGTTGATTTCACCGAGAAGGCCCCTGAGCTCTTGGTGGTGACGACGGTAGTTTTCTGTTCTGCTCATAGCTTGAAGGCTCCTTGTTTGTTTCATTTGATGTAGAACCTTAATATCCGAGTAAATTAGTCGGATAATTGACGGCAGTCAAAACGGGAGCAACATTATATATTCTTAATATATCATACTATTTTAATTGGTTATTTGTACTTTTGCCGCGCCGCCCTGGGGGGAGGGAGCTTTTGCCGCCTTGAGCTTAACTTTAGCGGCTTGGTCGTGGGTGGCGATGATAATCAAGTTGGGGAGTTGCTCTTTAAGCGCCCGAACTTTGGCGAAACTCTGCCGCAGTTGCTCGCCATTTCCGGTGCCGGGAAGCTGATCGTTCATAAGCATGTCGACATCGTAAGAGAGATCGCCAATCAACAGAACCGGCGCCATCCCTTCGCTGCGCAAAAGGGCGGAGAGCGAGCCCGGCGTATGGCCGGGTGTGGGCAACAGAACGATAGAGCCGTCCCCCATGACGTCGTAGCAGCCTCCAAAGGGTGAAAGAACGGGATCGTTAGTCGATACAAAGTCAATGGGCCGCCAGTTGGCGCTCGGTAGTTCGATGTGTTCGCGTAATATCCATTCGCGCTCAGGGTGGGGCGACGATAGCTGGGCCCATTCATTTCGGCTGACCAGCAGCTCGGCTTGCGGGATGTGGGCGATTCCTCCGACATGGTCGAAATGAAGGTGCGAAATGACGGCTTTTTGAATGTCTGCGGCCCTATGACCAAGACTCATTAATTGCTGGTCCAGGCCGTCATTTGGGCCGAGGTCCAGTTGAAAAATCCGCTTCAGCAGAAATCGCCCAATGGCGCTGTCGATATAAGAGGGGTCTGACTTGATGGTTGGGTCTATTCCGGTATCGAACAAAACCAGCCCATCCCGGTGCTCGATCAAAAAAGCATTCAGCGGGACCTTGATCCAGCTTTTCGAGGTTAAGACCCACCATAGCTGAGGTTTTCGGCTGCCGTTGCGGTGTTCCGGGTGCAGTGCGCCGGTGCCGGTGGAAAAAATGCGCAGGTTCTCGATACACCGATCAATTGGATTGTCTGGCATTTTTCAACTCCTTCTTCAGAGGCACCGTAACGTATTTCTATTATTAGGGGAGTGAAATCTGTACGGATTGTATCAGGAGGTCGATTGAAGGGGAGTTTTCTGGGGCTTACCTCGTGGCGATAAACCTTATATTGTCCGTTGGCCCGGCGCCTTCTAAAGTTGGCGTCCAAGATACAAAAGCATAAAACAGGTGAGGCAGATGATCCGACGGCTCCTTTTCCCGCTCTTGGCGGTTCTATTGGCGTTTTTGCCTACCGCTTGCGATGATTCCAAATCCTGGAAGGTGGCCGAGGGCCAGATTGCTCCCGATTTTACCCTGCCTGATTTGGAGGGGCGTGATGTCCGTCTTTCCTCTCTGAAAGGTCAACCCGTGGTGATCCGGTTTTGGTCGGACTGGTCGCCCGCTTGCGAAGATGAAATGATCGCCATTGAACCGGTTTATAACGAGTTCAAAGGGCGAGGGCTCGAAATCTTATCGGTCAATGTGGGGCAGCATGAGCAGACGGCTCGCGAGTTTGTCGCCAAGCTGGGCATTACCTACCCGACCTTGCATGATAGGCATTCCGAAGTTTCCGGGGTTTATGGCGTGGTTGATCTGCCGAGCACATTTTTCCTCGATTCGACCGGCAAAGTGGTCGGTAAAATTACCGGTGAGGCAGAGGAGGGTGAATTTGTCGCTCTCGTCAAAAAGGCGACATCCTGACCAAATAAAAAAGAAGCCTATGAGGTGGAAGTGGGGGAGCAATGCGCTTGAGGTTTTTTTCTATTCTTTTTGCCGTTTCGGTTTGGACGCTGGCTTTGATGCCTCCCGTTTGGGCATCCGATGCCATCGTTCTCAATACGGGGGTCCGCGCCCCCTTCACCACTTCCGCCAATGATGGATTTGTCGACCGTTTGGTCGCTGAAGCCTTTCGCCGGGCCGGGCGAAAGGCCAATGTGATCGTCTACCAGAATTCGGCCAAGTCGTTAGAGAATGCCAACCGTGGAATCGATGACGGGGTTGCGTTGCGAATCAAGGGGCTTGAGAAAAAATTTCCCAACCTGATCCGTGTGCCGGAAAAGGTCATGGACAACGATTTCGTTGCTTACGCCATGAGCAAGCCCATCGAAACCCCCGATTGGTCGGCGCTTGCCGGGTATCGGATCGCCTACGTCAACGGCTGGCAGATTTTCCAAAACAATCTGAAGGACCATAAGCAAGCGACAAAAACCAAAAGCGCGCAACAGATGTTTGACCTTCTAAGCGCGAATAAAGTCGACCTGATGCTTTATGAGAGGTGGCAGGGATTGTGGCGGGCCAAGCAACTGGGCCTTCGGTTTATCGCCGGAGAGCCGCCTTTGGCCAAGATGGAGATGTTTTTCTATCTCAACAAAAAACATGAAAGCCTGGTTCCTGAAATCGCCAAGGCGCTAGCCGACATGAAGCGTGATGGGAGCTATGAAGAGATTTTCGTCCAGACGCTGGGTAAGCTGCAGGAGTAGTTTTTTGGGTGGAACGTAAAGGGGGCGCGTTCGAGTGCGGTTCTATATCCAATCGATTCTGCTGGGTTTGATGTCGCTTGCGGTCGTCGTCGGGGCGACGGTTGCCGTGCGTGGCTGGGAACAGGAGCGGCTGCACAATGAATTTCACTATGCCGCCGACGCCTATAAGCAGCTACTGATCGGGCGATTGCGAGATATCGGGTTGGAACTGAATTCGATTCAGCGATTTTTCCATGGTTCTGCGATGGTCGACCGGGATGAATTTACGTCTTTCGTGTCGAAAATTATTTCTTCATCGGGCGAAATTCTGGCCGTTTCCTGGGTGCCTAAGGTGCCGACGGCGTCGCGTAGCGCTTTCGAAGCCAATCATTTCCAGGATGAGCTTTCCGGCCGGTTTGTTTTTGATCGTCCTGCCGCTGATGTGGATGCCGAAATCCGCCGGTCGCCCAAACGCGAGATCCATTTCCCTATTCTTTATGCCGAGCCGATGAAATCTATGGATCGGTTTATTGGGGCCGATATGGCGGCCGATGAGCATCTGGTTGAGTTGTTGGAGCAGGCAAGGGATGAAGGGATGATCGTTCCCGTCACGCGGACCAGGACGTCCAACCTGCCGGTAGAAACCAAAATCATCTCAAGCGTCACGCTCATTCAGCCGGTTTACCGAACCCTGCGGCTGCTGACGACGATCAAGGAGCGCCGAGAGGAGCATCAGGGATTTGTCCTTCTTCAATATGACGTGGGGGTAGCTCTTGAAACGGCGTTGCGGGAATTGCAGCCGCAAGGGTTCGATATGTTTATCGTCGATGTGGAGGCCGAGGCGGGCTCGGAGATAGTCTATTTTCATCGCTCAAGACTGGCGGACAAAGACGCCCCCACCCTGACATACGACCAGCTTTGGCAGCCCAATGATTTTATTTTTAAATCCGAACTGAATGTTTCGGGCCGTCAATGGAAATTGATGGTGGTGCCGGTCGCTCAATATTTTGAATTGCGAAAAGAATATCAGGCGGTTGCGGTTTTGATCTTCGGTCTGGTGCTAAGTCTGTTCCTGTTCTATGTGCTCTTTTCCCATCATCGCAGGGCCCGTGATATTCAGGATACGGTTGAGCGTCGGACCCGGGAGCTGGAAATCAGCGAGGCGAGGCAGCGTGCCGTGGTTGAAAATGTCTCTGAGGGGATCATCACTTTCGATGAGCGGGGTCATATCGAAGCTTTCAACCATGCGGCTGAGAAAATATTCGACTACCAAGCCGATGAGGTGCGCGGGAGAAATGTTTCGCTGCTGATTCCGGAAAATGGGCAGGAGGAATCGGCCGCATCATCTGCCGGTAAGGGGCTTTTCAATCCCCACTTCAGCACTCAGCTTCGGACGGTGCGCGGGGTGCGAAAAGATGGGCGGGAAATTCCCATCGAACTGGGCGTTTCCCGGATGACCGTAGACGGAGAGGTTAAATTTGTCGGCATCATGCACGATATTACCGAGCGTCTTAAGACGGAGCATGTGCTGAAAACATCCAAGGATATGGCGGAAAAGGCCAACCGGGCGAAATCTGAATTTCTTTCCTCGATGAGCCATGAGTTGAGAACCCCGATGAATGCTATTCTGGGTTTTGGGCAGATGCTCCAGATGAATGCCAAAGAGCCCTTAAGCGAAGGCCAGAAATCCTGTCTCGATCACATTATGAAAGGGGGCAAGCATTTATTGGAATTGATCAATCAGGTGCTCGATCTCTCGCGGATTGAGGCCGGGAAGGTCGATCTGTTTTTTGAAGCGGTTTCGCCCAATGAAGTTATCGCCGAATCCTTAACGTTGATCCTAACCATTGCCCAGGAGAAAGGAATTAAGGTTGATGCGCCAGATCCCAACGGGGCGCTTTTCCCTCGGGTATGGGCCGACCATAAGCGGCTCAAACAGGTGCTGCTCAATCTCATGTCGAATGCGGTGAAATACAATCGGGATGGCGGGAGCGTCACCCTGGCGGTTGAACGGAAAGGAGAAGACCGGCTGCGGTTTTCCGTCGCCGATACAGGGCCGGGCATCCCGGAGCAAAAACAACGGGAACTGTTTAAGCCGTTCGCACGTCTGGACGCCAATGAGACGGGCGTTGAGGGAACGGGTATTGGTTTGGTGATCACCAAAGATCTTGTTGAGTTGATGGATGGCGAAATCGGCCTGGAAAGCGATGAGGGGAGAGGGGCGACGTTTTGGGTGGAAATCCCCCTGGCGGAAAGAGTGGCCGACGCCTATATGGAGCGGTCCGGCGGAACCTCGACGGATGTGTCTGAGGAGGCGACCCCGGTAAAGGGAATTTTGCTTTATGTCGAAGATAACCCGGACAACCTGAGACTCATGGGGCTGATTGTCGGGCAGGTGGAAGGGCTTTCCATGCTCTCGGCCCATACCGCCGAATTGGGTATCGAACTGGCCCGGACTCGTCGGCCCGATATCATCATTCTCGACATCAACCTACCTGGCATAAATGGATTGGAAGCGGCCGCCCAACTGCTTAAGGATGAGAAGACCAAAAATATACCCATCCTGGCGTTGAGCGCCGCGGCGACCAAGCGCGATGTGAGGGATGGTCTTAAGGCGGGATTTTCCCGTTATTTGACGAAGCCGATCTCCGTGCCCGATGTGCTCAGCGCCATAGAAGACGCTTTAAATCGTTCTTAAGCACAGATCGGGTTGGGTTGTTCGCCGCGACGACACTGGCCGTTGTTGTCTCCATCGCGTCGACGCCGGTCGGGGCCGAGAAAGCCGCTCGAATTGACGAACAGCCTTGGCTTGGCAATGACCTTGCTGACCCGTTGATAGAGCGCTTTTGCCGAAATCGGTTTGATCAGGAACTCGTTGATTCCTGCGTCTCTGGCTTCCATTACCTTGCTGGCCTCGCCATGGGCCGAAATCAAAATAATCGGTACATAGGGGCAGGGACTGTCGTGGGCGGTGCGAACCATATGGGTCAACTCAATGCCGTTCATGACAGGCATGACCCAATCGGCGAGGATGATATCCGGTTTGATGCCGGTCAGCAGAAATTTGTAGGCTTCAAGCCCGTTGCCCGCTTCGTGAATTTGGCCCACTTGCAGGGATTTGAGAACGGCCCGCAAGGTCTGGCGCATGAATTTGCAGTCATCGACAATCAGAAAGTTCACATCTTTAAGATTGTAGCCGTGCACGGTTTTCTTCCTTCATTCTTTAACTCTGTGTGAAGCCTGTTTTGATCCTTGTCGGCTCCATAATCTTGATAGAAAAAGCCTGTGTACCGCTCAATCATCTGCGTGAATAAGAACATTCGGTTTTTTCTAATTGCCGGGTGGGCGTTCTCCCTGCTGTTTCGCCTTCATTGAACAGTCAAATACGATGTTTAGGCTTGGGCTCTGGTTTTTTTGCCGACGAACGGAAGAGCGATCATGCCGGGGCTGTCGCGGCGGGCCGGAGGAGCCGATAGACGATGAGGTACGACCATTCCCCGAGAAGCCAGGGCATGGCCCAGTTTTTCCGCTAGAGCGTCCATTTCCAGGGCCGTGTCCGAGGCGACAAGCCAGAGGCGAAGAGCGTGAGCGTGAGCGGTGTTTTCCTGCTGGGCGGCGGCAATCATGTTGAGTATGGATTGCTCGTCGGCGGTGATTGAACGGTTATGCCCAGAGGCGAATTGCAAGGCGCGGCGGCTGTGTTTCGTCAGGTGGCTGAGAAAGCGGTGTAGGGCGATGGGCGGCGCCCCATCGTCGCCTTTTGGTTCTTTCGGCAGTGCGCCTTTCCGGTAGGCTTCAATGATCCAACTGCGCATGGCCCGGACGATATCGCCTTCCGAGCCGGTTAAAACAAGATGCTGGCAGGCGTGTGGGGGTTGAGAAATTGTGTTGTGCATAGCTTTCCAATCCGACTGACGATTTAAGACTATTTAGAGAAAATAAGAATTAATCGCAATAACTTTTGTGGCGGTCTGTCATTAAATTTTCATTTGCCTTTTTTCAGACCATTCAATATTTCAACAACTATGGAAAAGAAAATGATTCTCGATGCCCTTGCGGCGCTTTCGCAGGAGACACGCCTTGATGTGTTCCGTCTGTTGGTTCTTGCCGGTCGGGAGGGAGTTTCGGCGGGTGTGCTGGGGGAACGATTGGGAGTCACGCCTTCTTCGCTGTCCTTTCACCTCGCTCAATTGAAGCATGCGGGCATGGTGGAGCCGAGGCGTGAGGGACGGCAGATCATCTATTCAGCGAACTTCGAAGCAATGAATGGTCTTGTGGGTTATTTGACCGATAATTGTTGCAACGGCCAACCTGAGTTGTGCGCGCCGGATGCCAAAAAAGGGAAATAAAGGCATGACCGTAAAAATCGGAATTAACGGTTTTGGCCGTATGGGCCGTTTGGTGTTGCGGGCGGGGTGGGATGCCCCGGGGATTGAGTTCGTTCACATCAACGAACCCAAAGGAGGTGTTGAATGCGCCGCCCATCTGCTTGAGTTCGATACGGTGCATGGGCGATGGGATCATGCCGTAACCCACGACGCAACAAGTCTGGAAGTCGAGGGGCAGAGCCTTGGTTTTACGGAGGTTGAAACTCCTGCCGGTGTGTCATGGGGCGATTTGGGCGTCGATATTCTGCTTGAGTGTTCGGGTAAATACCGCACCGCGGAATCCCTGCAGCCGTTCTTCGACCAGGGGGTTAAGAAGGTCATCGTCGCCTGTCCGGTGAAGACGGAAGGGGCGCTTAACATCGTTTATGGCGTCAATGACGATCTCTACGATCCTGCCGTTCATGATCTGCTGACGGCGGCGTCCTGCACGACCAACTGCATTGCCCCGGTGGTTAAGGTGATCCACGAAAAAATCGGCATTGAGCGTGGTTCCATCACCACCATTCATGATGTCACCAATACCCAGGTCATGGTGGATG
>CBDUMN010000068.1:0-18385 GCA_965368335.1 uncultured Rhodospirillales bacterium
TATCATTGCGATACGGCCATTATACAAAACAAAACTTACGTTTTCACACAGGCTGGATGATCCCCGCCCTTTTCATGTCTATCTATCTGACAATCAGTCGGCTTCTAAATCAGCGCCGGTTTCCTGATCGACGGCTTTGAGCGAAAGCTTCACTTTGCCGCGGTCGTCGATACCGATCAGCTTGACCTTGATTTTGTCGCCCACATTGAGCACGTCGGTCACTTTGCCGACCCGCTCATTGGCCAACTGGCTGATATGCACCAGTCCGTCGCGTTGGCCCATGTAGTTGACGAAAGCGCCGAAGTCCATGATTTTGACCACGGTGCCGTCGTAGATAGCGCCAACTTCGGGCTCCGCCACGATGTCTTTGATCCGCTTGATCGCAGCGTCGGAGGCCGAGCTGTCGACAGCGGCGACTTTCACCGTGCCATCGTCTTCAATATCGATCTTGGCGCCGGTTTCTTCGCAGATTTCGCGAATGATCTTGCCGCCCGGACCGATGATGTCGCGGATCTTGTCTTTGTTGATATTGATCACCGTGATCCGCGGAGCGTTGTCGGAAACGCCTTCGCGGGCCTTGGAAAGAGCCTTGTCCATTTCGCCGAGGATATGGATACGACCGTCTTTGGCTTGGGCCAGAGCGGTTTCCATGATGTCCTTGGTGATCGAGGTGATCTTGATATCCATCTGCAGAGAGGTGATGCCCTCGTCGGTGCCGGCGACCTTGAAGTCCATGTCGCCCAGGTGGTCTTCGTCACCCAGGATATCGGAGAGAACGGCGACGCCTTCATCGTCCTTGATCAGGCCCATGGCGATACCGGCGACCGGCTTCTTCATGGGAACGCCCGCATCCATCATGGAAAGCGAAGCGCCGCAGACCGAAGCCATGGAGGAAGAGCCGTTGGATTCGGTGATTTCCGAAACAACGCGAACCGTGTAGGGGAACTCTTCGCCTTCCGGCATCATCGGATGAACGGCCCGCCAAGCCAGCTTGCCGTGACCGACTTCGCGGCGACCGGTGAAGCCGACACGACCGCACTCGCCGACCGAGTAGGGAGGGAAGTTATAGTGCAGCATGAAGTTGGAACGGTAGGAGCCGGTTAGATCGTCGATGATCTGCTCGTCCTGGCCGGTGCCCAGCGTAGTGACGACCATCGCCTGGGTTTCGCCGCGGGTGAACAGTGCCGAGCCGTGAGCCCGGGGCAGAACGCCCACTTCGCAGGTGATCGGACGGACGGTTTTGGTGTCGCGACCATCAATGCGCATGCCGGTTTTGACGATATCGCCACGAACGACCTTGGCTTCGAGTTTCTTCAACTGCTCGGAAACCATGTTGCCCGGAACGTCTTCGTCGTCGGCGAAGGCTTCGGTAACCTTATCGCGGACGGCGGCGCAGGCGTCCTGGCGCTCCATCTTGTCCTTGATTTTATAGGCGTCGCGGAAACCGGTTTCACCCAGCTCGGCGATTTTGGTTTTAACGGCTTCAAGGTTCGCAGGCTCTTCGGGGAGCGGGCGGGGTTCCTTGGCGCAGGCTTCGGCCAGTTCGATGATTGCATCGATGACTTTCTGGTACTGCTCGTGACCGAACATTACGGCGCCCAGCATGATCTCTTCGGAGAGCTCATTGGCTTCCGATTCGACCATCAGAACACCTTCTTCAGTCCCGGCAACCACCAGATCGAGGGCGCTTTCTTCCATTTCGGTCGCCGTCGGGTTCAGCACGTACTCGCCGTTGACGTAGCCGACACGGGCTGCGCCGATGGGGCCGAGGAACGGCAGACCGGAAATGGTCAGGGCGGCCGAGGTGCCGATCATGGCGGCGATATCGGGATCGTTTTCCATGTCATGAGCGACGGTGGTGACGATCACCTGGGTTTCGTTCTTGTAACCTTTGGCGAACAACGGACGGATCGGACGGTCGATCAGGCGCGAAACCAGGGTTTCCTTTTCGCTCGGACGGCCTTCACGTTTGAAGAAGCCGCCGGGGATTTTACCCGCGGCGTAGGTCTTTTCCTGGTAGTTGACGGTCAGCGGGAAAAAATCGATTCCTTCGCGCGGGGCCTTTGCGCCCACGGCGGTGGCGAGAACTTTGGTTTCGCCATAGGTCACCATCACGGCGCCATCGGCCTGACGGGCGATTTTGCCGGTCTCCAAAATGAGACGGCGACCGCCTAGATCGATTTCTTTCCTGAATTCATTAAACATCTATCTCTTTTCCTTCCACGTACAGACGTTCTTTCAGAGGGAGATTGACCAACCATCCGGTTGTCTTTTCGATCACCCTCTTGGGGACCCTGTCCCCTTTTTCCGGTCCGGCTCGTTCCGGAAACCGGAAAGGCCCCCACCGTTTGCGGAGGCCCAAAGAGCGCATTCAAAATCTGAAGTGTGAATCACGCTCTACATAACAAGCCGGGGCGTCCGACATCGGACGCCCCGGTTTAGAAGCTTGACTAGCGGCGCAGGCCCAAGCGCTTGATCAAATCGTCGTAGCGCTTCTGCTCTTTTTTCTTCACGTAATCGAGCAGACGGCGGCGTTGGCCGACCAGTTTCAAGAGGCCACGGCGGGAATGGAAATCCTTTTTGTGGGTCTTGAGGTGTTCGGTGAGGTTCGTGATGCGTTCCGAAAGGATTGCAACCTGAACTTCGGGGGAACCGGTATCGCCGTCGGCGAGGCTGTATTCCTTGATGACTTCTTGCTTCCGCTCAGCGGTAATCGACATCGTACACTCCTTAAAAAAACAATGCCCAAAAGGGCCTAAAGGTTCAAGACGCGGATCGGTTGGATTTTGCCCTTCTCGATCCGGGCCAATGCGACCGGGGTGCTCTTGGAAAATGCGACCAGGGTTGCACCCTGAATCTCGTCCATTTCCGGGAGCCGGTTTGCCGCCTGCAACAATGAGACTGCCTGTCCCTGCCGCATGGCGCGGGCTTCTTCCGACGTCAGGGCCAATGCCGGGATGTCGTCCAGCACGGTCGCAACGGGTTTCAGCCACGTTTCGGCGGGCGCACTATCGGTGAGAACGCCCAGTTTATCAAGGGAAATCGCCATATCGAGGGTGAAGGAGGCGACTTTTGTGCGCCTTAGCTGGCTCAAATGGCCCAAAGTCCCTAAAGCGCGGGCCAAATCGCGGCCCAAAGAGCGCACATAGGTGCCCTTGCCGCAGTCCACTTCGAAGACGGCATGGTCTTTATCAACCACTTCGATCAACTTCAGTCGGTCGATGCGCACCTTGCGGGATTTGACCTCCACCTTTTCGCCTTTTCGGGCCAAGTCATAAGCCCGTTTGCCATTGATTTTGACGGCAGAGAAAATGGGAGGCGTTTGTTCGATCTCGCCGATGAATTGGGGCAAGGCTGTGCGGATCGCCGCTTCATCGGGGCGGGCTTCGGTGGTTTCGGTGATGTCGCCTTCGGCGTCGGCGCTGTCGGTTTCTTCGCCCCATTTAACCGTAAAGCGGTAACTTTTTGCGCCATCCATGGCATAGGTGACGGTTTTGGTCGCTTCACCGAGAGCAATGGGGAGCAGGCCGGTCGCCATGGGGTCGAGAGTGCCGCCGTGGCCGACTTTGGCCGCGTTGGTCATGCGCCTGACCTTGCCGACCACCTGGGTCGAGGTCAGGCCTTCCGGTTTGTCGATAATCACCCAGCCATGGATGGGAACGCCTTTGCGTTTGCGCGCCATCAGCTGTCCTTGAGGTGTTTCAGCACGTCGCCCATGTGATCGGAATAGTCGAACGCCGTATCGGCCATGAAGCTGATTCTTGGCGCAAACTTGAGGCGGACGCTTCTGGCCAGGGCTGTGCGGATATAGCTTCTAGCCCGGTTGAGCGCCTCGACGATCTTGGTCGCATCGCCCCCGCCGAGCGGCGTCACGTAGGCCGTGGCGTTCTTCAGATCGGGGCTGATCTTGATTTCGGTGACGGTAATCGATTTTCCCGCAAGGTCGGAGTCGTGTAAATCACCGCGCTCAAGCATTTGCGCAAGCGCCTGACGCAACTCCTCGGCCACCCGCAACTGGCGTTGCGAAGGGGCTTTTCCGGAACGTTGGCTCATGGACGATCAGCAGTGGCCGCTCTCTATTCGAGTTCGCGGGCCACTTCCTCCATTTCGAAGCATTCGATGACGTCGCCGACCTGGATGTCGTTGTATTTCTCAAACGACATGCCGCATTCGTAGCCGTCCTTAACCTCTTTGACTTCGTCCTTGAAGCGTCGGAGTGTCGAAAGATCGCCTTCGTGAATAACCACGTCGTCGCGCAGCAGGCGGACCTTGGAGCCGCGCTTGACCATGCCGTCGGTGACCATACAACCGGCGACCTTGCCAACCTTGGAGACGTTGAACACTTCGCGGATCTCGGCGTAGCCCAGGAAGTTTTCCTGGAGCGTCGGCGCGAGCATGCCCGACAGAGCGTTTTTCAGGTCGTCGACCACGTTGTAGATGATCGAGTAATAGCGGATTTCGATGCCGTCCCGTTTGGCCACGTCGCGGGCCTGTGGGTTGGCGCGGACGTTGAAGCCGATGATCAGGGCTTCGGAAGCCTTGGCCAGGGTCACGTCGGATTCGTTGATCCCGCCGACTGCGGAATGCAGGACACGAACCTTGACCTCTTCGGTGGCCATCTTTTCGAGCGCCCCTTCGATGGCTTCCACGGAGCCTTGGACGTCGGCCTTGATGACGACCGGAAGCTCTTGCACCTGTTCGCCGTCCTTGATGCGTTCGAACATCTGCTCGAGCGTACCCCGCGCCGAAGCTGCGGCGCGCGCCTGACGTTCTTTGCGCTGACGGAACTCGGACACTTCGCGGGCCCTGGCTTCGCTGTTGACGACAACCATTTCGTCACCGGCCGATGGCGAACCGTTGAGGCCCAGAACTTCGACCGGGGTCGCCGGTCCGGCGACGTCGACCTTGCGGCCATGGTCGTCGACCAGGGCGCGGACGCGGCCCCATTCGTTACCTGCGACGATGATATCGCCGACGTTTAAGGAGCCGCGCTGAACCAGCACGGTCGCCACATTGCCGCGGCCTCGCTCCATGCGGGCTTCGACCACCACGCCTTCGGCGCTACGGTCCGGGTTGGCCTTGAGATCGAGAATTTCGGCCTGGAGAAGAATGGCTTCTTCAAGCTTGTCGAGATTGGTCCGTTGTTTGGCCGACACTTCGACGGCCAGGACGTCGCCACCCATTTCTTCGACCACCAATTCGTGGCTCAGCAACTCGGTGCGGACGCGATTGGGGTCGGCGCCGGGTTTATCCATTTTGTTGATCGCCACGATGATCGGCGCATTGGCCGCACGGGCGTGGCGGATCGCTTCGACGGTTTGCGGCATGATGCCGTCGTCGGCGGCAACCACCAGGATAACGATATCGGTGACGCTTGCGCCACGGGCACGCATGGCCGAGAAGGCTTCGTGACCCGGCGTATCGATGAAGGTGATCTTGTCGCCCGATTCGATGGTTACCTGATAAGCGCCGATGTGCTGGGTGATGCCCCCGGCTTCGCCTTCGGCCACATCGGTGGAGCGCAGGGCGTCGAGCAATGAGGTTTTTCCGTGATCGACGTGGCCCATGACCGTGACGACCGGCGGGCGGCTCTGAAGGCTTTCTTCGCTATCCTGCTCACCGGCCAGTCCGATTTCCACGTCGGCCTCGGAAACCCGTTTGACCTTGTGGCCGAATTCCTCGACCACCAGTTCCGCCGTGTCGGCATCGATGGATTGAGTAATGGTCGCCATGACGCCGAGCTTCATCAGCGCTTTGACCACTTCGCCGCCGCGCTCGGCCATACGGTTGGCCAGTTCCTGAACGGTCAGCACTTCCGGGATAGTCACTTCGCGAACGATCTTTTTCTGATCGCCCTGCATGGCCAGTTTGGCCTTCAGCTTTTCTTTTTCGCGGGCCCGTTTGACGGCGGCCAGGGAGCGAGTGCGTCCGCCGCCGTCGCCATCAAGCGCTTGAGACAAGGTCATCTTGCCGCCGCGCCGCCGGTCGTCGCCTTTGCTCTTCATGGTCAGCTTCTTAGGCGTGGGATCGGCCTTTTTGACGTCCTTCTTGGGTTTAGCATCCACTTTCGGTTTGGCCGCCGACTTGCTTTCTTCGGCTTGAATATCGGCCGGTGTCGGCTCGGTCTTGGGTTTGGGCTCTACCTTAGCTTTTTTAGGCTCCGCCTTAGGCTGGGCTTCTTCTTCCTCCGCCGTGCGTTCGGCTTCTTCCTTTGCCTTCTTGGCGGCTTCGGCTTCTTCTTCGGCCTTGCGCTTGGCCTCTTCTTCAGCCTTGATTTTGGCTTCGGCCTCTTCCTCGGCGCGGCGTGCGGCCTCTTCTTTTTCGGTGATGGCCCGTTCTTCGTCGGCCTTCTTGGCGTCCTGCAAGGCTTTGGCGCGCGCCGCCTTCTCGGCGTTGGTCAGCTTGCTGGCCTTTTCCTCTTCGGTCGCAACGGTTTCCGCAGCGGCGGCTTCAGCAGCGGCCTTGGCCTTGGCTGCTTCCAGCTCTTTGACTTCGCGCATCTTGCCGTCTTCGCGTTGGGCGTAGGTGCGTTTCTTGCGAACCTCGACGGTTACGGACTTCGACCGTCCGTGCGAGAAGCTCTGCCGGATTTCACCGGCCTCAACGGTTTTGTTGAGTTCCAGTTTGCCCGGTCGGGAGAGCCCGAGAGTCTTCTTTTCGCCTTTGGATTTGCTATCCGTCATATCTACTCGACTTTCACACCACGTTCCGTTGGAGCCAGCGCTCCGATTAATCTTCTTGCCCGCCGTGTCGGAAACCCGACAGACGTTGCGTCTCGGCGATCAACCGGTCGGCCAGTTTGCCTTGGGCGATCACTCCATGGACGGTTTGCTCCCGTCCCAGCGCCGGTCCCAGCTCCTCGGCGTCGAATAGATCGACGATGGGAACCTCAGGGGCCAGCGCCCTGATTTTTTTGCGCCCGTCGGGGGCGCCGTCACGGGCCGCCAACAAGAGGCCCGCTTCGTTGTTTCCCTTCAGCCAGCTTCGCACTTTTTCGAAACCGACAATCAACTGCCCGGCCCGTCGGGCCAAACCGATGATTTCAAGGCCCTTGCGGACCAACAGTGCTTCGACCCGTTCATCCAGGTCGTTAGCGACCTCGACCTTAGCGCGCGCCGCTTTGGCGAAGTTGCGCTTGGCGATGGCCGTTTTTACCACATCGCGCTCGGCACTCAACCACAAACCCCGGCCCGGCAATCGCTCGTCGATGTCGGGAACCACGGTTCCGTCGGGGCCGACCACAAAGCGGATCAGCTCTGCTTTTTCCCGGACCTCGCCCGTCACGATGCACTTGCGCTCGGGATTGCGCTTTTCGCCCATGAGGGTTGGGTCCTCGTTTTCTCGTCCGTCGCTTATGCGTCGGCTTCCTTGTTTTCTGCCGCTTCCGGCGTCTCTTCCGCAGACGGCGCTTCCGGTTCGTTGTCGAACCAGTGGGCCCGAGCGGCCATGATCACTTCATTGGCCTGATCTTCGGAAAGGCTGTCCTTGGGCAGAATTTCAATCAACTCGTCGCTGGCCAGATCGCCCAGGTCGTCGAGGGTCTTGATCTCTTTTTCGCCAAGCGCGGCGAGCATCGCGGGGCTAAGCGCTTCAATCGCCGCCACGTCGTCGGCAACGCCCAGTTCCTTGCGTTTTTCTTCCATCGTCGCGTCGCGGGTTTCCAGATAACCCCGCGCCCGGCTACGAAGTTCTTCGGCGATATCTTCGTCGAAGCCTTCGATGGTCGCCAAGTCGGCAATTGGCACGAAGGCCACTTCTTCGACTTCCGAAAAGCCTTCGGTGACCAGCAGGTGGGCGATCACGTCTTCGACGTCGAGCGCTTCGATGAACATTTCGGAGAGCTTATTGAACTCTTCGACCCGGCGCTCGGATTCGGCGGTTTCGGTCAGTATGTCAATATCCCAACCGGTCAACTGCGAGGCGAGACGAACGTTCTGGCCGCGCCGACCGATGGCCAGGCTCAACTGATCGTCGGGCACTACCACTTCGATGCGGTTGGCTTCTTCATCGAGAACCACTTTGGAGACTTCCGCCGGAGCGAGAGCATTGACGATGAAGTTGGCCGGTTCGGGCGACCACTGGATAATGTCGATCTTTTCGCCTTGCAGCTCCTGAACGACGGCCTGGACGCGGGCGCCGCGCATGCCGACGCAGGCGCCAACCGGATCAATCCCGGAATCGTTGGACAATACGGCGATTTTGGCGCGGGATCCGGGGTCGCGGGCGACTGATTTGATTTCAATAATCCCGTCGTAAATTTCAGGCACTTCCTGGGCGAACAGCTTGGCCATGAACTGCGGATGGGTGCGCGAGAGGAAAATCTGCGGACCGCGGGGCTCGGGGCGCACGTCCATGATGTAAGCGCGCAGACGTTCGCCGTTGGAGAAGTGTTCGCGTGGAATGGCCTCGTCGCGGCGCAGGATGGCCTCGGCCCGGCCCAGGTCGATGAGTACGTTGCCGAACTCGACCCGTTTGATCAGTCCGTTGACCATTTCGCCGGCGCGGTCTTTGTATTCCTCGAATTGGCGTTCGCGTTCGGCGTCGCGCACTTTCTGAACGATAACCTGCTTGGCGGTTTGGGCGGCGATACGGCCGAAGTCGATAGGCGGAAGCGGGTCGATGATATGTTCGCCAAGCTCAATGCCCGGTTTAATTTTTTGCGCGACTTTCAAGGGCAATTGAGTAACTTCGTCCTCAACTTCCTCGACCACTTCGGTATATCGGGCCAGGGTGATTTCGCCGGTGTCCCGGTTGATCGAAGCTCGGATGTCGTGTTCGTGTCCGTATTTGGAACGTCCGGCCTTCTGAATGGCCTGCTCCATGGCTTCGAGTACCTGATCGCGTTCAATTCCCTTATCCCGCGCCACAGCGTCGGCGACCTGAAGAAGTTCGGGACGAGGAAGTCCGGTGGTTTCCATTGTCGTTCAGCCTTTTCGCTTAACCCGATAAAACGTTCTTGTCTCTATTGCTCGCCGTCGCCGGATTTCATGGCTTCGGCCAGCAGTTCGTCGGTGAGCAGTAGTTTCGCCTTCAAAATATCGGCAAAAGGAAGCTCGACGCTTGCGCCGTCCACTTCCATGCTCACAATCTCGTTCTCAATGCCCTTGAGACGGCCCGAGAACCGCCTTTGTCCATCAATCGCCATCTTCATCTCGACCTTGATTTCGTAGCCCGCGAAGCGCTCAAAATCGCGCTGACGAACCAAGGGGCGGTCGAGACCCGGCGAACTGATTTCCAACGTATAGGCCCCGCTGATTGGGTCCTCCACGTCGAGGATCGCCGAAACGGCTCGGCTGATGTCGGCGCAATCGTCCACCGTCATGCCTGCTTCGTCGTGGCGCTCCGCCATGATTTGCAGCGTTTTGCGTTCCTTGCCCTGCATGATCACCCTTACCAGGTTGTAGCCCATGTCGGTCAGGGTCGGCTCGATTAGCCGTTCGAGATGTTCCAGTGCACTCATGTTCGCCTTACGCCAAAAATAAAAAAAAGCGGGCCAGGGCCCACTTTCCAGCAAATCAGCAGAAAATGTGTGGCTGTTATACGCGGATCGTCAAAAAATTCAAGAATTTTATGGGTAAGCGGTCCGCAGGAAGGTCAGATAAGCGCTTTTATCCCCGGCCAGCGATTTGCGTTCGTAGCGGGTTTCGGGCCAGTCATCCGGCCGCACCCGCCAGTCCCGGGCCTGTTTCGCCGTCCATTGAAAACGCGGATCGTTGGTCAATAGATCGAGGGTCCAGGCGACGTAATCCATATGATCGCTGGCGAATCTCAGCTCTGCGCCTTCCTTTAAAATTCTGGCGTAAGCCTCGACGGTTTCGGTATTGACGATGCGGCGTTTGTTGTGGCGCTTCTTGGGCCAAGGATCGGCGAAGAGGATGAATAGCCTGTCGATGCAATTGTCGGGCAGGGCGTCGATTAGGTCCCGAGCGTCGTCGTCATAGATGCGGACGTTCTGTGCGCCGTTTTCCTGAAGATGGCCGAGCAGGCTGGCGACGCCGTTCAAGAAAGGTTCGCAGCCGATCATTCCCACTTCGGGATGGTGCGCCGCCTGCCAGGCAAGGTGTTCGCCGCCGCCGAAGCCGATTTCGAGCCAAAGCTCCTCTTTGGGTGGGGTGAAGAGGGCTCCCGTATCGATCTTTCCGTCGTTGGGGAGTGCGACAGACAAAGACGGCAGCACCTCATCGACGAGGCGCTGCCGTCCTGCTTTAAGTTTGTGGCCGGAGCGTCGACCGTGGAAATTCCGCCGATGCTCCGGATTTGTCACTTAGAGTTCGCCTTTCAGCGCATCGACCAGATCGGTCTTCTCCCAGGAGAAGCCGCCGTCGGCGTCGGGCGTACGACCGAAGTGACCGTAAGCCGCGGTGCGGGCGTAGATCGGGCGCGACAGCGAAAGATGCTCGCGGATGCCGCGGGGCGACAGGTCCATGACCTTTTGCAGAGCTTCCGCAAGTTTGATCTCGTCCACATTGCCGGTGCCATGGGTGTCCACGTAGACCGAAAGCGGCTTGGAGACGCCGATGGCGTAAGCCAGTTGGATGGTGCAGCGGTCGGCGATATCGGCGGCGACGACGTTTTTCGCCAAGTAACGGGCGGCGTAGGCGGCCGAACGGTCGACTTTCGTGGGGTCCTTGCCCGAGAAAGCGCCGCCGCCGTGCGGAGCCGCACCGCCGTAGGTGTCGACGATGATCTTACGACCGGTGAGACCTGCGTCGCCATCCGGGCCGCCGATCACGAAACGACCGGTCGGGTTGACGTAGAATTCTTCTTCCGGCGGCATCCAGCCTTCGGGGAGTACATTTTCAACGAAGGGACGGACCAGTTCGCGAATCTCGTCCTGGGAAAGTTCTTCGTCGTGCTGGGTCGAAACCACCACCGAGGTGCAGCCCACGGGCTTGCCGTTGACATATTTGAGCGTTACCTGGCTCTTGGAATCGGGCTGGAAGCCCTTGACCGTTCCTGCATGGCGCGCAGCGGCCATTTCGGCGAGGATTTTGTGAGAATAGGCGATCGGAGCCGGCATCAGCTCGTCGGTTTCCTTGCAGGCGTAACCGAACATGATGCCCTGGTCGCCTGCGCCTTCATCTTTGTTGCCTGCGGCGTCAACGCCCATGGCGATGTCGGCGGACTGGGAGTGGACGTAAACTTCCACGTCGGATTTTTCCCAATGGAAGCCGTCCTGCTCGTAACCGATGTCTTTGACCGCTTCGCGGGCCAGTTGTTCCATCAGGTCCTTGGTAATCGAGTCGGGACCGCGGACTTCACCGGCCAGAACGATCTTATTTGTCGTGGTCAGGGTTTCAACGGCGACGCGGGATAGCGGGTCGGCGCCCAGAAAGGCGTCAACGATGGCGTCGGATACGCGGTCGGAAACCTTATCCGGGTGGCCCTCGGAAACGGATTCACTGGTGAAGACATAATCAGAAAGAGACACTCGATCCCTCCATTTCTCAAAACACACAAATTGTCGGGAACGAGATAGAGAGGCTTCATGCTCTCCTTCGCGCCCACTTAGCGCCGCTTTTTATCGTGGTGGCAAGCGGACGGAAATCCTTCCACGGCTTCGGCTGAAAACAGGCAGCACAAAGCGCTGTCCTTTTGGCAGGTCAGTGCGAATCCGTCAAGGAAATTGTCGTTCGGAGGTGGCGGGGCCTATGCCTCGCCGCCCGGGGCAGAAAGAGATTTGGCCAGCTCGAACAGGCGCTTGCGAACCGAGGCTGCCGGAATCCGGTAGTAGGCGCGCACCAACTCCAGGGTTTCCCGTTTGGCTAGTGGATCCGAAGAGTCACTATTATTCTCTTGCGCGACCTCACGCTTGCCGCCCAATTGCTCGGGAATGTCTTCGAAGAAGTAGGAAACCGGCACGTCGAGGACTCGGCTGAGGTCGAACAGGCGGCTCGACCCAATGCGATTCGCGCCACGCTCGTATTTCTGAATTTGCTGGAAGGTTAGTCCAACGGCCTCACCAAGCTTTTCCTGACTTAAGCCAAGCAGGGTTCGACGTTGACGGACTTTACCGCCGACGTGGATATCAACCGGATGAGGTTTCCCTGGAATCCGGGGTTCGATGTCTATGTTTTTCAAGGTTCTATCGCTTTTCATTTCTCGAGGCGGAGATGGGCGTTACATCGTTAGATGTGGGGTCACTTTGCCCAATTTGTTGATTTTTCAATCTATTATCGGCACCGCATTGGTTGTGGTGCTCGAACAAAAGATAGGCAATAAGAAAAGGATAATCAATGGAACTTCTGTATACTTTGGTATGCATCTGGCCCTTGGTTAGGCCGTGCTCTCCAGGCGGCGATTCAACCCATGGGCTAGGAGAAGTATCAGGCCGCAAAGGGTAAGAGGGATCGTGTTGCCGAAACGACTATAGAGGGTAGGACCGTTTACCGGTTGCGGTAGTCCGGTGTCGATTATGCCTCTTTCCTCCAGTTCCAATCGAGCTCGAATGCGGCCTTTGGCGTCGATCAATGCCGAAATTCCCGTATTGGCGGCTCGAACCAGGGGAAGGCCTTCTTCAATAGCGCGGAACCGGGCGGCGGCGAAGTGCTGGTAGGGGCCCGAACTGACGCCGAACCAGGCATCGTTGGTCACGTTGAGTAACCAGGATGGGCGGTGGTCTGTCGCGACGACTTCACCGGGAAAAATAACCTCGTAACAAATCAGCGGGCTGAACGGCGGAAGGCCTTTTACGGTAAGGGCCGTTAATCCTGGGCCGGGAGTGAAATCACCGCGTCCGGCCGTCAGCTTTTCGATGGGAAGGACGGAGCGAAAGGGAACGTATTCGCCGAACGGCACGAGATGAGCTTTGTCGTACCGTGCCGTTACGGCGCCGGCGGCGTCGATGGCGAGGACGCTGTTCCAGGCTCTGAATGGGGTTTTCCCGTTGGCCGTGCCGCTTGGTGCGCCGGTGATTAGTGCGCCATCCGACGGCAGGGCGGCCGCAAGGGCCTGACGGATTCCGGCCTGTTGGTTGACCAGATAAGGCACAGCGGTTTCCGGCCAGATCAAATGGGTTGGAGAGTGTTTTCCGTCTCTGGTGCTGAGATCGAGCAGGGTGCGAACATGCTGGGGGCGGAGCTCCGGTTTCCATTTGTCGGCCTGGGCGATGTTGGGCTGGACGATACGGAGCCGGATATTTTGATGGTCGGTCGGTTCCGGCTGGGCCAACCGCCAGTTTCCCCAGCCCCAAATACCGCCGAGCAGCACGAGAAGAAGAAGGGGTGCCGCCAAGGTCTTGCGGTTCGTTGCGGCGAGGGTCGCCGGGGCGCTCGTCGCGGCAATGGTGATAAGGCTCAAGCCGTAAACGCCGAACAGGGCTGCGGGCTGAAGCATAGCGTCGTTGAACGCCCAGACGCTGCCCATGAGATTCCATGGAAAGCCGGTGAGCAACCAACTGCGAAGCCATTCGCTTAAAACCCAAAGGGTGGCCAACCCGAAAACTGCAGCTGCACCTTTAAGGCGCAAAAGACGGAGGCCGAGGGTCGGCAGGCCGAGAAACAGCGCCATGCCCGCCGACAAGCCGGTAATGGCGATGGGAGCCATCCAGCCATGGGCGGCGATATCGACGAGAAACGATAGGGAAACCCAGTAGAGCCCGGCTGCGAAATGTCCGAGACCGAACCACCATCCCGTGCCGAAAGCCTGCCGCAGAGTGGTTGCTTTTTCAGCGAGCCAGAGGAGCGGCGGAAGGACCAGAAAAAGCAGAAATACCCAATGAACCGGCGGCAGAGCAGCGGCGGAGAGCAGCCCAGCGACAACCAGTAGGCCTCTTTTGCGCCATGGGGACAGGCCGACGATCCGATCTCTTAGGCGGGCGATATGATGCACGGGCGGTTCAGCCTTCCTCGTCGAGAGAGGGAACGTTCTCCATGCCCCTGATTTTCAGTCGTTTAATCCGGCGGGGGTCGGCGTCGAGGATTTCAAATTCCACCCCCATGGGATGGGAAATCAATTCACCGCGGGTCGGTACGCGCCCGGCAAGTGCGAAGACCAGCCCTCCCAGGGTATCGATATCCTCGTATTCTTCGCGATCAACGAAGGGCTTGGTCGCCGCTTCGAAGTCTTCCAGATCGACCCGCGCGTCGGCAATGAAAGAACCATTCGATTGAGGGATCAGTTCGGGCTCGATATCCCGGTCGTGTTCATCGGCGATTTCGCCGACAATTTCCTCGACCAGATCTTCGATGGTCACCAAACCGTCGGTGCCGCCATATTCATCGACCACCACGGCCATGTGCAGGCGGGTGGTGCGCATTTCCAAAAGCAGTTCGAGAACCCGCATGGAAGGCGAAACGAAAAGCAAGCGGCGGACCAAGTCGCTAAGCTTGCGGTTGGGGTCGTCCCGTTCGACACCGAGCAGGTCTTTGATGTGAATGACGCCGATGAGATCGTCCAGGGTCTCACGGTAGACCGGAAAACGCGAATGCCCCGCCTCGGCCATGGTCTTTACCACCTCGGGAAGCGGTGTTGATTCTTCGGCCGCCATGATATCGGCGCTCGGCACCATGACGTCGTAGACCGTTCGGTCGCGCAGCGTGAGGATGTTCGAGACGAGGATGCGTTCGTCATCGGTTAAGGGAATGGCGGCGTCTTCGCGCTCCTCGATTAGTTCTTCGAGGGTTTCGCGTACCGAGTTTTCACCGTTCTTCGGCTTTCCCCGCAGCCAGTCGAAAAGGCCATTGCCTTTAGACTCGCTCGTTTGAGCTTCGGTCCAATCGTCTGAAGGGTCTGAGTCGTTGTCGTTCATCGTTGCTCGTTATGCATAAGGATCGCTGATGTTCAGGGTCGCCAGGATATTCCGTTCCGCAGCCTCCATAATCTCCGCTTCCTCTTCCTCCATATGGTCGAAACCCAAAAGATGCAACATACCATGAACCGTCAGGTGACTTAAATGATCGGTCGGGCTTTTACCGTTTTCCTCGGCCTCGGCCAAAACGGTTTCCAGCGCGATGATGATGTCGCCCAGTTCGACCGGCTCTCCCGGTGGCGGTGCGATGTCTTCGCCGTCGAGAGCGGCGAATGACAAAACGTTGGTCGGCTCGTCTTTGCCGCGATAGTCCCGGTTGAGAGTCTGAACGAACGCGTCATCGGCCAAAACAATCGCCGCTTCAGATTCGGGCGGTAGTTTGTCGGCGACTATCTTTGACGCCAAAGCAGCTTCGGCAGCCCGGCGGACGACCGCTTCCACATCGGAAACGGCGTCCCAGCCTTTAGCCTGAACAGAGATGTTAAGCTCTGTCGTCATGGTCGTTGGCGCGGCGGTGGGGTGGAACCTTGTTACGGCCATCGGGTCCTACCTGCTCGTAACGTGCGCCGGCTTTGCGTTTTTTCTCAACGTTTTCATAAGCGTGGACGATGCGGGCGACCAGTGAATGACGGACCACATCTTTTTCATCGAACTCGGTGATCGAGACGCCTTTGACGCCATTGAGAATTTCGGTGGAGTCGCGCAGGCCTGAGCGGGTGCCGCTGGGCAGGTCGACCTGGGATAAGTCGCCGGTGATGACCATGCAGGAACCTTCGCCAAGGCGGGTCAAAAACATCTTCATCTGCACGGCAGTGGTGTTCTGCGCTTCATCGAGAATGACGAAGGCGTTGGACAGCGTCCGGCCACGCATGAACGCCAGGGGCGCCACTTCGATCTCACCGTTTTCCAGGCGCTTGGTGACTTGGTCGCCGGGTAACATGTCGTAGAGCGCATCGTAAAGTGGCCGTAAGTAGGGGTCGACCTTTTCACGCATGTCGCCGGGCAGGAAGCCTAGCTGTTCGCCCGCCTCGACGGCCGGTCGCGAGAGGATAATCCGGTCGACCTGCCCATTGATCAACCGTTCGACGGCTTTGGCGACGGCAAGATAGGTTTTTCCCGTGCCCGCCGGTCCGATGCCGAAGACCAGATCGTTATGGTCCATGGACTTGAGGTATTCGCCCTGGTTGGCCGAGCGGGGCGTAATGCTGCGCTTGCGGGTTTCGATGACGATCTTGGAGGCCGCATCGAGGGCTCCGTTGGCGTCGCCGTTTTCCCGTTCGCCTTGTTCGCCCATGCGCACGGCGGCTTCGACCTCGGCTTGATTGACGTCTTGCTTATGTTTCAGCCGGTCGTAAAGGCTGTTGAGAATGGCGCAGGCGGTTTCTACGGTCATTGCGTCGCCGCTGACGGCCAGTAGGTTGCCGCGCGGGTCGAGCGATACGCCGAGTTCTTTCTCAATCAGGGAAAGGTGGGAGTTGTGGGGGCCGTAAAGAGCCAGGGTGAGGCCGTTGTCGTCAAACTCCAGCCGGGCCGTAACGGTTTTGTTTTTCGCCGCTTTTTTAGGGGCCGCAGCCTTGGCCCGTTTCGTCGCGCTCAAGCGCACGCCCTCATCATGTCTTTTTGGTCTCCTTTAGCAAGGCACATCAAGAAACTAACTTCCCAGAGAGACTGTTAGGATAACCCGCCGTGATGGCTAAGTCGACAATCCGTCCCATGAAAGTTTCGGGTGCTGTGACGTGGACCGGTTGCATAAACGGGCTGCGTCCCACCAATTGACCGTCGTCGCGGCCTTTCCGGTCGAGCAGCACCGGCATGACACGCCCGATGCAGGACTGATTGAACTCGGTCTGGATGTCGCTCAGAAGAGCTTGTAAAGCCTCCAGCCGTTCGGCTTTCGCCTCCTCGGGAATTTGGTATTCCATGGTCGCTGCCGGGGTGCCGGGGCGGGGGCTGTACTTGAAGGAATAGGCTTGGACGAAATTTACCTCGCGCACCAATTCCATGGTGTCCTCGAAGTCTCTGTCGTTTTCTCCGGGAAAGCCGACGATGAAATCGGAGGAGAGAATAAGATCGGGGCGGGCTTCTTTTAGCGTGGCGACGGTTTCCAGATATTCGGCGCGTGTATGGCGACGGTTCATGGCAGCCAAAATCCGATCCGATCCGCTTTGCACCGGCAGATGGAGGAACGGCATCAGTTTGGGAATGTCGCGATGAGCGGCGATGAGGGCTTCATCCACGTCGGCCGGGTGCGAAGTGGTGTAACGGATTCTTTCAATCCCTTCGACCTCGGCCACTTCGGCGATGAGTTCGCCCAACGAAAGGATCGCGTCTTTATCCGACACTCCGTGATAGGCGTTGACGTTCTGGCCGATCAGAGTGATTTCGCGGATACCCTTTTCGGCCAGCCCACGGGTTTCTTTCAGGATATCGGCGACCGGGCGGGAGTATTCAGCGCCGCGCGTATAGGGGACGACGCAGAAAGTGCAGAACTTGTCGCAGCCCTCCTGAACCGAAAGGAAGGCGGTATAGCCTTCATGGACCGTGGGTTCTGGCAGGTGGTCGAATTTGGGTTCTGCGGGAAAATCGATGTCGAGTACGCCGCGTTTGCCGCTGCTGTCGGCGGCCCGAGTCGCCTGAGCGACCATTTCGGGCAGGCGATGGTAGGTCTGCGGGCCGAAAACCATGTCGACGTAAGGCGCGCGGCGCATGATCTCCTCGCCTTCGGCCTGGGCGACGCACCCGGCGACGGCGAGAATGGTTTCGCTTCCTTTCTGCGCCCGCGCATCTTTTAAATGCTTCAAGCGGCCCAGCTCGGAAAAGACTTTCTCTGCGGCCTTTTCGCGGATGTGACAGGTGTTCAAAATCACCATGTCGGCCTCTTCGACCGTTTCGGTGATGCCGTAGCCGAGCGGCGACAGAACGTCGGTCATACGACCGGAGTCGTAGACGTTCATCTGGCAGCCGTAGGTTTTGATGAAAAGTTTCTTATTCACTTGCCCATTCCGTTCGGAGCGCGAAAAGCGGTTCCATACTGGGAGAGGGGAGCCTGAGTCAAGAAAAGCACCCTAGTCTTTAATCAGTGTACCGTAAAGTTCGAGGCGATGGCCGACCAGCTTGTAGCCGTGCTTTTCGGCGATTTTACGCTGAAGCTCCTCAATCTCCTCGTCGTGAAATTCGATCACCTTGCCCGACTGCATGTCAATCAGATGGTCGTGATGATCTTCAGAGGCCTCTTCGTAGCGGGCTCGGCCGTCGCCGAAGTCGAGGCGCTCGAGAATGCTCGCTTCTTCAAACAGGCGCACGGTGCGGTAAACGGTAGCGATGCTGATGCGCGGGTCGACCTTGCTTGACCGGCGATAGACCTCTTCCACGTCCGGATGGTCTTTGGCGTCCGAAAGCACACGGGCGATCACCCGCCGCTGTTCGGTCATCTTCATCCCTTTTTCGATGCAAAGCTGTTCAATGCGCGAAGGCGACGGCATGGCTTCCCCGATCAAAATTATTGTCTAGTTGCAAACCGGTCTCAAATTTAGTGAACCCGTCCCCAATTCGTCAAGAAGGGCGGAAAATAAAAAAAGGGAGCCGAAAGCAGCCTGTGTGAAAACGTAAGTTTTGTTTTGTATAATGGCCGTATCG
>CBDUMN010000069.1:0-18108 GCA_965368335.1 uncultured Rhodospirillales bacterium
TGGTGATACGCTCGCTCACTCTGCTCTGTTGGGAGTTGCCTTGGGGCTGGTGTTTAACATGGACCCGACGGTCGGTATCGTCGCTGTTTCCTTCGGGCTCGCACTGCTTATCGCCATCATGCAGAAAAATCAGGATATTGCCGTTGATACACTGCTTGGCATTATGTCGCATGGCGCGTTAGCGTTCGGGTTGGTTGCTCTAGCCTTTTTTGATAACGCTAGGCTAGATCTCATGGCCTACCTATTCGGTGATATTCTGGCCGTATCTTTGGCCGATGTCTTGTGGATCTGGGGCGGCGGGGGTGTGGTCTTGGCAGGGCTTGGCTATCTCTGGCGGCCTCTACTTTCCATGACGGTCCATGAAGATTTGGCTCATGTGGAGGGTGTTGCCGTTGGCCGTCTCCGTGTCGCTTTGATGCTTCTCGTGGCTTTGGTGATCGCCACGGCGATGAAGGTCGTTGGCGTACTGCTTGTGACGTCCTTGCTGATTGTCCCGGCGGCAACGGCGCGACGATTTGCGCGCACACCGGAGCAGATGGCGCTGATTGCCTGCGCCGTCGGTGGAGTGGGAGCCTTTGTCGGCCTTTGGGCGGCATTGGAGTTCGACACGCCAGCCGGCCCCTCGATTGTCGTGGCTGCGGTTCTTCTTTTCCTTTTCAGCCGAGCCGCTCGGATCAGGTCCGGTTAAGGCGTTCGAGCCCTTTTTCCAGGTCGGCAATTAGGTCGTCCGGGTCTTCCTGGCCGATATGAAGGCGGAGGGTGCGCCCCTCGTGGGGCCAGTGGGTTGCGCTGCGTACGCCTTGTGGATCGGCCTTAATCATCAGGCTCTCGAAGCCGCCCCAGCTATACCCCATGGGAAAATGCCGCATGCCGTCGAGCATGGCGGTTAGGGCTTCGTTGCTGTATCCGCCTTTGAGCACCATGGCGAACAGGCCGCTTGAGCCGGTAAAATCTCGTTTCCAGATTTCATGGCCGGGGCACTCGGGAAAAGCCGGATGAAGCACAGTCGCTACTTCATCGCGGTTTTTGAGCCAGGAGGCGACGGTTAAGGCGTTTTCCTGATGGCGGGCTAAGCGAGCGCTTAAGGAGCGGATACCGCGTAAGCCTAAATAAATGTCATCGGGCCCGGCGCAGCTTCCCAGGCCAATGGCGTTCCATTTAATCGTCTCGTAAAGAGTTTCGTCTTTTGTCGAGATGGTTCCCAGCATGGCGTCGGAATGGCCGACGATATATTTGGTGGCTGCCTGGAGGGAGATATCGACGCCTTTCTCGAAGGGCTGAAAATAGAGCCCGCCGCTCCAGGTGTTGTCCATGACCACCAAAGCGCCAGCAGCATGGGCGGCCTCGGCGATGGCCGGAATATCCTGAACTTCGAAGGTCAAAGAGCCGGGAGCCTCGGTAAAGACGATTTTTGTTTCCGGTTTGATCAGTTCTGTAATTCCAGACCCAATCATCGGGTCGTAATAAGTTGTTTGAACGCCATAGCGTTTCAAAAAAACGTCGCAGAACTTGCGTGTCGGGGCATAGACGTTGTCGACCATCAAGACATGATCGCCGGCTTTCAGTAAGGCGGTCAGTGTAACCGAGATGGAGGCCATGCCCGAAGGGACGGTAACGCAGTGGTTTGCCCCTTCCAGTTGGCAAATCGCGTCTTCAAAGGCGAAGGCGGTAGGGGTCCCATAGCGCCCATAATAGACATGTTTGAAAGGTTCTTTCCCAATGCGTTCAAGGTCGGCGACGGTGGGGAAGGTTACCGTTGAGGCATGATACACGGGAGGGTTGATAATCCCGTGGTTGGAAGCGGGGTCGCGCCCGGCCTCAGTCAGTTTTGTGTCTTTTTTCATGGCGCGCTCCAGTGTGATTTGACGTCGGGGAAACAAGTATTTACTAGCCGCTCGCCTACGCAAAAGGCAATATCCCGTCAGTTCAATTTGTATTTGCAGTTGCGAATTTCCGATATTATCCAAAGGTATAATTTGCGTAGTTATTAACTCATGGTTATTGTTTTTGTTATATTTTTTTGTGGACAGCAAGTGTGGAATCTGCTCTGCTGCACCGCAACATAAATAAGAAAATATCGTGGGAACTGGGCGTCTGGATTTTTTGAATTCTGGTCAAACAGTGGAGTCTCGGACCATGTCTTCTGAAACGACCGCACATCTTGCCATGACGAAGTTCAACAGCATCGCCCATGCGCGCTTCGGCGCTGACTGGCGCGAAAACGGCCGCCCGATGATTATTGCGGAGTTGGCAGACGAAACCGTTCGCGGTTTTGGCGCCCAGGCGCAGAGCCCCGTTCATCACGGTACGTCCGGTTCATTTCCGACCCTATGGCGATTTGAAGACGGTTCTGAAGTGCGAACAGGCGGCTTCGGCGTTCTTGAAGAAGAAAACCGCAACGCCGCTTAATCCCGGCGCGCCGATGGCTTTCCTGGTGGGATGGTCTAACGAATTTCAATGAAAAACGGGACGCTCCAATGGGCGTCCCGTTTGTTTATTCGATTGATCGGCTGGATTAGCTGCGGTGGCCCGTTCCGGCGGAAAAGATACGGTGGCGTTCCTTGTTTTTGGTGTTGAGCACCTCTTTAGCCGCCTCTTTGCCCGCTTCGTCAATCTGTTCGGGCGTCGAATCTTTTTCGTCGTGCACTAGGTGCCACCATTGATCGACGGCGTCGCCGGTCGCCTGGATCGCATCGACTCTCAGGATGCGCTCCAAAGCCGTAATCCGGGCTTTGAGTTTTTCAATTTCAGCAGCATCGCTCATACGGTTGCCCCTTTATTCTGCTTGTTGGTCCCCACGGGGCTGTGAAAGCCCTCAGTAGACCCTCTGCAACCCTTATTAATCCGAAGATTAGCCCCATTTACGGCCCTGTCCAACCCTAATTGGTCAAGTTTCGAAGCTAAACTTCGATTGGCGAATCTTCCCTGTCTCCCCACTCGGCCCAGGAGCCGTCATAGACTGCAACTTCTTCAGTCCCGAGCAGGAAAAGACCGAAGGCGGGAACGCAGGCGGTAACCCCCGAGCCGCAACTGATGGCCATTTTGTCTTCAATGCTGAGACCGGCTTTTTTGAAAGCCGCCTCGATGGTTTCAGCATCGCGGAACACAAAAAACTTTTTGTCGTCCATCAGTTCGGTGAAGGGGAGGTTGACGCTACCGGGAATATGTCCGGCTCGTTTTGATGGACGTGGTTCCGGTTCTTCGCCTTTGAAGCGGCCGAGGCTACGAGCATCGACCAACGTTTCCGTCTTGCTTTCAATATTGCTCAGAACATCGTCGTAGGTGCGGATCAGAGAGGTTTTAAGCGACTGAGCCTCGTAGTGGGTTTTCGCCGGTTCGACGATTCCTTTGTCGATGGGCTTTTTCTCGGCCATCCATTTAGGGAGGCCGCCGTTCAGCACGGAGACATGGTCGTGACCGAAGGCGCGGAACATCCACCAGGCCCGTGCGGCTGCGCAAAACCCGCCGAGAGCGTCGTAGCAGACAACCCGGTCGCGGCGGGATATGCCAAGGTCGCCCACAGCTTTAGCGAAAGTTTCCGGGCTCGGCATCATATGCGGCAGATCGTCGATTTTTGTAGCGATGGCATCGATATCGAAACGGACAGCACCGGGAATATGGCGCAATTCATATTCAATTTCGGCGTCTCGGCCCATCGGAGGCAAAAACCACGTTGCATCGATGATTTTGACGTCTTCGTCGTCCAGGTGCTCGGCCAGCCAATCGGTTTCGACCAGGGCCTGCGGATTTTTGTAACTCATAGGGAAAATCCTTGGTGAAAGCGCCAAACAAGGCAAATGATATTTTAGGATTTCCTAAACTAAGCGGAAGCTGCTAGTCAAGCCAATCGGGGGCGGGGAGGCCTTTCTCCTTAAGGAATATCGGGTTAAACAACTTGCTTTGGTAGCGGGTGCCATAATCGGCCAGGATGGTTACGATGGTATGTCCCGGTCCCAATTCTTTGGCCAGCTTGACTGCGCCTGCCACGTTAACGCCCGACGATCCCCCGAGGATCAGCCCTTCGTTTTTCGCCAGATCGAAAATGACCTTGAGAGCATCTTCATCGGGGATTTGGTAAGGGCAATCGACCTCAAGACCTTCCAGGTTGGCGGTAATTCGTCCCTGGCCGATGCCTTCGGTAATCGACGAGCCTTCGGCCTTCAATTCACCATTGGCATAATAGTTATAAAGCGCTGCGCCCATGGGGTCGGCCAGAGCGATCTTGATATCCTTGTTGTGCTCCTTGAGCGCCATTGCGCATCCGGCCAATGTGCCGCCGGTTCCGACGGCGCTGACGAAACCGTCCACTTTGCCATCGGTTTGTGTCCAGATTTCCTGGCCCGTCGTTTCATAGTGCCCCTGGCGATTGGCTACGTTGTCGAACTGCTGAGCCCAGATAGCCCCATTGGCTTCCTTGGCGGCCAGTTCCTCGGCAATGCGCTGGGAAACATGGACGTAGTTGTTGGGGTTTTTATAGGGAACGGCGGGAACGAGACGCAGGTCGGCTCCGCAGAGACGGAGCATGTCTTTTTTCTCCTGGCTCTGGGTTTCCGGCATGACGATGACCGAACGATAGCCGAGCGCCCGGCCGACCAATGCGATGCCGATGCCCGTATTTCCGGCCGTTCCTTCGACAATGACGCCGCCCGGACGTAGTTTCCCTTTGGTTTCTGCATCCCGAACGATTGCCAGTGCGGCGCGATCCTTAACCGATCCGCCGGGGTTCATGAATTCCGCTTTTCCGAGAATTTCGCAGCCGGTTTCCTGGGAGACCTTCTTTAAGCGAATAAGCGGCGTATTGCCGATTGAACCGATGAAACCGTCGCGGACGTCCATGACTGCACCTAATTAAAATCGTTCCTGAATAAAACAATAACGCGGGCCGACAGAAAAATCCGCTGAATCGACCCGCACTCTTTATTTAAAGCGCACCCATTATAAATCAATAAAATAAATGTAAATAAAATAAATTACGCAAAAAATTATGTGATATACTATATCCAGCTTTGATCGATCTCATTTTGTGTGTTGCGGAACCACTGGAGGCCGATAAGAGACATGGCGTTGAGAATTTCGCCGTCGTCAAGAAGCTGGAAAACCTCCTTAAGGGGGAAGGCCTTGACCAAAATATCTTCGCCTTCGTCGGCCAGGCCATGTATCCCGCCAGCCTTCGATGCATCGACCCGTGCGCAGAACATCTCAATGCTTTCTGATGTGCATCCTGGCGAAGAGAGATAGCGTCCGAGATGGAAAAGAGCGGTGGCTTCACAGCCGCTTTCTTCCAGTGTCTCGCGCCGGGCCATTTCTTCCGCCGTTTCTCCCGGCTCGATAACGCCTGCGACGATTTCCAGTTGCCAAGGCTCCCATCCCGCAGCTAAAGCGCCGGGACGGAACTGTTCGATTAGGATGATCTCCCGGCGGATCGGGTCAAAGGGAATAACGGCGGCCACTTGGCCGCGTTCCAGAACCTCGCGGGTTAAGACAGGGCTATCGCCGCCGTCATGTAGGCTGTGGCTCAGCTTATAACGGTCCATTCGGAAATAGCCTTGGAAGACTGTTTCCCGCTCGACGATGCCGACCCTCTTGGTGTCCTTGCCCATGAAGCTAGCTCCAGTAGGGGCGAGAAGACCCTAGGAAGGCGGTGAAGACGCCAAGGATAAGATTGACTGTAACGATCCGCCGGATTGCCGCTTGATGAATGGCGGCGGTCTCCCAGTTTTCGGATACGACTTCTTTTTTGAAGAGTTGAAAAGGTCCGAAATAGAGATAGCAATAGAGCGCCATCATCAAAAGGCCGGTACCTTGCATGATGTGAATGTGAATGGGCGTACTCGCCAAATCGCCGAAGTCGATGAAAATGATGCCGTATCCGGTGACCAGCAGAAAAGCGATGGCGATCCAAACCCAAAAGAAAAAGCGTGGGAAAACCTGAGCCCAGAGTTTCAGGCGGTCGGGACCATCAAGAATCGCGACGGACGGCCTTAAAGCCATATGGGCGAAGAACATGCCACCGACCCAGATAACGGCCGATAGGGCATGGAGAGGGTAGGCGAGGGAGAGAAAATCATACATTGGGCTATTTCTTTAAGTAGCGGTTGATTTCGCGGGCCAGAGTGCGGATTTCTTCGGCGGCCGGGGAGCGTGTCGCACTTTCCACCACGCCGCGTCCGTCCATCAGGCTGGCGGCAAAGGCGGTACGGTTTCCAAGACCCGCCTGAGCGACGGGAAGTTGATCGTCGTCAACCGCTTTGCGCATAGCCTCCAAAACCTTGCCCCGCGGTGGCACCCGGTTAAGCACGATCAATGTTTCGACTTTTTCTTTTTTCGCCATTTCCAAGGTGGGTTTGGTCGCCCAGAGATCCATAGGGCTTGGCTGAATGGGGACCAGCACCAGATTGGCGGCCCGGATGGCGTTCTTGGCTTCGGTTTCCGCATGGGGCGGGGTGTCGATGATAACGTAGTCGTTGCCACGTTTGAGTTTGTCGAGTTCGGTCGATACACGCCACCCGGAAACATCGCTTAAGCCGATGGGGGCGAGGGGGCGTGTCGATTGAGTGCGTAGCCCATGCCAGCCGCTTAAGCTTGCCTGGGGGTCGATGTCCATGACGGTGACTTTGTTGCCGCCATCGGCCAGTGTAACGGCCAGTTGTGCGGCAAGGGTTGTTTTTCCTGCTCCGCCCTTTTGCTGGGCAATTGTAATAATCTGGGCGCTCATGTGTTTTCTCCCCCGCAGGTTGTGTTTTCCCGCCGTCAAATTGGTGCGCCTGCGAAGATTACGGCAGTCTTGTGCGTGAGGGAAGGGTGCATCTGATGGTTCTTAGAAAAGTTATTAGAATCATTACGATAAGATGTCAGTTGTTTCTTTTTGAGGTAACACCGTGTAATCATGGATGGCGGTGGGATTTGCTGCGAATGCTGAATATGTAGGGGCGATGGCTTGGCTGAGCTAACCGCGGGATTGAAGAATCGTTTGACTGGCCGCTATGGCTTGGTTCTGACGCTGCTCGCGGTTCTTGCTTTTATCGGCTACATCATTCTCGAAAGCCTGATTGCGGCAAACCAGAGCAACGGCGCCATCATCAACATTAGTGGGCGACAGCGTATGCTGTCTCAGCGCGTCGCCAGTTTCGCCTCCGAGTTGGTCAGGGCGGGCACTCTTTTTGAAGCCAAGATGATCTCCAAGGAAATGGAGAAAAGCCTGGATGCCATGGAGATCGCCCATAATGGCCTCGTCAGAGGCAACACACGGCTCGGTTTGCCGGATTCGATGTCTGATAAGGTCCGGATGTATTATTTCGGGCCGGACGGAAACCTCAACGAACAGATAAGGAAATTTATCGCTTCGGGCCGTCGGCTTGCTGAGGCGCAGTTCAAACACCGTCACGAGTTTAACCGGGATTACCTTTATATCCGTGATGTCGCGCGCAATGAGTTGTTGATATCCTTGGATAGGGTGGTTCAACTCTACCAGGAAAGTGCCGAAGAACGCATTGCCGTTTCTCGTGTTATGCAGTTGATGCAGCTTATCTTGACCCTGCTGTTTCTGCTGGTTTCCGCGCTTTGGGTTTTTGCTCCGATGATCGACCGGATTAAACGGGAGATAGAAACGCAAATATCCGGACGTCGCCGCATAAGAGCCATTCTTGATTCGGCGAAGGAGGGGATCGTTACCTTCGATAACGATGGGGTGATCGAAACGATCAATAGTGCCGGTTTATCAATGTTTGGGCATAAAAGCGGCACTTTGGAAGGGGTTCATATTTCGGCCCTGCTGCCTCATGCTTTTTCAGTCGATGCCGACTGGCGGGCGGAAAGCGAGGCGGCCATCAGCATTGAGGGGGCAACGGAAACTCAGGGGCTGAAGAGCTCGGGCCGCAAGTTTCCCGTTTCTTATCGTCTCAGCCGGGTTCAGGTGTCGGAAGGGCACCTCTTTACTCTGGTGATTCACGATGAGACGGAGCGTTATCAGGCCGAACAGGAGCTGAGACTGGCGGCCAGTGTTTTTGCATACAGCCAACACTCTATCGTTATTACCGATAACATCGGCGTCATTGTCAGCGTCAACCGGGCTTTTACCGATCAAACCGGCTATTCCAGAGGACAGGCGGTTGGTAATACTACCGGCTTTATTATTTCACAGCGTCATCCTGTCGAGTTTCATGAAAAACTGTGGGAATCCGTGCGTCGGGATGGCCACTGGGAAGGCGAAATTTGGGGGCTGGCCAAAGATGGCAAAGAGTTTCTCCAGCTCACCGAAATCAACGTCGTCTATGGTGAAGAGAAAGAGGTGGCAAACTATGTGATTTCCTCGACTGATATCACCAACATCAAAATGGCCGACGAGAAACTTTCCGAATACGCCAAAAGCTTGGCGGCGACGAACGAAGAACTGCAAACTGCGCTGATCAAGGCCAATGAAGCCAATAGGGCGAAGTCGGAATTCCTCGCCGTCATGAGCCATGAATTGAGGACCCCGCTAAACGCGATTATCGGCTTTGCAGAAATTATGCAGCTAGGTGTTTTTGGGGAAATTGAGAATAAGAACTACCGCGAGTATCTGGTCAATATTGGTGATTCCGGGAAGCACCTTTTGGGGGTGATCAACGATATCCTCGATGTTTCCAAGGTCGAAGCCGGGCGGTTGGAGTTGGTTGAGGAATATATCGATTTAGGTGAAGTGGTTGAGGCCGCGATCCGTTTGGTTCGGGAAAAAGCAGTGGAAGGGGAACTCGACCTGTCGGTGAATATTGAAAAGGGGATGCCCTTGATGAAAGGCGATGAACGGCGCTTGAAGCAGATCGTCTTAAACCTTTTGTCGAATGCGGTTAAATTTACGCCGGAAGGCGGTGCGGTCCGTGTTTTCAACGGGATGGGGGAGGATGGTGGGCATACGATTACCATTGTCGATACGGGGATCGGTATTGCGCCGGAAGATCTTGATGTGGCGATGAGCCCCTTCGGCCAGGTGGACCGGCGGCTCTCTCGCCGCTATGAAGGGACCGGACTTGGCTTGCCTCTGTGTAAAGGGTTGATTGAGCAGCACGGGGGAAGCTTGATGCTGGAAAGTGAGGAAGGGGCAGGGACGACCGTTATCGTTCGGTTCCCCGCAGAACGATCCATCGCTAAAAAATAAAGTCTGTTGGGTGAGGGGTTAGCGATTTTCCCAGGACATGGTTTCGAACGATAAGCCAAGCTCTCCTGCCGTATTGGCAATAGTGGCGAGACAGGAGTCCTGTCGTTCCAGGGGAATACCCACATGGAAGGAAATTCGATATTCGGTCGTATTGGGCCCTGGTATTTTGCGCGAGTTCATTCGCACGATATTGGCGTTGAATTGGATCAGAGTTTCACAAATACGCGCCGTGAGGCCCGGTTGATCGCCGCCTTGTACGACGACCCTATGGGTTACCTCGCCCAGCGGCCCGCTGACCGGGTCGAGATCGAAGGGGGTTACGGAAATTTCGGCATCCTTCAGGTCGGGCAGGCGTTGCAGTTCTTCCAAGGTTTCCCGGCCGGTCAGCCCGTCGGGCAATTCGCAGACGGAATTAAACTCGGCGCCGGTTCCAAGAACGGAGAATGCCGTATCGCCAAGATTTGCGCCAAGGGAAAACAGTTCGCCGGTTATGGCCGCGACCAAGCCGGTCCGGTCGGGGCAAAACACGGAGATCAGAACGGTTTCTGCCATTGAGGACTCCGAAAAAATGAAGGTTTTTGAAATATTTCTCCGCATCATGGTGCAAAAGTAAGAAAATGAAAACCCGTTGCCTTCATCCTGTAGGCTCAATTTTCGTTTAATCGGGGAAATGCGGGATGGGGATGCCCAGCATAAACGGGAAAAAATGGCTGCTTGTTGTTTTGGCTGCGTTGTTCGCAACGGGATGTGCTCCCGCTTATGTCGATAGCGCGCCCGAAGCCCCTGTTCGGGCTGATAAGCGTACATCTGATTTGCCCAAAGGCGGGTTTCTCCACCCTAAATACGGTTATCTCGTCGTTCCGTTGCCAGGGTCACGGACTTACGTTCCCCAAGGGGACGGCGGTGCAGAACTGATTATCGAATCTCCCAGAGGATATATCGCCACGATAGAGGGGCGTCCGATCGTTAAAGGCAAAGGCGTGCGCGATATCGCCACCGAACTTGAGGCCGAGTTTCTTGGCGATGGCGCTGAGAAGCGGTGGAGTCATAAACTGGCCCATCGCAGCTATTCTGTTAATGGCTTAGCGGCCTACGATGCAATTTATCAAGGCTCCGATACGCAAAACCGTCTTGTCGTTATTCGTGGTCGCAAACGCGACTACCTGCTGATGTTTTTTGCGCCAGTTAAACGATATGGCCGACTTGCCCATGAGTTTGATTTTATTGTCGATAGTTTCCGACTGCCCGAGCCAGGATTTGCCGTTGCGCCAGGAAAGGATAAACTAACCCAGGTGCGGGAAGAGGCTTTGGCCCAAGACAAGGCGGCGAATGAGCCGTCAGTCGAAATGGTCCCATTTCCCGATTCAGGTCTCGGATATACGGTTTCCTATCCAGAGCACTGGGTTGCCAAGCAGAATGGTCCCTATAGTGTCGTTTTCAGCGGCCCGGAGGGGACTCCCGCCTTTTTCTCAACCGTCATTATCCAGAATGTCAGGCCCAAAGGAGGACGCAAAGGGGCGGATACGGTTATCGCTTCTCTCACCAGACAATTGCGGGACGGCGCAAAAAAAGTGTCGTTTAGCGATGTTACGGAGTTTTTGCAGGGCAAAGTCGCCGGTTTTGAGGGCGGAAAGCAGTTTACAGCCGATTTCCTACACAACAATGAGCCTTTCAGACAGTGGACGATTGTTCTTCCGAGGCAGGACAGCCCTGTCGTGCATGTTGTTTCCTACACCTCGCCGACAGAGCAATTCGACAGCTATCGTCCGATGGCAGGAGAAATTATCAATTCCTGGCGGATCACTCTTAACTAGTGGTTTGGCAATGACGAAATTAGATCAATCAACTAACGATATTTGAGGTAGCGGTATTGGCTGCTTCAGGAATCACCTAAAAGCACCTGAAATTCCGTTGTGCGCTTTTCTTTTTGGGATGGAGAGAAAAGCGAAAATGAATATGCGGAATAGGGGGGCTAACCCTATCTTAAAATTGGCTTGGTTTATTGGCAGCCAAGGCTCTTGAGTTATATTGGCCGGGTAACATCGTTTGACGGGATATGAGCAACAAAAACAACGCCGAAAATAAAATTGATTGGATATCGCGCCTGGGCGGTGCGGCACGCCTGCCCGGAAACATGTTCGACATGGTGGGCGCGTCGGTGTTCATCAATATTCTTTCTCTGGCTCTGCCCATCACTCTTTTGCAGGTTTACGACCGCATTTTGCCCAACTCTGGCAAGAGTACGCTGGTCCTTTTAATTTTGGGCGTGGTGAGTGCGCTTTTTCTCGAATTGATCCTACGTTTGGCCCGGGCGCATGTCAGCAGTTGGATCGGCGCGCGTTTTGAACACCTTTCTGGGTGTGCGGCGATGCAACGCATGCTTTACGCCGATATGGCCGCTTTCGAACGTCAGGGGGCGGGCGCCCAACTCGAACGGCTATCGGCTCTCAACCAACTCAAAGAATTTTATGCTGGGCAGGCGGTGCTGACGGTTTTCGATTTACCGTTTGCCGTGCTGTTTCTTGGAATTATTGCCTATCTGGCGGGAGAATTGGTCATTGTTCCCGTGGTGCTGATCGTCGCCTTTGCCCTTGTCGCTCAGGTCTATGGCATGAAGTTGCGCCGCGCCCTTAGAGATCGTCAAACAGCCGATGAACGCCGTTTCAATTTTATCATCGAGGTCTTGGGTGGCATTCACACGGTCAAATCCATGGCTATGGAAACCCAGATGTTGCGGCGCTACGAGCGCTTGCAGGAAGGCTGTGCCTCGGCAACTCATCGGGTGACGCTGGATAGCTCATCTTCCATGTCGGTTGGTTCATTTTTTAGTCAGATGAATCTGTTTCTGATCGTTGGTTTTGGGGCGACCTTTGTGATCAATGGGCACTTGACCATTGGCGGTCTGGCCGCTTGTACGCTGCTTTCGGGACGGGCCATGCAACCCCTACAAAAGGCCGTGGGTATTTGGGCGCGCTTTCAGTCCGTCGCCTTGGCCCGTGAACGAGTGAGAGAGATTTTCTCTCTTCCGGTGGTCCAGCGTGATGGCTTGCCTGCTTTGGCTGGTTTCAAAGGGGGGATAGAGCTTGAGAACGTATCTTTCGCCTATGGGGGAGAAGATTCGCCGAACATCCTGACCGATGTGAACATCAAGATTGAACCTGGCGAAGCCATTGGCATTACCGGTGGCAATGCCAGCGGTAAAACGACATTGCTTTACACCATGATGGGGGCTTTGGAGGCGACTGAAGGCCGGGTGTTGTTTGATGGATTAGACGTCCGCGATATCAATTTGGCCAAACTACGCAAACAAATCGCCTATCTTCCTCAAGAAGGGGTGCTGTTTAATGGCACCATCCTTGAGAACATCACCATGTTCAATGAGGACCTGACCGACGAAGCAATGGAAATTTCTGCACTTCTAGGTCTCGACGGCGTGGTTGCCCATATGCCCATGGGGTTTGATTCCAAGGTAGGAGATGGCGCGACGGATTCATTGCCGCGCGGGATCAAGCAGCGTGTCGCCATTGCGCGAGCGCTTTTACCTCGACCGCGCGTTGTTCTGATGGATGAGGCGAATACGGCGATGGATAGTGCCGGGGACGCCGTCTTGCGGGATGTCCTGGCCCGTCTACGGGGGCACCGCACTTTGATTATGGTGACCCACCGACCCTCTATGCTTAATCTTTGCAACCGCATCTATGATCTTCATGGAGGTGTTTTGACACTGCGCGAGGGCGCAGAAGATAAGCACGAATTTATGCCGACGGCGCCATTCCTGACGGAGGAAAGCTAGGCATGAATGAGGTCGCCAACACCGTTGATACCTCGCATATCATCCATCCCGATGAAATTGACCGGGCCGGATTGCCGCTTGAAATCCCGTCGCTCGGCGGGTTTGATTCACGGACCGACTTTGCCGCTTGTGTGATGCCGTTGCTGCGCGGGCTTGGCTGGCGGGGTGACTTGCGTCATGTTGCGGAATCCTTGCCGCACTTCGCCGAAACTCTTGATTTATCCGGTTTTCGTAACGTTATGGCTAACCTGCGCTACCGCAGTCGGCCTCTGCGTGAGCGAATGCATAATGTCGACCCGCGTCTGTTGCCCTGCCTGTTTGTGCCAGATAGGCGAAGCGCTGTGGTTGTGCTTAAAAACAACAATGGCGTCTTAACCATCTTCAACGGTGAAACCGGCAATTACGAACGGGTCCCGGAAGGGGATCTTTGGCGTGGGGTTGCGTTCTTTTTTGATAAGATTGACGATGACGAGTTGCGTACCCGCGAGCAAAAGGCGGGGTGGTTTAGAACCATTACCGACCGTTTCAGGCCGCTGGTCTACCAGATTTTCGCTGTTACCTTGCTTTTGAACCTGCTGGCTTTGGCGACCCCTTTGTTCATCATGTCGGTCTACGACAAAGTGGTGGCGACAGGTTCGTTAACGACGCTTGCCTACTTTGGCATGGGGGTCGGCATTGCTCTGTTCTGCGATGTATTCCTCAGGGTCATCCGGTCAAAAATTATGGCGTTTATTGGCGGGCGACTCGACAATCTTGTCGGTAATGCGATTTTCGAGCGCATTCTGTTTTTGCCTCCGACCATGACCGAAAGGGCGACGATTGGCGCTCAGGTGGCGCGGATCAAGGACTTCGAGTCCATTCGGGAGTTTTTCACCGGTCCCTTGGCATTGGTTTTGTTCGAACTGCCATTTGTGGTGATCTTCATCTCGGTTATCGGTGCGTTGGGTGGTGCTGTCGCGTTCGTTCCCGTTGTGATGTTTGCCGTCTACATCATCATTGCCGCGATGATTTTGCCTTTGGTGCGCGATAGCGTTTCCAAAGCGTCGAGGGCGGCCTCAAAGAAACAGGAATTTACCGTTGAGGCGATCTCGAACATTCGGGCGATCCGATATACAGGCGGTGAGCAAGTCTGGATGGAACGCTATCGGGAGCAATCGGCCAAGGCTGCTTTCGCCAACTTCCAAACAGCGCGATATAACGCCGTCATTCAGAACGTTTCGCACGTTTTGATGATCATTTCGGGTCTTTCGACAATTGCTTTTGGGGTTTTTAAAGTGCTTGAGGGGGAGATGACCACTGGTGGTCTTGTCGCCTCCATGATCCTCGTTTGGCGGGTTCTGGCGCCGTTGCAAACTCTGTTTACCACGGCGACTAGGCTGGAGCAGGTGCGATCCAGTATCGGACAATTGGACAACCTCATGTCGATCAAAGCGGAAAGGACGAGTAACTCGGTTGTTGCGCCTTTGCCGAAATTACGTGGAAAAGTCACGTTTGCCCGGGTTTCCTTGCGGTATAGGGCTGATGCCGACCCGGCTCTGATCGGTGTCAGCTTTGAAGCCGCTCCGGGCGAGGTCGTTTGCGTCGTCGGTGGCAATGGGGCCGGTAAATCAACGGTTTTAAAGCTGGTAAACGGAATGTATTACCCTCAAGGGGGTAACGTGAGGATCGATAATATGGATCTGCGACAGCTCGATCCCGTCGAGCTTCGCCAGACCATTGCATATGCGCCGCAGAATCCCGAATTTTTCTATGGGACGGTCGCGCAGAATCTTCGATTAGCCGTACCGACGGCTAGTGATGACGATCTCCGTTGGGCCTGTGAAAAATCGAATATTCTTAAAGAGGTGGAGGAGTTAACCTCAGGTGATGGCAAGTGGATGCGAAAGGGGCTTGAGGCCCGGCTTTCCGATACGGCCATCAACCAGATGCCGACCAGTTTGAAGCAGGGGCTCAATCTGGCGCGAACCTATTTGAAGCGCTCTTCGTTGATGATATTCGACGAGCCCGGTAATGGGCTTGATTTTGAGGGCGATCAGGCTTTTATGAGAGCGGTAAATGAGTTTAAAGGAAACTCAACTATATTGATTGTTACCCATCGACCCAGCCACCTGAAGCTAGCCGATAAAATCGTCTGGCTCGAAGGAGGACGTTTACGTATGTTCGGCGAGGCGGAAGAAGTGAAAAATCACCTACCGAAAGATTTCCTATGACCGGCAAGGAACTTGTTAAATCAGAAAGCGGCGTCAGTCTTCCAACCACGACCCGCGGCGGCCGACAAACCAAGTTTCTCGCTCAGTCCGTCATTCTTGAGGAAGGCGGCAATAACGCGCTTATCAGGAGTGCGATCTATTTGGTCTGTGGCGTCGTGGCGGCTTTTGTCGCCTGGGCGTCCATGATCGATGTGGATGAGGTCGCGACGTCTTTTGGACAAGTGATCCCGGCAGGAAAAGTTCAGTCAATTCAACACCTTGAAGGCGGTATTGTTAAGGAAATCCTAGTTCAGGAAGGCAGTATCGTCGAAGCGGGGCAGCCGCTTTTGCGCCTCGACCCCGCTTCTGCGCTGGCTGAATTGGATCAGTCGAGGGCCCGGAAGGTGGCGCTGGAGTTACAGGCTGAGCGATTACGCGCTTTTGGGATGAATCGTGCGCCCGAATTTGCCGAAGAGGCTTTCAATTTCCCTGAATTGTTGGCCGACCAGCAATCAATTTATGATATTCAAAAATCGGCGCGGGCCGATCAGTATGCCGTTTTGTCCGATCAGATTCAGCAAAGGCAAGCCGAGCTTAGTCAGATCGATGAAGAGGAAAAGACCCTTAAGGAGCAACTGGAAATTCTGACTGAAGAGCTCGATATGCGGAGCAAATTGGTCGAGAAGGGCCTGAGTTCGAAGATTCTCTACTTCAACGTTAAGCGGGACTATAACCAGGTCAAAGGTGAATTGGCCAAGCTGATGGGTGAGCGCCGCCGGGCGACAAATGCCCTTCAGGAAGTGAGAAGCCGTCAGGTTGAGCAGGAATCACGGGCTCGTGAGGACGCACTGTCTATTATGGGATCGGTGATCGGTGAGTTGGCTCAGGTCAAGGAAGCCATCGCAAAACTGAAAGATCGTGTGCAGCGTCTCGTTATTCGTGCGCCGGTGCGCGGTATCGTCAAAGGCTTAAAGGTTCATACGGTAGGCGGTGTCCTACCGGCTGGCGGTCAGGTCCTTGAAATCGTGCCTCTGGATGAAGAAATGGTGGTTGAAACCAAAATCAACCCAAGAGATGTCGGCCATATTCATGTGGGGCAGCCGGTTCAAGTCAAGGTGACGACTTTCGATTTCGCTCGTTATGGCGGGATTACGGGGACGCTTGAGTCCGTTTCGGCGAGTACCTATCTGGATGGCGATTCCGGCGATCCCTATTACAAAGGCTTGGTCCGGCTCGATCGTTCCTACGTGGGGCATAACCCGGAACTCAACCACGTATTGCCCGGCATGACCGTTCAGGCGGATATCAATACCGGTAAGAAAACCTTGCTGCAGTATTTCCTCAAGCCGATTTACAGTTCTATCGACTCGTCATTCCGCGAACGCTGATTGTAACCGCGCAACGCCATAGAAAAAGGGGCTGCTCAGCCCCTTTTTTGTTGCCGAATGTGTTTGGTTGTTAAAAGGACAGTTCACCTTTTGGCAGGAGGATGATTTCAACCCGTTCTCCTGCTTTGGCCGCCGACGCGTGAGGCGGCCTGATGACAAGACAATCGGCGGCGGCCAGACGGGCCAGCAGGGCGCTGTCCTGGGCTTCGAAAGGGTTGACCCCCCAGGCGCCGTCTTTTGTCGTCTCAATGGTGGCGCGCATAAATTCCTTACGTGGGCCGTTTTCCGGCACATCGACAGTGAGGGGCGCTGTTGTGGTTTCGAGGCCCGCAAAGGGGCGGCCCAGCATGACTTCCATCGCCGCGCGCATGAAGATCAGGCCGGTGACGTTGGCCGAGACTGGATTGCCCGGCAACCCGAGGATTGGCGTGCCTTTGACATGCCCGAAAATCAGTGGTTTGCCGGGTTTCATTGCGACCTTGTAGAAGTCGAGTTTCAATCCTTCTTTGCCGAGTACGCTCTGCACGAGATCGTAATCGCCCACTGAGGCTCCGCCAATGGTGATCAGAAGGTCGGCTTTTTCCGCACCGGCGACCATCAGGTGAAGTGAGTTCTCGTCATCCTTGGCGATGCCGAGGTTTAGCGGTTCACCGCCGAAGGCGCGGACCATGGCGGCAAGGGATAAGCTATTGGAGCTGAGAATTTGATTGGGGCCCACCGGGTCGCCGGGCATGACGACCTCGTTGCCGGTTGCCAGGATGGCGATACGCGGTCTGCGGGTTACGGTCAACCAGGGACGGTTCATCGCGGCGGCAAGACCAATATCGCGAGCCGATAACCGTCGCCCCTTGGGTAGCAGAACCTCGCCTTGGTTAAAATCCATGCCTGCGGGCCGGATAAAGTTCCCTTGGCCGACCCCTTCGAGAATTTTGACTCTGTTGCCGTCGCGTTCGGTGTTTTCCTGCATCACCACGGCGTCTGCGCCTTGGGGCAAAGGGGCGCCGGTAAAAATACGCACGGTCTTCCCGCTTGTGACCAGGCCGTCATAACTTCCCCCTGCCGCTGACTCGCCGATGAGGTCGAGAGAAGCGGGAGTGGTTTGCGTATCGGCGGCGATAACCGCATAGCCGTCCATTGAGGAAACGGCGGAAGGCGGCTGGGTGAAGCGCGATTCCACGTCTTCGGCCAGCACCCGGCCATGGGCCTCGGCAATGGAGACCAGTTCTGTAGTCAGCGGCTCGACGCCGTTGGTAACCTTTTCAAGGGCTTCTTCTAGAGAAATCATTTAACGGGCCTCGTAGGTGCCGGATTTTCCTCCGGCTTTATGCAGCAAGCGAATATCGCTGATGATCATGCCTTTATCGACCGCCTTGCACATGTCGTAGACGGTTAGGGCCGCAACCGAAACGGCGGTCAGGGCTTCCATTTCGACGCCCGTACGGCCTTTGAGCTTGCAGGTTGCGGTGATTGTCACGGCGTTATTGTCCGCGTCACACTCAAGATCGACCTTCACCGAAGTCAGCGCCAAAGGGTGGCATAAGGGAATCAGGTCGGGTGTGCGTTTGGCCCCCATGATTCCGGCCAGTTGGGCGACGGTCAGGACAT
>CBDUMN010000070.1:0-17965 GCA_965368335.1 uncultured Rhodospirillales bacterium
GCGCCCAAAGAAAAAGGAGCTCCAAAATCGGAACTCCTTCTTTTTACACAGGCTGTTTTCGGGGGCCTTTTTTATTTGCCGATGATGTGAGGAGATGCGAACTCAGTTTGTTTGCGCTTTAGGGTCAGGACCCATTATATCCGGCGGTATCAATCCTGTTTTTTTGCCGCGTTTGTCGGGCTGGGCTGCCTGTTGTTGGCGTTGGCGGGATTGCAGCTTGAGCTTAAAACGATCCCCCGCTAGGCAAAAATTGCCGCGTGAAGGGCAGGATATTCCCAAAGACGCCACTGCGCTTCTTTCTAACCCATTAATAAATCATTGTTTTTTTATGGCATTGCGTTTGCAAATCAATGGGTCCTAACCCTAGGGACGCTTGGGAGAAAGAGGCACATGAGGGTTTCAAACGACCAGCCGGTAATTCAACCGACGCAATCGACGCTATATCGTAGTCAGAATCAGGCTGTAACGAGTCGGGAGAATTCGCCAAAGGACATTGTTTCTTTGTCACCACAAGCGCAGAGAGTGCTGAATGGTCAGATGGAAGGTCAGGTCTTTGATGCGACTAAAGTGCCGCCAGGAGCGCCCGAAGGTACATTGCCGCTGATTAAATACGCAGTTCCGGAATGGTATGCCGAATATGGGTTTGAGGTCTCTGGGAAGATAGGAGCTAGAGGGGATTGGTTCGCGCAGAACAATCCTGCCGCCGCATCTGCAAGCAAAGAAGAGCGGGACGAGTATTCATCCCTTATCCAAAAGCACTACCGCGACGTGCTGGATAGTCATGGAATTAACGGAACAGAAGCTCATTATCAGGCAACCATAGCCGATAAGAACTCAAGTGAAACGTTGCGCCAAGACATGGCGGACCGCGTACGCTCAGATGGGCGATTAATGGAGTTGATGCATCGAATGGGGAAGGCGGACATTTTAGCCGATCCGACACTTCATTTGAGGAATAATCTCTAGGGTCAGGACCCTAGATTAATGGGGCCTGACCCTAGGTCGTTTATTTTGTTCCTGAGTTTTCCACGAAAGTTGGTCTATCGTGAGGCGATGGTCACTGAGGAAGAGGTGCGGATAATTTCTGTTCGAACCAACTGACGTTCCGAGCGATTATAGTCGGTCGCGCCGATCCTGTTCTTCGGCGACTCTTTGGCAGAAGAAGGTTTTCCACTCATTGATATGGTCGGCCATACGTTGGGCCGCTTCGCCGCTGTTGCGCCAGTCGAGTGCATCCAAAATTCCTTGATGTTCGTTGTAGCCTTGCCGGAACTCAGGCCCGATAAACCGGCGAATGAGGACTTGATGGACGGTCTGATAGCGGATGATGTCTTGGCAAAGCAATGCGTTCCCGCAGGCCCATGCGAGCGTTTTATGAAAATGAATGTCGTAGTCGGCCCAACGACGGTAGAGCTTTTCGGCCGGAATATCTTCGTCGAGCTTTTTTAGGCCCTGACGGAGTTCCTGTAAGGTTATGCGGTCGATCCGCTGGGCGGCCAGCCGGGTTGCTTCGGTTTCCAGCAGCAGACGCATTTGGAAAAGGTTGGCGACAAAGTCATGGTCGAAACGGGCGACGAGAGGGCGTTTATTGCCTTCCTGAGTGATCAGTCCATCTTTCATCAGGTCGCGGACGGCCAGATGGACCGGTGTCCGACTGACTCCCAATTCGCGCGACAGGGCAAGTTCGCTAACAGCGCTGCCGATGGGCAAACGCCCATCGAGAATGCGGGTCACCAACTCGCGATAAACCCGAGTTGAAAGTTTCGTTTCGGCCAATTCCCCTCTCCCAAGTCTGGCATGAAATGAGGCCGACTTTATCTTTGAATTGAGGGTTGCTCAACCACGATTGGACATCGAGTATAGGTTGATTGGGCATTGAGCAAATACTGTATGCGATAGGCATTTTGCGTATGCAATTTTGCGTCGTAAACTCTGCTCTTGACGGGGAGTGAAAAAGGCTGGTCGAAAACCAGAAACGGTTGTTTTGGAAGTATGAGTTCGCTTTCTGAGGGATTTTTTTTACGCCCCGTTTCCCGTCAGGCTTGCCCGGGCCTGACCCCGCTCGAGGTTTTGAATTTGGGAGTTGAGCATGTCGGGACAGGATGGCTTTTATCGAGATCAAAATCGTAAGGAAGAACCCCAGGGGTGGGCGCATTTGATTTTGGGACCTGAGCTGGAAGAAGCAATCATGATTGCAAAACGGTTTAAGCGATGGGGGCGGTTGCGTCTGCGTCGCGCCATCCGAGAGCACCGGCAGAGATAATAGCGCGTTGCCTCCGGGAAACGGAGGTGCTAGGCCTATGGGTCCTGATCCTAAACGTTTCCTAATATTCGAATAGGCAATCAAAGCGCATGGTCCGCAGACATCGACCGAGAAACAGAGTGAAAGACGCTCTCTTGGCTGGGGGCATCGTTGCGTTGATTATCGGCTGTGTCCTTTATTTTGTACCCCGGTTTCTCGCTGGTAGCGAAGAGCAGGGGGGACGGGTGCTGAGGATTGAGCCGGTTGCCATCCAGACTGTTTCTTCATCGGCTATGGGCAAAGAGACGACGCGCTATTCTATACGCATCGTCATTGCCGACTTGAAGAAATCCGATCAGGTTTGCCGTTATGCTCCTCATGTTGTAGAGCGGGTTCAACAAGGTGTGCGCCGTTCAAACGGGCGTAATATGACGGATTTTGAAGCCGAGGCGGAAGAGGCCGCCTTAAATGAGTTGAACCGTTTGTTGGGGCATGGATTAGTACGGTCGGTCCGGTTGGTGCGGGGGGTACGGACGAGTGGTGGTTACCGTTTTCCCAAAGCGCCGTCCAATACCATGGCCTGCATCTTCTAAAAAAACAACGCGCCTTGGCCTATTGGGCGGCTTTTCGCGCTGAATGGCTTGACGCCTGCGCCGCAATGGGTAAGACAGGGCGGAACAAAACGTATTTTTTCAATTCTCAAGTGAGCCGACCATGAGCGACGCCGTCGAAAAAAACGAAGAAGAAGGTCCCGTCGATTTTATTCGCACCATCGTGCGTGACGATTTGCAGGCTGGGCGGACGCAAACGGTGGTGACGCGGTTCCCCCCGGAACCCAACGGCTACCTGCATATCGGCCACGCCAAGTCCATTTGCCTTAATTTCTCACTGGCTCAAGAGTTCGGCGGGAAATGTCACCTTCGCATGGACGATACCAACCCGGCCAAGGAAGAGATGGAGTATATCGAGGCCATTAAGGAAGATGTGCGTTGGTTGGGCTTCGATTGGGGTGAAAACCTGTTTTATGCCTCGGACTACTTCGACCAACTCTATAAGTGGGCCGAATATTTGATCGAGCAGGGCAAGGCTTATGTTTGCGATCTGAATGCCGAACAGATGCGCGAGTATCGGGGCACCCTTACAGAGCCGGGCAAGCAAAGCCCTTACCGTGACCGGAGCGTCGAAGAGAACCTTGACCTGTTCCGCCGAATGCGAGCGGGAGAATTCACCGAAGGTTCGCGAGTTCTGCGCGCTAAAATCGATATGGCGTCGGGCAACATCAACATGCGCGACCCGGTGATGTACCGAATTCTGCATGCCGTCCATCCACGCACTGGGGACGACTGGCACATCTACCCCAACTACGATTTCGCTCACGGCCAGTCGGATGCCATCGAAGGGATTACCCATTCGGTTTGCACCCTGGAATTCGCCGATCACCGCCCGCTTTACGACTGGTTTATCGACAATCTGCCGGTTCCCGCTAAGCCTCGTCAGTATGAGTTTGGGCGGCTGAATCTGACCTATACCGTGCTTTCCAAGCGCAAGCTGATCCAGTTGGTAACCGAAAAGCACGTCGAGGGCTGGGACGATCCGCGCATGCCGACGGTTTCGGGTATTCGCCGTCGGGGCGTGCCGCCGGAAGCCTTGCGTGAGTTTGCCCGTCGGATTGGCGTCACCAAGTCGGACGGTGTGGTGGAGATGTCTTATCTGGATTTCTGCACCCGTGAAATTCTCAATAAGCGAGCCGAGCGCCGTATGGCCGTTCTCGACCCTTTGAAAGTGGTGATCGAGAACTATCCCGAGGGGCAAAGTGAAGAGCTGGACGCGGTCAATAACCCGGAAGACGAAGAGGCCGGTATGCGCAAGGTGCCCTTCTCGCGGACGTTATACATCGAGCGCGAAGACTTCATGGAAGAACCGCCCAAGAAATTCTTCCGCCTGGCTCCGGGGCGGGAAGTTCGGTTGCGCTATGCTTATTACGTTACCTGCACCGATGTGGTGAAAGATGAGAACGGCGAGATCGTCGAACTGCGTTGCACCTACGATCCGGCGACCAAAGGCGGCGATTCACCCGACGGACGCAAGGTCAAGGCGACCCTCCATTGGGTTTCCGCCGACCATGCCGTCCCGGCCGAAGTGCGGATTTACGATCATTTGTTCAAGGAAGAAGAGCCGGGCCAAGACGGCGATTATCTTGACGACCTGAATCCGGAATCGCTCAAGGCCTTGAAACCTTGTTATCTGGAGCCCGAATTAAAAAACGCCGAGATCGGCGGGACGGTTCAATTCGAGCGTCTGGGTTATTTCTGTAAGGATCGTGACTCGACACCCGACATGCCGGTATTCAATCGTACCGTCGCTCTGCGGGACAGTTGGGCCAAGGCCAAGAAAAAAGGCTGATTCACTACGCCCCGGTTAGGCGTCCGTCGGCATTAAGAGCACGACCGTATTGCCATTGTTACCATGCTCGGTGGCGATGGCGCCGCCGTGCATTTCCTTGATGATTTTGTCGACGCAGATATCAAGCTCGGCGCCCGGTCCCATGGTGCCTTTCAGTACGCTGCCCATAGTCGCCGGGTTCAACGGCACACCGTCGTCGGTAATGGTAATGCGCATGCCGTCTTGGTGATTGCGTGCGGTCAGGCGGATGCGCGCCAAACTCTGTTCTCCAGTGTTAGGGCCTGACTGCTTGGCGGCCGCCATATCGGTGCTGTTGAGCAGAAGGACTTCCAGCGCTTTGCTCAATTCCTTTGGATTGCAAACCAGTTTGGGCAGGTCGTTGTCGGTTTCGACCGTTACATTGGCAATCTGCGACCAGCGAGAGCGTGTGTCCTCGACGACTTTAAGCAGCAGCCGATTGATATCGGCGGGCATCCTTTCGTCCTTATCTTCCCCATTTTGCCAAGCCGCCTTCTGTTGGCTGACGTCGATGATCCAGCCGAAGAAACAAGGAGTCCCCTGAAACTCGGAAAGCCGCAGGGTGATTAATCCCGGAAAAGCGGCGCCATCCTTGCGCACGAGGGTTGCCTCGATATTTTCGACATCGTCATCGGCGAGACAGCGGTCGAGTAAAATCTGCCGTTCCATGGGGTCGGCATAGAGATCGCGTCCGCGTAAGGCGATCAACTCGTTGAGTGTGTAGCCGTGAAGGGCTGCCGCTCGGTTGTTGCCAAAGGCGATCTGTCCATCTTTTTGGCGGGTGACGATAAATCCGGCGGGCGTGGCCTCGACGATATTGCGCAAAAAAGCCTCTGCGCGAACTTTTTCGGTGATGTCGGTGTAGGTGGCGATAAAACCGCCCGACGGCAGTGGGTTGCCATCTACCTGAATGACCGTTCCGTCGGGACGAGTGCGGCGGTAGCTATGGTGTGTCGGGTTGCGGGCTTTCGCGACCCGCTCCCGGACCTGCTGGTCTTCGTCTCCGGGGCCGTATTCGCCGCGCCGTGCATTGTAGCGGATTAGGTCTTCAAAGCGGGTGCCGTGGCGAACCATCTCTTTGGGAAATTCCAAAAGCTCGATGAAATGCTCATTGAACAAAGTGAGATTGAGGTCGGCATCGTAGATGCTGACCCCTTGATCCAGGTGGTGAAGCGCTTCCTGCGCCACTTCCCGAATACCCACGCTTCCGGCCGGTTTGGTTGAGTTCTCGGTCATATCCCCGTTTGCCGACATTCGCCGACCCCGTTTTTTATCCGCCTCTTTTCTTTAGTCAGAAAAGAGGTCGAGGCCAAGACTTAATGGTAGGGAATTGGTTAACGGTTAAGCCAGGACATCGACAAGAGCTTCGGATATTCCGGCATTTTGCGGGGCATATTGGAGAAGTTGCTTGAAGCGATAGCGTAGGTTCCGATTGCCTTCAACAATGGCATCCGAGATAAACTGCTGCCGTTCGGCCTGTGTTTGGGCTTCCTGCAAGTTGAGGAGGGCGCTCCGTGTCGTGTTGTCCACCTTGTCGTCAATGGCGTCCGAGCGGATCAGGGCCTTATTGTCGAAATATTGCGCCGAAGCCAGTGCGCCTTTGAGCCTGGCGATCTCGCCATCAACGATGCCTTTGGCGGTGTTGATGGCGTCGAAAGCTCGGGTTCGGCCATCTGATGTGGTAAGGTTTTCATAGGCCCAGGCATCGAGAATGCCGAGCCCTTCGGTGATGATGGTGCCGGAATACTGCGTTGCGTCGTCGGTTTCGTAGTTGATGGTGAAGGTGATGTCGCTTCCCGAAATGGAATCGAGCCGCACACCGCCGGAAATCGTGGTGAAGACGCCGGTTTCAGTGCCAGAGTCCGCTTCGTGTTGGCGAAGGAAATAGCCGTGCTCAGTGTCGCGCCGCCATTCGTAGACGCCGCCATCCTGCTCAATGACATAGTCGGTTCCGAGGAACGTGTCATCCACCGTTTCTCGTGCCTGATAAATATCGGTGATGTAGTTCAGGCCAGATTCTGCGGCTTCGCCGATCAAGTTGGTCAGGCGTCCCCGTTCTTCCGCCGTTGAGTTGATTGCCTTTACGATTGCATTGAAAATTGCGGCGTGGGAATCCTCACTGATGCTGTCACCGTATTGGGCGAGAAAGGTTCTGCTGACCAGGTCTTGAAGCTTGCCGCGAATGGTTTCTACGCGACCGACCGTGCCGCCCAGTTCGTCGATGACGTCTTGCAGTCCATCGCGGACATGAGTCCAACGATCAAGCTCGCGGTTGAGGATGTTGGTTTCGGAATCGGCATCAGCCGCAATCGCCCGATGTTTTTCGGCGAGTGCTCTGGCGTTGTAGCCGCCGATTTGGAACCGCAATTGTTCCCGCGCCAAATCGGCAAAGGCGATGGTCGACAAAACCGTCATATTCGGCGCCTTCTGCCCGATTATCCATTCTGAAAAAAAAGCCCCAGCCCTTCTAGGCTGTTAACGTTCTATTAACTTTTAAGATACCATGAGTTTTATGAAAATCCAAACTTCAGCATGCGAAGGAGCGGTCATGAGCCGGAAAACCATGGGGTTTAACGAGGTGCAGAAAGAGCTAAACCGGATCAGCCAAGAGGTGGTTGACCTGATTCGCCACTACGGTTTGAGCGCCCAATCACCTCTGGATGTGGTCGAAGACGCCAAAAAGTGCATCACCGATAAGGACGATTACATTCGGTTTCTCGAGCTCTCCCTGCAAGGCCGAATTCTTGGTGAAATTGGCGAGGCGATGATTAAGCGGGATTGAGGTTGGGTAACAGTCCCAATCAAGCCGCGAATTGCTTTTTCAGCTTGCTTGAGTCACCCTCATAAATCCGTCATAAGGCGGAGAGAGCCGTATACGGTGCAGCGGGGGCGAAGGAGGCAGCATCTTATGTTGGAAAGTTTGGCTGGAGGCGGTGCGGGCATTTTATTGCTTGGACTGCTCATCGGGATGCAACATGCCCTTGAGGCTGATCATGTGGCGGCTGTTTCGTCCATTGCTGCGCGACAGAAGTCGGTGCGTTCCATTGTGACCCATGGCGCTGTCTGGGGCATCGGTCATACCGTCACTCTGATGCTGGTCGCAGGAAGCGCCATCGGCCTAGGCTTGGCAATCAAACAGTCTCTGGCAAGCTGGCTCGAACTTCTTGTCGGTGTCATGCTGGTGGGACTTGGGGCTAATGTGGTCTATCTCCTGATCCGTGAGCGGGTCCATTTTCACCGCCATCGCCATAATGATGGAACGGTGCATTTTCACGCCCACTCCCATAAGGGTGAAGCGACTCCGCACGACGCCGAGCAACATGACCATGGGCACGAGAACAAAATTCCCGTCCGCTCGTTGCTGGTTGGTATGATGCATGGCATGGCGGGTTCGGCGGCGCTGATCGTCCTGACCGCTGCTTCGGTTGATTCCGCGCCCCTCGGCATCGGCTACGTGCTGCTCTTCGGTTTGGGCTCGGTTGCCGGTATGGCTGCCCTTTCGGCCGTGATAGCCATTCCGTTAACCTGGTCGGCGAGGGCGCTGACCTGGGCCAACGGCGGTTTGCAAGGAGCTATCGGAACGGCAACGATTGTGCTTGGCGTCATGGTGGCGATGGAAAGCTGGCAGGGAATATAAAGATCGCTTAACCCAAGCAAGAAAAAGGCCGGAGCGTCGCCCGGCCTTTTTGCATCTGTAGGGGGGGGAGGGATTACATGCCTGCGTTAGGCTTGAACAGCACTTCCCCATTGATTTTGAAAGCGCCGATGGCGGCTTGGCCATCCTTGGAGATCAGCCAGTCGATAAACTTCTGGCCTTCGGCGGTTTTGACATGCGGGTGCTTCTTGGCGTTAACCAGGATCACGCCGTAGGGGTTCATCAGGCGGGCGTCGCCTTCACTGACGACCTTGAGATTGTCCTTGTTTTTGAAGCTGAGCCAGGTGCCCCGGTCGGCCAAGGCATAACCACCCATGGCAGCCGCTGTGTTGAGCGTCGCACCCATGCCGGAACCGGTCTCGCGATACCATTTGCCGGAATCTTTGACTGGATCGATGGTGGCGGCTTTCCATAGCGATTTTTCACGTTTATGGGTGCCCGAGTCGTCTCCGCGCGAAATGAAAGGGGCTTTGGCTTTTGCGATCATGGTGATGGCTTTGGCGACATCTTTTTCTCCAGCAATACCTGCCGGGTCGTTTTTCGGTCCGACGATGACGAAGTCGTTGACCATGACGCTGAAACGCTTCACGCCGAAGCCGTCATTGACGAATTTTTCTTCGGATGGGCGGTGATGGACGAAGAGAACGTCTGCATCGCCGGCTTTAGCCAGGCGGATCGCTTTGCCGGTTCCGACCGCGACGACGCGAACCTCAATACCCGAGGTTTTGGTAAACTGCGGGAGGATGTCTTCAAAAAGGCCTGAGTTGGCCGTTGATGTGGTCGAAGCGACGGTAATGAACGGGTTTTCCGCCTGGGCGGCGGCGCCAAAAAGGACCAGGGCGGTCAAGGCGGGCGCGAAGATCCCGAAGAGACGTTTGGCGAGTTGCATAATGAGAGTACCTCACTGTGAAATAAATGTTTGGGTAGCGAACATTTTTAGATACCCATGATCGGTATGTCAAAATTATCATAGCGAATATTTGGTGATGATTGAAGAAAAGGCGTGGCTGCGCTAATTTTCCATCATGACCAAGCGGAAGAAAAAAATAGCGGTTGAGCGTCCTGAATTGCGTTTCAAGGTACGCATCGGAACCGATGCCTTGGGGCCGGGAAAAATAAGGTTGTTGCAGGAAATCGAGAAAAAAGGGTCGATTTCCGCAGCGGCGAGAGCTTGCAGTATGAATTATCGCCGCGCCCAGTATCTCCTGGAAACCCTTAACCAGGCGCTTGGAACGCCTGTCGTCGAAACGGTGGTTGGCGGTTCGAGTGGAGGCGGCGCCCAGCTCACGGACAGTGGTAGGCGGTTAATCGATGCCTATCGAGGGTTGGCGCAGGCAATTATAGAAGCTGCCGAGAGTCCCTTGGCAGACCTGTCGCAACTGGTCGAACCGTGACCTAATTTGGTTGATGTAATTTATCCGCCGGTGACGTTCATATGTCGGGCAAGCGCCGGGTTGTTATGGCTTTCATCGATCACAAATTCGTGGCCCTGGGGCTTGCGTCCGATGGCTTTGTCGATGGCCTCGAACAGTGGGCCGTCCGACTCGCTTGCTCGGACTGCTTCACGTAGGTCGATATGATCGTCCTGGCCTAGGCACATGTAAAGTCTGCCCGTGCAGGTCAGCCGGACACGGTTGCAGGTTTCGCAGAAGTGTTCGGTCAGAGGGGTGATAAACCCAAGTTTCTGTCCGGTTTCACCTACATTGACGTATTTGGAGGGGCCGCCGGTGGAGTGGTCGCTATTGGTTAACGTCCAGCGTTTTTCCAGGTCTTTGCGGACTTCGGCAAGCGGCAAATATTGATCGGAGCGGTCACCGCCGATTTCGCCCAAGGGCATGGTTTCGATCAGGGTCAGATCGAGCCCCTCCTTGCCGCACCATTCGAGGAGGCGGTCGAACTCGCCATCGTTAAAACCGCGCAGAGCGACCGTGTTGATCTTGATTTTGAGCCCTGCATTCTTAGCCGCCTTGATGCCGTCGAATACCTTTTCGATCACGCCGAAACGGGTGATCTCGGAAAATTTGGCAGGGTCGAGCGTATCGAGCGAAATGTTGATCCGTCGTACGCCGTATTCGGCTAGTTTTTCGGCGAATTTGGGCAATTGAGTTCCGTTGCTGGTCAACGTCAATTCGTTGAGCGCGCCGGATTTGATATGTCGGGATAGGTTTTCAAATAGCGACATAATGCCGTTGCGCACCAAAGGTTCCCCGCCGGTGATGCGGATTTTCCTTACACCCCGGCTGATAAAGGCCGAGCAGACCCGGTCCAACTCTTCCAGTGAAAGCACTTCATCGCGCGGCAGGAACTGCATGTCTTCGGACATACAGTACTGGCACCGGAAATCGCACTTATCGGTAACCGAAACGCGGAGATAGGAAATGGTGCGGCCAAAAGGATCAAGCATGATGTTGCATTAAAGGTTTTCTGAGCCCGGAATCAAGCATTATATTCCGTAGAATATAACGCTTTTTCACCCTATTGGCTTTGATGTCGCCCAGAGGGTGGATCGGGCTCCTTGCGCTTCCACCAAAGAAGGTCCCCTTCGAGAAAGGCCTGGGCCAGATCGTTCTTAGGCTTTGAAAAGAAGTCCGCTGCATCGGAGCGTTCGAGAATTCTGCCGCGGTGGAGGAATAACACCTCGTCGGCCAAACGCTTGGCCTGCCCGAGATCGTGGGTCGTCATGATGATCTTGGTCCCGGCGCTTTTAAAGGCTTCGATAGCCTGTTCGATGGAGTGAGTGGCCGAGGGATCGAGGCTGGCGGTCGGTTCGTCGAGAAAAAGCACCTGGGGACGGAGCGCCCAGGCTCGGGCGATGGCGAGGCGTTGCTGTTCGCCAAACGAAAGCAGCCGAGCCGGTTGATCGATCAGGCGGCCGAGTCCGATCATTTTCACCGCTTCACTCGTCCGTCGTTCCCGTTCCTGTTTGGGGATGCGGTGAAGTTTCAGGGCATAGTCGATATTGGCGCGAACGGAGCGACGGAGCATGACCGGACGCTGGAAAACCATGGCTTGGTGAAGTTTCGGATCGGCCCATTCTGCGCCTTTCCAGATGACGCGCCCCTCACTGGGGGGCAAGAGCCCGTGACAGATGCGCAAAAGAAGGCTTTTCCCTGCGCCGTTGGGGCCGAGGATGATGGTGCTGCGCTCACCCTCAAAGGTCAGGTTGACGTCTTTAAGCAGCTTCTTCTCCCCCGGTTTGAACGAGATGTTCTTCAGTTCGAGTGGAAGAATGGAGGTTTGTGTGGTCATGCGCCCTGCCTCCTTTGTGCGGCGTCTTTAAGAACTGCCGCCGCCGCATTGACCCCGACCGATAGCGTCACAAGGATGATGCCCAGGCCGAGGGCCAGGGGGAGGTCGCCCTTGCTGACTTCCAGCGCAATTGTCGTGGTCATCACGCGGGTCACATGATCGATGTTGCCGCCGACGATCATTACCGCGCCGACTTCGGCGCTGGCCCGACCGAAGCCTGCCAGCACGGCGGTAGTAAGAACGAAGCGGGCGTCCCAAAGCAGGGTGCGCAGCGATTGCCCTGTGGTCGCGCCGAGAGAGCGAAGTTGTTCGTCGTATTCCTCCCACAGGGAATCGATGACTTGGCGAGTTAAAGCGGCGATGATCGGGGTTACGAGAATAACCTGGGCGACCACCATGGCTGTTGGCGTAAATAGCAGACCGAAGACGCCGAGCGGACCGGAGCGCGAGAGCAAGAGGTAGACGACCAAGCCGACAACCACCGGGGGGAGGCCCATGAGCGCATTGACCAGGACGATCAGGCTCTTGCGGCCCGGAAACTGAAACAGCGCCAAGGCGGCGCCGATCGGCAGCCCAATGACTGTCGAGATGATGACGGCTCCAAGGCTGACGCGCAAGGAGAGCGCGACGATTTCCATCAATCCGCTGTCGCCGTTGGTTATGAGGGTTATGGCGGCCCCAAGGGCGGCCCAGATGTCGTTCACGCGGCCTCGCTGTTTTTAATTTTCACCGCCCTACATCGGGCGGTGCGTACGATATGATAAAATTGGCATAGCGGAAAGTCTTGTGCTTTTCAGTGGAAAGCCCCATATTGCAAAAAATAGTTCGGCTACCGAACAATATGCAAGAAACAATTAGCCGGGAGAGGTTCTATGGCGCCAAAGGATATGGCGGAGACCTACCGCGAAACCATTCGCCCCAATCCGCATGACCCACGCCTGACCCAAGAGGTCGAGGGGGTCGATCAGAATGGCGAGGCGTTAAGTGTTTCGGTCGTTACCGAACGGCCTCTGACCCTATTTTTAAATTCTCGCGAAATCGTCACTATAATGACCATCGGCGATTTTCCCGAGTATCTTGCGGTTGGCTATCTGGTGAACCAGAACATGCTCAAACCCGGCGATCATGTGCTGGCGGTTGAGTACGACGAAGACATCGACACCGTCGTGGTGCGCACCGCTCACGAGACCGATTTCGAAGATAAGCTGAAGAAAAAAACGCTTACCTCGGGCTGCGCCCAAGGCACGGTGTTTGGCGATATGATGGAGCGGTTCGACGAGATCGATCTACCGCAAGGGCCGGGGCTAAGCGCCTCTGACCTTCAGGGGCTTTTGGGTGAAATCAACACGACGCCGAGCCTTTATTTGAAAGCTGGAGCCATCCATGGTTGCGCGCTTTGTCGAGGGCAAGAGGTCTTGCTTTATATGGAAGACGTCGGTCGCCACAATGCCGTTGATAAAATCGCCGGATATATGTTTCTCGAAGGCGCAATGGATGGAGGGATGGACGCCGGAGAGTTGGTCCTGTACACCACAGGGAGGCTGACCAGCGAAATGGTCATCAAGACTGTGCAAATGGGCATTCCCGTTTTGGTTTCGCGCTCGGGCTTCACCGCCTGGGGCGTCGATCTGGCTCGTCAGGCCGGACTGACGCTTATCGGTCGGGCAAAGGGCAAGCGGTTCCAGGTGCTCTCGGGTGCGGAGCGTGTAGTGTTCGATGGAGAAGGTGGCGAAACGGATGGATCAAGAGGCCGATGAGATTGTCGGGTTGTTGTTGGCGGGCGGCCTGGCCCGTCGCATGGGAGGCGGCGACAAGACTTTAAGGCCGCTGGGTGGACGCTCAGTCCTTCAACGAATCATCGATACGGTTTCGCCTCAGGTCGAAACGCTTCTGCTCAATGCGAATGGCGACCCGAAGCGCTTTTCCGAGTATGGTCTGCCCGTGGTGCCCGACGTGATCGACGGCTACGCCGGTCCGCTGGCCGGAGTGCTGACCGGCTTAGAATGGATCACCGGGAACAGGCCGCAGGCCCGGTGGCTGACGACCGTTCCCTCCGATGCGCCTTTCATGCCAAAAGATTTAGTTCGCACCATGAAAAATGAAATGGAACGTCTTGGCGGCGAGATGGCTTGTGCGCTATCCAATGGCCGCACCCATCCGGTGGTTGGGCTTTGGCCGGTGGCGCTCAAAGATGATTTGCGCCGAGCGATGATTGAAGAGGACATGAGGAAGATCGACCTCTGGACGGCGCGCTACAAGATCGTCCATGTGGAATTCAGTGCTGAGCCGGTCGATCCGTTTTTCAACGCCAATCGGCCGGAAGATTTTGAGAAAGCCGAGGAACTCTTGGCTCGCCTAAAATAAAAAAGGGCGGAAAATATCCCGGCCGTCAGCAGTCTGAAACCCCGCCAAAAAAATGACGGGGTTTGTCAATGGTCTAGGGCGGAAAATATCCCGCCCTTTCTCCGAAAACGTAGGTCTTTATTTTAGGTGCCTAGAGCAAACATCAATTCTTCGTAGGTCACCCCCTTCTCCTTGCAGAGATCCATCAGCATCTTTTCCGAAGCCGCCATGCCGTCCTTGGGACTGGAATGCTTCTGCTCTTCGGTCAGGAGTTGCTGGTAGAGAGGAATGATCGTTCCCTCCAAGACCTCTCGATTAGGGACCCGGCGATTTGAGTGATAGCCGACGATGTCGCCCGAGGCGTCGCGACTCGGCGTAACGTGGGCAAAGACCCAATAGTGATCGCCGTTTTTGGAACGGTTGACGACATAGGCGAAAATCTCCTTGCCCGCCTGCAGGGTGTCCCAAAGCAGCTTGAATATACAGCGGGGCATTTCGGGGTGACGAATGGTGCTGTGCGGCGCCCCGATCAATTCTTCTTCGGTATAATCGGCCAATCGGAAGAAGAGGTGATTTGCGTAGGTGATTTTTCCTTTGAGGTCGGTCTTGGAAACAATGATTTCGTCTTCGGCGAAAAAGCGTTCGTTTCCTGTGGTGTATACGTCCGGTCTTGCCATGATCGGGCCCTCCTAAATCACTTTACGCATGGCGACGAAGAAAGTGCCGACTTCGCTACGTAGGGTTTCTGCCTGCTTTGACAACTCGTCGGCGGCTGTCAGAACCTCACCGGAGGCATGGCCGGTTTCGCCCGCACCGGAAGTGACGTCGACGATATGGGTCGCCACTTCGTTGGTGCCGGCGCTGGCTTGCTCGACGCTTTCAGCGATTTCCTTGGTTGCCGCGCCTTGCTGCTCTACGGCTGAGGCGATGGAGGTGGCTGCTTCGTTGATCCCCGACATGGTTTTTGTGATGCCGTCCATGGCGTGCACTGCATTGTCGGTGTGGTTCTGAATCGCATTGATGCGTTCCGATATTTCTTCGGTTGCTTTGCTGGTTTGATTGGCGAGGTTTTTAACCTCGGAAGCGACCACGGCGAAGCCTTTGCCTGCATCGCCTGCGCGGGCTGCCTCAATGGTGGCGTTAAGCGCCAGAAGGTTGGTCTGGTCGGCAATGTCGGTGATCAGCTTGACGACTTCGCCGATTTCCTTGGCCGCTTCGGAGAGGCCCTTGATTTTTTCGTTGGTTTCAAGCGTTTCATCGACCGCAGCTTGTGAACTGGTGGATGATTGAGCGGCTTGACGACTGATTTCGGCTATTGAGCTTGAAAGTTCTTCGGCCGCCGAGGCGACTGTTTGGACGCTGACCGAGGCTTCTTCCGTAGCAGCAGCCACAGCCGTCGCCTTTTCGCTTGTTGCGGTGGCGGTGCCCGACATGGACTGGGCGGATGCGTGCAACTCGGTAGCCGCCGAAGCGACGGTATCGACGATTTTATGGATTGTGGTTTCGAAGTTGTTTGCCACACCCGAAAAGTCGTCGATTTTCTGGTGCATGTTTTCAACTGCCTTGTTGGTGGTCTTGGCGCCGTTCCGGAACGACCCCGTCATGCCCTTCTCGATGATTTTCCGGAAGTACATGTTATTGGCGACGTATTCCATGGAAGTGCTGGCTTCCCGAATGAAGGCATCGCAACGGTCGATCAGGTTGTTAAGCGTCTCGTGCAGCTGTTTTATTTCGCCGCCTGCGGTGCTGAGAACGATCCGAGCTTCGAAGTCTCCGTTGTCGACCTCTTGGCAGATCTTGACCGCATGGTTGATCTGACTTTGCGCCTTGCCGATGCTGATCATGACGAAAACCGCTGCCGCAGCAACGATGACGTTTAAAGCGATGGCGGTAATACCCCCGACTGTTGCGGTTGCGACAACGCTGGCGACCGCAGCGCCGATGGCTCCGATGCTGGCCATTTTAGCCATTGATAAAGCGGATTGATTGGACATTCTGGGCCCCCGCAGGCAATTAATTTTCTACTTTTGACCATCTAAATTATTGGGTTTTTTTGAGACCAATTCAACACCTCGTAAAAGGCATGTAATCTCAATCCATCCCATTTCAATATGTGGTTTAACGGGGGGGCTGCTAAGGAAATATGAAAATAATTTTCTTTAAATAAGAGAAAAATAAATTATTTCAAATGGTTGGTGTGTTTTTTTGAGCGAATCAACTTTAGCTTGAATAAAGAAAACGCCGCCGTTCTTATCAATTGGGCGCTAAGTGGGGGGGAGGAGCGCACCCGCAATCAAAAAACAGCGGCGTTATATCTTTAGCCGGATGAGGGATCGTCCATCCACAAAGGCGAAATCGTCGTTGCGATACAGGCGAGGAGGGGGTGGACGACATCCGGCGCCGATGAACACATTTATAAGAACTTGCTGATATAGGCTCCTTGACCGCAGTCAAATTAACCGGAGGCTGGACAATTTTTTTTCCTACCTTCATGATTTGGAAGGAAAAAATCAAGGAGAGGCAGAGATGGTGAAGTCGCTAACAGATGAAGCCCTGAACCAGTTGTTTGATGCTGCGCGAACACATAATGTTTGGCAGGACCGGCCTGTCGACCCGTCTCTTTTGGAAGAAGTTTGGGAGCGAGCCAAGTGGGGGCCAACCAGCGCCAATTGTTGTCCGCTGCGGGTGGTGTTCGTTGTTTCCAAGGAGGCGAAGGCGCGGCTTGAGCCCTGCCTGATGGAAGGCAATCGGGAAAAGACCATGACCGCTCCTGCGACGGCGATATTCGGGCATGACATGACTTTTTATAAGCGGCTGCCTCGATTGTTTCCTCACACCGACGCCCGCTCATGGTTTGTCGGCAACGCCGCTTTGATTGACGAAACGGCTTTTCGCAACGGTACGCTCCAGGCAGCCTATTTTATACTTGCCTGCCGGGCCATCGGCCTCGATTGCGGCCCCATGTCAGGATTTGACAAGGCCAAGGTTGAGGCTGAGTTTTTTGCCGGCCTAAACGTCAACGCCAACTTTCTTTGCAATATTGGCTACGGCGACCCGTCTGGACTCTTTGATCGCGCGCCGCGGCCAGGGTTCAATGAAGACTGCAAAATTATCTGATTTGTTGCCGGATATAGATTAGCGCACTGCTTTCGGGTTTTGTTTCTCTCCAACCAAGCGATAGAAAAAATCAATTAAAAAATAAATAATAAACAATTATGAAGATTGCTTGGTTTGTCCTAATATGCGCTCAAGGAAACAACATGGCTCGCCGGAATAACGAGGCGGCCGGAGATTGAAAGAGGAGCGGAACTATGGAGTTGAATATTGGGATCAAAAACGAGGACCGGAAGGCCATCGCCGGAGGATTGGCGAAGCTTTTAGCCGATAGCTACACGCTGTACCTCAAGACCCATAACTTCCATTGGAATGTGGTTGGACCGCAGTTCAATACCCTGCATCAAATGTTTGAGCAGCAGTATACCGAGCTTTCAACGGCAGTCGATGAGATCGCCGAGCGGATTAGAGCTCTTGGAGTGAAAGCGCCGGGTAGCTATCGGGAATTTGCCGAATTGACCAGCGTTTCGGAAGCCGAGGGCGATGTTAGCGCCGAAGAAATGATCCGCCAACTGGCGGCCGACCAGGAAACGGTGGTGCGTACAGCCCGCTCGATTTTTCCGGCGGTAGAAGCAGCCAATGACGAGCCAACAGCCGACCTTCTGACACAGCGGATGCAAATTCACGAAAAGACCGCCTGGATGTTGCGCAGCATGGTTGCGGAAAGTTAAAAACCTGCAAAGCAGAGCAAAGGAGGAAACGATGTCTAAGAAAGAAGAAAATCTGGAGCGTCTGGTTTGTCAGTTGGGCGCAGACGCCATGTGGGGCGGCAAAAGAAACGCCCCGAACGCCTGCGAAAAGATCAAGGACTAGATTGAGAAAAGTTCCCAGAAAAGCCCCCTGAAAAGGGGGCTTTTTCAGACTACAGCATTCCCTATCTGGAGCGTCTGGACCGGCAGCGTGAGCGCTTCGGTTTGAATGTCGCGGGGGTGGGGCTGGAT
>CBDUMN010000071.1:0-17644 GCA_965368335.1 uncultured Rhodospirillales bacterium
CAGAACTCCCGCCGCCTGCGCATCCCTTCATTTTTTCAACAATGTCAAAGAGCAATCCACTGCGTCTTCCCGTCCCGTTTGGGGCCCCGTTGCCGGGGTGGTCCGTCGCTGCGGAGGCCGTTTTCTAGTCGGCCCGGCGAGCAGTGTCAAACCCTTTTTTGAAATTTTTTTACCCAAAACCGATTTTTTTGTTACAAAACCTATAACCAATTGATTTTAAACAGTTTTAGTTTTTCATAAAATCTCAGCACTTGCCGATTCATACCCGAGATGGGGCAAAAACGGGAGTTTTCAACGGTTTTCTTTTTTTGCGGGTGCGAAGATGACTTTTTACACGTTTCCGCACATACCTTGCCCTCCCCTTTCGATAAGGTTATATATTTCGCAATAAAGCCGCTGGGAAAACCCATTAATTGGTAGCGTAAGAAAAGCTGAGGGAATCCCAAGTCGTTAGGCCGTTAGCCGGAAACCATTTATTAAGTTTCCGAAGCATATCCTTGATTCACTGGAGTGAACCTTGGGTTGGGTTTGACGGATGGAGGAGAATCAGCCACTTTTTTCCGGCGCATGAGTTTTGAAACTTCGAATGCCTGCAAAGAGGAAGGGACGCCTCGATTGGCCGAAGTGCGTTGAGTTGGAACAAAAAGCGGCGGAGGAATCCGTCCTTTTGGGAACGAGGGGATATTTATGGGATTGCGCCGTTTTGCGACAGCAGCCCTCGCCGTGTCCGGCGCCGTGACCGCGGGGGCCTTTATATTGGCGCTCGACACCACGCCCGACATCCGCACCGATCTGCGCCCAAAAAAGTCGGTCCTGACCCCGCCACAGGCCCAAACGCCTAAAGCGGCCCCTGTCGCCAAGGTAGACGCCGAAGAGTTGAAATCGCCGGTTTCTCCCGTTTCCATGGTTTCGTCCGCCGTAGCGGCCCTGCCGAAAAACGATCCCAAACCCGAACCGGCTAAATTTTACGACCGCTCGACCAAGGTCGGGCGAGGCGACACTCTGATGAAACTTTTGGTTTCACAAGGAGTGGAACGCAGCGACGCCCACAACGCCATCGTCGCCATGAAGGCCGTCTACAACCCGCGCCGTATCGTCCCCGGACAGGAGTTGACCCTGACCTTCCAGCCCGACGCCGCGGCAGCCGCACCGGACCGTTTCGTCGGCCTGACTCTGGCCCCGGACGTAGAAGAAGAAATCAGAGTATCGAGGGACGAAGAAGGCGCGTTCAAGGCCCGCAAGATTGAAAAACCTCTGGCTCAACGTCTCGACCGGGCATCCGGCACCATTGAAAGCAGCCTATATTTAGCCGCCATGGAAGCTGGTGTTCCCGACCGAATTTTGATGGACCTGATCATGGCCTACTCCTGGGACGTCGATTTCCAGCGCGACATCCGCAAAGGCGACGCCTTCGAGGTAATGTATGAACTTTACTATACCGATGATGGCAAACTGGCCCGTACGGGTGACGTGCTTTACGCCACACTGACCCTGTCGGGCGAGCGCTATCCGATTTACCGGTTCAAGAACTCTAAGGGGCGGATCGACTACTTTGACGATAAGGGCCGCAGCGCTCAAAAGGCTTTGATGCGTACCCCAATCAACGGCGCACGTCTTTCTTCCGGCTACGGTCGTCGCAAACATCCAATCCTCGGCTACACCAAGATGCACCGCGGCATCGACTTCGCCGCACCGCGCGGCACACCCATCTTTGCCGCTGGCGACGGGGTGATCGATTTCAAAGGACGCAAGGGCGGGTATGGCAATTACATCAGCATCCGCCACAACAACGGTTATTCAACGGCTTACGCCCATATGAAGGGTTTCGCGCGGAAGATGTATAAAGGCAAGCGCGTCCGCCAAGGTCAGGTGATCGGCTACGTTGGATCGACCGGCCGTTCGACTGGGCCTCACCTGCATTACGAAATCTTGGTCAATGGCCGCCAAACCAACCCCTTGAAGGTCCGCATGCCTTCCGGCGAGCGCCTTAAAGGGACTGACCTAGCCAAGTTCAACGTCCGCAAAGCAGAGTTGGATCAGACCTACGCCTCGCTACCGATGGAAACCTCGGTCGCCAACGCGGAATAAACGATTGCCCCCCTCCAAACGAAAAGCCCGCCTCGTCGAGTGAGGCGGGCTTTTTGGTAGTTTGCCGTTTATGCGAAAGTCAAACCATCGCCCTCCGCGCTGACCTTCACGGTAGAGCCGTCAAGGAGAGCGCCTTCGAGTATCTTTTCGGCAAGCGGGTTTTGTAAGAAACGTTGGATCACGCGCTTTAAGGGGCGCGCGCCATAGGCCGGTTCGTAGCCTGTTTCAGCCAGCCATGTTTTCGCGGCTTCATCCAACTCCAGCTTGATCTTACGATCTTCCAGAAGCTTGGCGAGCCGGGCCAACTGGATATCGACGATGCCGGTCATGTGTTCGCGGAACAACCGGTGGAAGAGAATGGTTTCATCCAAACGGTTGAAAAACTCGGGCCGGAAGGAGGCTTTAACCACCTCCATAACCTGCTCCCGCACCTCATCGGAATCGTGACCGTCTTCCTGAGCTGCGAGAATCTCGGCCCCCAGGTTGGAGGTCAGGATGATCAGGGTATTGCGGAAATCCACCGTACGGCCCTGACCGTCGGTCAGTCGTCCGTCGTCCAGCACCTGCAGAAGCACGTTGAACACGTCCGGGTGACCCTTTTCGACTTCATCGAACAGAATCACCTGATAGGGTCTGCGCCGGACCGCTTCGGTCAGCGCGCCGCCCTCGTCATAGCCGACATAACCCGGAGGCGCGCCGATCAGCCGAGCCACCGCATGCTTCTCCATGAACTCCGACATATCGATACGGGTCATGGCCGTTTCATCATCAAACAGGAAAGACGCCAGGGCCTTGGTCAGTTCGGTCTTGCCGACACCCGTGGGCCCGAGGAACAGGAAACTGCCAATCGGCCGGTTGGGGTCCTGCAGACCGGCGCGCGCCCGGCGAACGGCTTGCGAAACGGCGACCACGGCCTCTTCCTGGCCGACCACCCGTTTGCGCAACGCCTCTTCCATGCGGAGCAGCTTATCGCGCTCACCTTCGAGCATCTTATCAACCGGCACGCCGGTCCAGCGCGAAACCACCGAGGCGATATGCTCATCGGTGACCACTTCCTCGACCACGGCTTGCTTGTCCGAGTTTTCGGCCTCGGCAACCTTTTCTTCGAGCTGTGGAATCAGCGAATACTGAAGCTCGCCCGCCTTTTGCAGCTCCCCTTCCCGCTTCGCCTGTTCCAAGGCGATTCGGGCCTGATCGAGCTTCTCTTTATACTTCTGGGCCTCATCGAGCTGATTTTTCTCAGCCATCCATTGACTAGACAGTTTTTCCGACTTGGCTTCAAGATCGGAAAGTTCATCTTCAAGTGTCACCAACCGATCCTTGGAGGCTTTATCGGCTTCTTTTTTCAAAGCCTCCCGCTCGATTTTCAGCTGAATGATCCGACGATCCAGTTCATCCAATTCTTCAGGCTTACTGTCGACCTCCATGCGCAAGCGGCTTGAGGCCTCATCCATCAGGTCGATGGCCTTGTCCGGCAAGAAACGATCGGTGATGTAACGATTGGAGAGCACGGCTGCCGAAACCAAGGCCCCATCGCTGATTCGCACACCATGGTGTAGTTCGTACTTTTCCTTCAGTCCGCGCAGGATCGAAATGGTGTCGTCCACCGAAGGCTCTTCGACGAAAACCGGCTGGAAACGACGGGCCAGAGCGGCATCTTTCTCGACATGCTTACGGTATTCATCGAGCGTGGTCGCTCCGATGCAGTGTAGCTCCCCACGGGCCAGGGCGGGTTTTAAAAGGTTTGAGGCGTCCATGGAGCCTTCAGCCTTACCCGCACCGACCAAAGTATGCATTTCATCGATGAACAGGACGATTTCACCCGCTGCCGAAGTGACCTCGGTCAACACCGCTTTCAATCGTTCCTCGAACTCGCCGCGAAACTTGGCCCCGGCAACCAACGCACCAAGGTCTAGAACCAGCAGTTGTTTGTTCTTTAAATTATCCGGTACGTCGCCATCGACAATTCGCAGAGCCAAGCCTTCGGCAATAGCCGTCTTACCGACCCCAGGCTCACCGATCAGCACCGGGTTGTTCTTCGTCCGGCGCGACAACACCTGAATGGTTCGCCTGATCTCTTCATCCCGTCCAATCACCGGGTCGAGTTGGCCTTCGCGGGCCCGCTCCGTCAGGTCTGTAGCGTATTTCTTGAGGGCGTCGTAGTTGTCTTCGGCGCTGGCGCTATCCGCCGTACGGCCTTTGCGAAAATCTTCCACGGCACGATTCAGCGCCTGGGCCGTCACGCCGCTGTCGGTCAGAATTTTACCCACGGTCAGCGATGGCGAGAGGGCCATGGCGAGCAGCAGCCGTTCGACAGTGACGAAGCTATCGCCCGCCTTCTCCGCCAGTTGCTCGGCCTGATCGATAACCTTGGAAAACTCGCGCGTGGCAATAATCTGGGCTCCCGCCCCTTCGACTTTCGGATGTTTGCGCAAGGCCGCTTCGGTGGCCTTTTTAGCCTTGACCGCATCGCCACCCGCCGCCATAAGCAGGTTAGCGCAGAGGCCTTCTTTGTCATCGAGCAGGGCTTTTAAAAGATGCTCAGGCGTCAGTTGCTGGTGACCTTCCCGGATGGCTATGGTCTGGGCGGCCTGAAAAAAACCTTTCGAACGGTCGGTGAATTTTTCGAAATCCATGGGTGTTCCACCTGATGAATTAAACTTCTACCCATGATTTGTCATAACCCCTTGCCAAAGCAAGCTTTAGGACACAAAAAAACGGCGCATCGTCAAGGCGACACGCCGTTTCATTGATCTGTTTCTGAGAGCGTCGATTAGGCTGGAATGGCTTCCGCCTCATTTTCTTCTTCGCTTTCCGCCTTCTTTTCGGCCTTCTCTTCTTTCGGCGTTTCCGGAGCAGCCTCTTCGTTCACTGCTTCGCTCACTTCTTCAGGCGCTTTTTCTTCGCCAGTCGCCATCTGTTCTACCGTACCGTCTTCATTTTCGTCGGTCGACTCGTTCGGCTTGCTCCGTTCTTCGCGTTTTTTATTCTTCAACTCGTCATCGGCTTTAAGCACTCTGAAATAGTGCTCGGCGTGCTGATAGAAGTTTTCCGCCGCAACGGGGTCGCCGGACGACGATGCATCTTTGGCCTGGCCAATAAATTTATCCAGGTTTTGCTGATAATTATGGCGAGTCCGTCCATCAAGGAGCTGTCCGTCGCGATAGCCGCGCTTGCCGCCGCCGCGATTCTGATGCCGTTTATTGCCGCGTCCTCCGCCACGTCCGGAATTATTTCGGCCGCGCGAACGCCTAGGGTTGGTGTTCTTGTTCATGTTTCCTGGCTTGGTTATGTAAACCCGTTCCCCGACCCCCAGGCTTGCCTTCCTAAGAAAGCGCTTTAGCCACCTGATCGGCTCACTCACTGGAACCGCGTTTCGGGGAAATTTAAAAAATTAGCGCCTAATCGACCCTTAATTGGTCCCCCTCAGGGTCTCTTCGATTCGCAACCCAGCGAATCCGTTTCATGCGCCACAAGTTGAAACTAGACGGGTTTCCGGGCATTTCCAACACTTTTTTTGGTCAATGCCCTTCAATCACCAAACAACGCTCAATTCCACCCAGGTCCTTTTTAACATCGGCAATCAACCAGCCTTTAGCACCAGCCAGTTCAGAGACGGTTTCGGTCTGCCCCATACCAAGCTCAAAAGCGGCAAAGCCCCCGAGAGCCAGAACGTCACCCAGTCCCTCAATGATTTTCGCATAGTCGTCCAACCCATCATCTCCCGCAGTCAAGGCAATCTCCGGCTCATACCGGGCAACCTCTGGCTCGAGGGACGCCAGATCGCCGGTCTTGATATAGGGGGGATTGGAAATCACGATATCGAAGCGCCCTTCCACATTGGAAAACCAATTGGAACGCTTAAATTCAGCCCGGTCTTTAAGGTCGAGACAAACAGCGTTTTCTTCGGCTACGGCAAGGGCGGCGGGGCTTTTGTCTATGCCCACTCCCTGCGCATTGGGCAGTTCGTGCAGCAACGATAAAAGCAGACAGCCGGTTCCCGTTCCTAGGTCGAGCAGGCTCAGAGGCGCGTTCTTGTTCTTCACCCGCTCGAGCACCGCTTCAACCAGGGTTTCGCTATCAGGACGCGGCGTTAGGGTGTCGGCCGTGACCTTGAAGTCCAAGCTCCAAAACTCACGATGGCCAAGAATGTGAGACATGGGCTCACGGGCGACACGTCGCACCGTCAGCCCCTTAAGTCTTTTCGATTGTTCCAACTGGATCGATATTTCGGGATAGCCCAGAACTTTTTCCACCGACAAGCCGAGACTTTCAGAAATCAAAAGGCGGGCTTCGCCAATCGCGCCTTCGATACCCGCCTCTTTAAGGAGACCGGCAATTTCGGCCAGCGCCTCCCCAACGGTATTCATCAGGCGGTAAACTCAGCCAATCGGGCGGCTTGATCCTCAGCCGTCAGGACATCGACGATTTCGTCAATTTCGCCTTCCATGATCTTCTCGATCTTATAGAGCGTAAGGTTGATGCGGTGATCGGTCACCCGGCCCTGTGGAAAATTATAAGTCCGGATGCGCTCCGAGCGGTCGCCCGAGCCAACCTGGCTTTTGCGCGACTCGGCCCGCTCGGCATCCAGCTGTTCACGCTGATGGTCGTAAATGCGGGCACGCAGAATTTTCATCGCCTTGGCTTTGTTCTTGTGCTGCGATTTTTCATCCTGGCACTGAACCACGACACCGCTCGGCAAGTGGGTAATTCGAACTGCGGAATCAGTAGTATTGACGTGCTGCCCCCCCGCACCGGAAGCGCGATAGGTATCGATGCGCAGGTCTTTTTCCTCAATATCGACATCCACGTCTTCGGCCTCGGGCAGCACGGCGACAGTAGCTGCTGAGGTATGAATACGTCCGCCCGATTCCGTTTCCGGCACCCGCTGCACCCGATGGACGCCGGATTCATACTTCAGCCGGGCGAAAACGCCTTTGCCTGAAATCGAGGCAGTGACTTCTTTAAACCCGCCGATACCGGTTTGGTTGGCGTCCATCACCTCAAATTTCCAACCGTTGTTTTCGGCAAACCGCTGGTACATGCCGAACAGGTCGGCGGCAAACAGCCCAGCCTCATCACCGCCCGTTCCTGCGCGGATTTCCAGAATGGCGTTCTTTTCATCCGCTTCGTCTTTGGGCAAAAGAGCAATCTGAATCTCCCGCTCAAGCTCCGGCATCCTGGCTTTCAGCTCATGAAATTCCTCTTCGGCCATAGCCTTCATTTCGGAATCACCGTCGGGGTCGCTCATCAGCTCGGTCAGATCGACCATTTCATCGCGGGCATTACGGAACTCTTCAATCCGCGCTACGACCGGTTCCAGGTCTGAAAACTCCTTGGACATGCGGACGATATCATCCGATGACAGGCCGTCGGCGGCGGCTAGAGTGTCGCGCAATTCGTCGGACCGGGCCATGACCCGATCCAGCTTTTCTTCCAGGCTCATTTCTTTTTCTCTTCCAGATCAAACAGGTGCTGGATGACCTTTTCCGCCATCTGCCAATCACCCGAAAATTCGCCTTTCCCCGCGCCACTCTTGGAGGCCATGTCCTTCAAGGTTTTCGTCGGTTGATGGAGCAACCGATTGACCAGCAAGCGCACGGCTTTTTCTGCCTCTTCGCCACCACCGGTTTCTTCAATGGCCTTCTTACCCTCAGCCTCGAAGAAAGCGCGTAGCGTGGTCAAGGCGGGCACCGCCTCGCGGCCCGCCTGTCCTTTGATATATGCCGTGGCTTCGGCCGAAACGATATCGATAGCCGCCCTTTTTTCGCCTTCGCGCGAGGCACGCCCCTCCATGGCGACCTGCTCCAGATCGTTGAGATCGTAGAGAAAGGCCCCATCGATATCGGCAACGCTTGGCTCAACGTCGCCCGGGATCCCCGCATCGATGATGAAAATAGGCTTTTTCTTCCGGGCCTTGAGAGCAACCTTGACCATATCGGCCGTCACCACCTGTTCTTTACGCCGATTAAGCGCAGCCATCAGGATATCGGCCCGGGCCATTTCCTCGGCTAAATTTTCATAGGTTGCGGCATGGCATTCCATGGTCCGGGCAAGGCTTTCGGCGCGTAAGGGACTTGGATGGACGACTACCATGCGGCTGATGTTGTTGCCCGATAGGCTTTCGCTTACAAGCTCGCCCATTTCGCCGCCGCCAATGAGCAGCGACGTACAGCGCGACAAATCACCGTGGAGATCCTTAGCGACCTGTACGGCGGCGCTGGCGATGGAAACCGGGCCTTCGCCGATGCGCGTGTCGGTGCGCACCTTCTTGGCTGCGGCATAGGCCGCCTGAAGCAGGGCTTCCATTTCGGCGCCGATCATCCCGGCACCCTTGGACCACTGATGGCTTTCCTTAACCTGCCCGAACACCTGGGGCTCGCCAATGACTAAACTGTCGAGCGAAGCGACAACAGAGAAAACATGACGCACCGCCTCATCACCGAAGAACTGATAAACTTGGTCGGCCAGATTGCGGGGTTCGATCCCCCCATGTTCAGCCATCGCTTCGATGATCTTGACTTGAGCATCTTCACCGGTGGGGTCGATGGCCTGAACCTCGACCCGGTCGCAGGTGGAGAGAATAATCGCCTGGGTAAATCCCTTCCCCCGAAGCCGTTCGAGAAAAGCGGGCACACTCCCCTCTTCAACAAACAAGGCATCCCGCAAGGTCAGGGAACTGGAGCGATGATTGGCTCCAACGACCAAAGGCCTGCCTTTGCTGGGGGAAAGAACCGACATGATCGCGCCCTATACCTGTCCCGCCAAATGATCGGCTAAAGAATCCAAAGCCACTTCGGCCTGATCGCCGCTATCGAGGTTGCGCACTGTGGCAACTTGTTTCGCCAACTCATCCTCTCCGAGCAAAATAGCGGTGCGGGCGTTAATCTTGTTAGCCCTTTTCAGGCGTTTTCCCATATTGCCGGAATAACCCAGATCAACAGAAATCCCTGCACGACGCAACTCATCAGCGAGGGACACGGCCCTCGCTTTCGCCTCGTCGCCCACCGGCACAATGGCGACAGGCCGGTCGGCCGGGATCATTGCTTCATCGATCATCATGGAGAGCCGTTCCACACCGGCGGCCCAGCCAATACCCGGCGTTTGTGGCCCGCCCATCTGCTTGATCAGGCCGTCATACCGTCCGCCCGCCATAATCGCGCCCTGCGCGCCCAGTTCGGTCGTGGTGAACTCGAAGGCCGTATGGCAGTAGTAGTCGAGCCCGCGGACCAGACGGGGGCTGATTTCATATACGACGCCCAGATCGTCGAGCCCTTTGCAGAGGGCATCGAAAAACTCCTTCGAAGCAGCATTCAGGCTGTCTTGCAGCAGAGGCGCGTCGGCGACTACGACCTTGTCGCCTTCATCCTTAGAATCGAGAATACGCAAGGGATTGCGCTCAAGTCGCTCAATGCTGTCCTTGGAAAGCTTGTCCTTATGAGCTGAGAAATAATCGACCAACACCTTGCGATAGGCGTCACGGCTTTCGGTATCGCCCAGGGTATTGAGTTCGAGCTTGTACTTTCCGTTGAGACCCAGCTTTTCGAGGACATGCGCGCCCATGGCGATGACTTCGATATCGGCCAGAACATTTTCAACGCCCAGCAACTCCACACCGACCTGATGGAACTGACGTTGACGGCCCTTTTGCGGGCGCTCGTAGCGGAACATCGGGCCTTTATAGAAAAACTTCAATGGCAGGTTCTGAGCCAGACCGTTAGAGATGAAAGCCCGCGCCACACCGGCGGTCCCTTCAGGGCGCAGCGTGATCATATCGCCGCCCTTCGTCTCGAAGGTATACATCTCCTTAGTCACGATATCCGATGTCTCACCCAGCGTACGGGCGAAAACCTGTGTCTGCTCGAAAATCGGCGTGGCGATCTCACCGAACCCGTAAAGGGCGCTGACATCGCGCACAATCTGCTCGACAAAACGGTGCCGGGGCATGTCTTCGGGCAAAATATCGTAGGTGCCGCGCACCGGCTGCAAGTCGGCCATAGTCTCTCGTTCCGTTATTCCGCCGCTTCCGGGTTGGAAGCCTCGTTTTCCACCTCGATCTCGGCGGCCTTTTCTTCAACCTGTTTGACGATGTGATCAACCATCGCCACATCATCGACGTTATGGTCGGCAATGCCCGAAATGTAAACCTTATGACTGCCCTGGCCGCCACCAGTAAGGCCCACATCGCTTTCGCGCGCCTCTCCCGGACCGTTAACCACGCAACCAATGATCGACAGAGTCATGGGCGTGGTGATATGGCCCAGCCGCTCTTCCAGGGTGGCGACGGTTTTGACCACGTCGAATCCCTGCCGCGCACAGGACGGGCAGGAAACGATGCGAACGCCCCGATGCCGCAGATCGAGGGCTTTTAACAAATCAAAGCCCACCTTGACCTCTTCTACCGGATCGGCCGAGAGCGAAACCCGCAAGGTATCGCCAATACCCTCCATCAGCAGCACCCCCAGGCCCGCCGCGCTGGCGACCGTGCCGCTGCGCAAGCCCCCGGCCTCGGTGATGCCAAGATGGAGTGGATAGTCGCAGGCTGCGGCAATGCCCCGGTAGGCGGCGATGGTCAGAAAAACATCGGAGGCCTTGGCGCTGATCTTGAATTCGAAGAAGTCGTTGTCTTCGAGAATTTTCGCGTGATGAAGGGCGCTCTCCACCATGGCTTCGGGGCAGGGTTCGCCATATTTGTCGAGCAGGTGTTTCTCAAGGCTGCCCGCATTGACCCCTATACGAATTGAACAGCCGTGATCCTTGGCCGCCTTGATCACTTCGCGGACCTTATCGTCGGAACCGATATTGCCCGGATTGATCCGCAGACAGGCCGCCCCGGCTTCGGCCGCCTCAATGGCGCGGCGATAATGGAAATGAATATCGGCGATGATCGGCACTTCGGCAGCCGCAACGATATCTTTCAAGGCAGCCGTCGAGGCTTCATCGGGGCAGGAAACCCGCACCAAGTCGGCGCCGGCTTCTTCAAGGCGGCGGATCTGACCGATAGTGGCCGAGGCATCAGACGTCGGCGTATTGGTCATTGACTGGACCGAAATCACCGATTCCCCGCCAACTTCCACATCGCCCACCTTGACTGTGCGGCACTTGCGGCGATTGATATCCCGGTAAGGACGAAGGCTCATGCCCGTTTCGTTTCCTTTCAAATCAAATAACGCGCGGTTTATAGCGCAAAACGGCGGCAACGTCCCAAGGAAATCGGGGCTCCCGTCTCAGATTTGAAGTGAAAACCAAGCAACCCCGAGATCGGGGCGCCGCTATTCGTTGGCCGCCGTCCCGTCCATCAGCTTTTCAGGCTCTAAAATCACCTTGCGGCGAATGGCTCCCAACTCGCCTATCGTCGGCGCTTTTTCGCCATCCACGAGGATTTCCAAAGCGCCCGCATTGCCGGTTAGCAGGGTCAGTCCCTTACGGTTTGGCACATGGTAGGCATCGCCAGGGCGCAGCAGCCTGGTGACCAGCATGGTATTGGCGACTTCATCGCGTACCTGAATCCAGCTCGGCTGAGAAGCACGCACCTCAATGCGGCTCGGCCCCGGATCGGCGACAGGAGTAGCCGCCTCTTCACTTGCGGCCTCATTGGCCGTTTCAGTCGTTGCCTCATTACCACTTTCGTTAGCAGTCTCCTGCGCCTCGGGTTGCGCCGTCTCTACTAGCGCTTCGGCTGCAGGCGCATCCGCTTCCGCCTCATTGGCAGGTTCTTGGCTTTCGGTTATTTCCTGAGTGTTTTGTTCAGTTGCTGGTTCGGCTTGTTCAGGCTGCTCAACCTCATCCTTTTTCGGCGCTTCCGCTGTCTGAGCAGGGTGAGATTCGGCAGCCTGGGGTTCGGCAGACTCTGTTACGGCAGCAGTCTCTTCGACAACCTTTTCAACTTTCTCAACAGCATCTTCAGAGGCTTCTTCAACTGCTTCCTCGGTTTTCTCTACAACCTCTTCCGCTTTTTCGACCGCCTCTTCCTCCACCTGCTCAGCTTCCTGCGCCGCCATTTCGGCCGTCTCTTCAGCTTTCTCGATCACCGTCTCAACGACGGTTTCCTCTTGGGCTTCATCTTCTTCAGTCTTCTCAACCGCCTCATTGCCTCCGGGCAGAAGGCTCTGTAGGCGCTGCGGCAGGGTCGGCACCAATTCGGCATCCTGCTCGTCACCGGCGATCACATACCAACCGCCATAAGCCGCGAGAGCAAGTAACGCACTCAACAGTAAAATTGCGCCGGTAGGCAAACTGCGCTCGGGCACGGGTACGGGAAAAACCAGATCAGGGCGTTTTTCGGCCTCGGCATATTCTTCCTTAAAACGCCGCACCACTTCATCACCGTCCAGTCCCAGATATTCGGAATAGGCTCTGACGAACCCCACGGCATAGGTCGGACCCGGCAAATCGGCGAATCGGCTTTCTTCGATCGCTTCCAGATAGACAAGGCGAATGCGGAGACTTTGGGCGACGTGACGCAGGTCCTCACCCAACCGAGATCGGGAAGCCCTCAACAACGCCCCAACCCCATGGCTGCTCTGCTGCGCCTTGTTTTTCTTGGATTCCTGCTGTTTTGTCTCGACCACGTTCCTGCCCGCTCCCCTACTCAGCCGCTGAGATTGTGCGCTGCAACTGGCTGCGTTTTTCCCGGCATGGCGCGAAATTAACGGGTTCAACACCCGCAATCTTCCCCAAACCGCCAACCATTGTCCCTAAAAACCAAGTTTTTTCAAGGCGGAATAGCGTATGGACTGGGGCAACGTCAGATGGCGGCGTTGTGATCGATGGCGAAAGATCGAAGCTTCTCGCGAAGGCTGCGACCGGAATGGGCCAACTGACTTTCGATAAAGCGGCTCAACTCATCGTAACGAACGCTGCGAATCATCGCTTTGACCGGCCCAATGGAAGGCGGTGACATAGAGATGTTGGTAAAGCCCAGGCCGATCAGAGCCATCGCCTCAAGCGGTTTGCCCGCCATCTCGCCGCAAAGGCTTAACGACACTCCCGCCGCGTCGCATTCCCGCACCACCTGCCGTAGGGCCGAGAGTACGGGACCCGAGAGAGAATCATAACGGCCGCTGAGGCGAGGATTTCCCCGATCCGAAGCAAACATAAACTGCAGCAGGTCGTTGGACCCGACGGAGAGAAAATCGACCCGTTTAGCCAACTGCGGCAACTGATAGAGCAGCGAAGGAACTTCAAGCATGGCCCCGACCCGAACGGAGGTCGGCATGGTCAGGCGGCGCGCCTCTGCTCTCTCCATCTCCTTATCAACCAGCTTACGCGCCGCATCGAACTCGGCGACCTCGGCAATCATCGGGAACATGATCGAAAGATCGCGTTCCGGGCTGGCATGAATAAGGGCACGCAACTGCTGGCGCAGAATAGCCGGACGGTCGAGTGTTAAGCGGATGGCCCGCCAACCGAGAATAGGGTTTTCCTCTTCGGCGTTCGCCCAGTAAGGCAAGACCTTGTCGCCGCCCGCATCGAGGGTGCGGAAGATCACGGGCTTGCCGTCCATATGTTCGTAGACCCGTTGGTAGAGATTGGTTTGCGCCTCCACGTCGGGAAGCTCGGGGCGGGCCATGAACGGAATTTCCGTGCGATACAGTCCAACGCCGACTGCGCCGGTCTCCTCCAGGTGCTGTAAGTCGACCAGGAGGCCTGCATTCAGATGCATATTAATAGTACGGCCATCGAGGGTTTCCGCCGGGAGGTCCTTAAGCTGAAGATATTCAGCCTTGCGCAACTCCCGCGCTTTGCGGCTTTCCTGAAAGGCTTGAACAATATCGTCCGAGGGCCTGACGAAGAATTGCCCATGATCGCCATCGACCACGACGAAGTCCTCAGGCACGACCTTGCGCATCAGGTTTTTGACCCGGCCCAAGACCGGAATATCGAGCGCACGGGCGACAATGGCGACATGAGACGTCGCCGAGCCCTCTTCAAGCACCAAGCCACGAATGCGACTGGTGTCGTAATCCATCAGCTCTGCCGGCCCCATGGATTTAGCGACCAAGATCACATGTTCCGGCAAATTTTCGTTGGCCGCTCCCGGGTTTTCGCCGGTCAGATGCTGCAACAACCGGTTGGCCAGATCGTCAAAGTCCTGCACCCGCTCACGCAGATAGGGGTCGGTGATCTGGCTCATCTTGATCCGGGTTTCGGTTTGGATCTTCTGAACCGCCGCTTCGGCCTTCAAGCCGGTCTTAATCGCGTCGTTAATACGCGCCAACCAACCGGCGTCTTCAGCGATCATCCGGTAGGTCTCGAGAATTTCGCGTTGCTCATCATCGCTGATCAATGGGCTTTTCAGAAGCTTATCCAGCGCCCCGTGCATTTCGCCAACCGCCCGGTCCAGGCGTTCCTGCTCAGCCGCCGGGTCTTCGGCCACCATATCGTGAACGACGATTTCCTGGCGATGGAGCACCGCCGTTCCGAGGCCGATACCCGCATTCAAGGCGGTCCCCTCGATCCGCATGGGCAGCACGGCGATGCCATCGACGGCATGCAGTTCGTCGGCAGGAACCAATTCACCGGTCGCCACCAACTCGGCCAGGACCATAGCGACGGTCTCAAGGGTCTCTAGCTCTTCTTCAGCGTACTGGCGGCGGGTTTTATTCTGTACGGCCAACACGCCGACGACCGAGCCTGCGCGCATGATGGGAACCCCCATCATAGAGTGATAGATTTCCTCGCCGGTTTCCGGCCGGTAGGCGAAGTTGGGATGATCTTTGGCCTCTGAAAGAGCGAGAGGGTGGGAATGGGCCGCAATATCACCGACCAGACCTTCTCCCAAACGCAGACGGGTCTGGTGGACCGCCTCGGCCTTCAAGCCCTCGGTAGCAAATAACTCAAGGACCTCACCGGCGCGGAGCAGATAAACCGAGCACACCTCGGCCACCATATCGGCGGCAATGATCTTGACCGTACGGTTAAGTCGGTCCTGGGCCGAGCCCCCCCCGGCCATCACTTCACGCAAACGGGAAAGCAGACGGCGCAACCCGACGACACCCGGGCCGTGAGAAGCCGGTGGCATTTTGCTCTTTCCGTCCATTGTCGCTTCTCTACTCATGTTGCGCCATGGTCGAAGGCGGCTCCCCTCGTTCTCCGGGCCGCCCCTCGTTTCCCAGTTTCTGACCTGATGTTCCTACCGGAACCTTTGATTTCTCAGCGCGTTTTCAAGGCCGAAACGGCCTGGGCGATCAAGTCTCCCACGATCTCCGCCATGGGTTGGACCGACTTTACCATACCAACCGACTGTCCCGCCATCAGTGAACCGTTTTCCACGTCACCATCGATAACGGCGCGCTTTAAAGCGCCCGCCCAAAAATGCTCAATCTCAAGCTGAGCCGCTTTTTGGTCGAGTTCGCCCGAATTAAATCGTTCAATCACCCGGCGCTGGGTTTCCATAAATTCTTGCGTGCCTTTGTTGGTCAGCGCGCGGACCGGGATGACAGGAAAGCGCGAATCGACCTGGACCGTCGGCACGGCATCCTTGGCGCCCGCCCGAATAAAGGCCTTCTTGAAATTTTCGTGGGCTATGGATTCCGTGGCACAAACAAACCGGGTGCCCAACTGAACTCCGGCGGCTCCCATTTCGAGATAGGAAACGATCACCTCGCCACGTCCGATCCCGCCTGCAACGAAAACCGGCACATCTTTAATTTCGGGAAGGATTTCCTGAGCCAGCACACTGGTCGAGACCGGGCCGATATGACCGCCCGCCTCGGCGCCTTCAACCACCAGGGCGTCAACCCCTGAGCGGATCAGTCGTTTGGCCAAGACCAAAGCAGGCGAGAAGCAGATAACCTTCGCCCCATTGTCCTTGATCTGCTTGATCGAGGCCGCCCCCGGCAAACCGCCGGCCAACACCACATGGCTCACTTGGTGATTGGCGCAAACATCGATCAAAGCATCGATTTCCGGATGCATAGTGATCAGGTTGACGCCGAAAGGCTTGGAGGTCATTTCCTTAGTTGCGGCGATTTCAGCATCCAAAAGATCAGGCGTCATGGAGCCACAGGCCAGCACACCAAATCCTCCGGCATTGGAAATCGCCGAGACCAGATTGCGCTCGGAGACCCAGGACATCGCACCGCCCAAGATGGCGTAATCGCAGCCAAGGAAATCCATTCCTCGCTGCCAAAGCGCCTGCAGCTTCTGTTCTGCTTCGGCCATGACGGTGTCCTCCGATCCCCTTTGTTTCGTTTATTCCGCTTCGGCGTCGAGACCGTAGGCGGAATGAAGCGCACGCAACGCCAATTCAAGGTATTCTTCGGCAATCAGCACGCTAACCTTGATTTCAGAAGTCGAAATCACCTGAATGTTGATCGACTTGTCGGCCAACGACTGGAACATGGTCTGGGCGACACCGGCATGAGAACGCATTCCAACGCCGACCACCGAAACCTTGGCGACATCGGCATCCGACATCATCTCGGCGTATTCGATGCCCTTGGCGTTTTCAATCACTTCGATGGCGCGTTTCAAATCGCCTTTGGGAACGGTGAAAGTGACATCGGTCGTCTTGCCATCTTCCGAAACGTTCTGGACGATCATATCCACGTTGACATTGGCTTCAGCCAGGGGGCCGAAGATATGGGCGGCGACGCCCGGACGGTCTTCAACAGCCACCAGGGTGATTTTCGCCTCATCCCGGCTGTAGGCGATTCCGCTTACGAGTTCCTGTTCCACGATTTCATCCTCATCAACAACGAGCGTGCCTTCGTCTTCGGTAAAGCTTGAGCGCACCTGAAGGCGCACCCCGTGTTTCATGCCCATCTCCACCGAGCGGGTCTGCAAAACCTTAGCCCCGAGGGACGCCATTTCGAGCATCTCCTCATAGGTGATTTTATCGAGCTTCCGGGCCTTGGTGACGATGCGCGGGTCACAGGTATAGACCCCGTCCACGTCGGTATAGATATCGCAACGGTCAGCCTTCAAGGCCGCCGCCAACGCCACGGCGGAAGTATCCGATCCGCCGCGTCCCAAGGTGGTCACCCGGCCATCCGGTCCGATGCCCTGAAATCCCGGCACCACGACGACTTCGCCGCCTTCCATGCGCTTGATCGCCTCGTCGCACTCAATGGCTTCGATGCGCGCCTTGGCATGCACGTTATCGGTCCGGATGGGAATTTGCCATCCCTGCCAGGATCGCGCAGCAACTCCTAAGTCCTGCAAGGCCAAAGCGAGAAGGCCTGATGTGACCTGCTCGCCCGACGAAACGACTACGTCGTATTCGCGGGCATCGACCATCGACGAGACTTGATTGGTGTATTCGACCAGTTGATTGGTCACGCCGGACATGGCCGAAACGACGACGGCGACCTGATTGCCGTTATCGACTTCCGCCTTGACCCGCTTGGCGACATTTTTGATCCGTTCGACGTCGCCGACCGAGGTGCCGCCGAACTTTTGTACGATCCGCTCCATGAAAGAGTTTCCCAGGCTAATCATTCCGGCTGTTTCCCATTGAAAGAAAACAACCTATATAAAAACCAACAAACCGCCCTAGTTTCATGGGCGGCGGGCGGCTATACATACTCTCAAACACCGGCCGGGTGCAACC
>CBDUMN010000072.1:0-17640 GCA_965368335.1 uncultured Rhodospirillales bacterium
CCACCAATAGGGTCACCAGAATCGACAGATTGAGGTTGCCGCGACCGGCCCAGAGCACCCATTTAGCTCCTCGATCCAAGACCCCGGTCCGCACCATGCCCTGCCCGACAACCAGCAAAGCCAAAACCGTCAGCAAGGCGGGATTGGCGAACCCAAGCAGGATATGCTTGGCGTCCATTAGATTCTTGCCGTGATCGTCGAGGATGGGAAACCAATGGAAGAAGACCATCAACACACAGATGACGGCCAGGGACGTAACCTCCATGGAAAGCCATTCAAAGGCATAAAACACCAGCGCCAGCACAATGATGACGAAGACGGTCCACATCTGAAAATCGGGTCCGAGACTGGCGATCAGGTCTTCAAGCATTAAAAAGTGCTCTTCCTATAAAGAGATGGATTGGTTATTCGGACCGGGCGACCCGAGTATGATTTGTTTTAAAAGGTTAGGCGGAAAACCCAGTCTGGGTAAAGTCCGACAATCCGCTATCTACATTTTAGATTTATAGATTGGAATTTAAAGCGCAAGCGACATGTAGATGACGCGCTCGAGCGGATTGTCATAGTAGGCGTCGGTTTCAGTAAAGCTCAGCGCGCGATACAGACTCACCGCCTCGGCCAGCCGCTCCAACGTATCGAGCTTCATGGTTTGATACCCGAGATTCTGAGCCGCTTCGATAGAGCCAACGGCCAACCGACGCCCCACTCCCGTCCCTCTCCAGGGCTGTCGGACCCAGAGGCGTTTCATCTCGCAAAGCTTTTCTTCTGCCAAGGGGCGAACCCCAACACAGCCGACGATCTTTTCCCCATCTTTCGCCAGGAGCAAAACACCTTCAGGCCGCCCGTATTTTCCGGGTAGTGAGCGCAGTTCGTCGTCAAATCCTTGGAAGCAAAGGTCGGCGCCCAGCCAGTCTTGGTACTCTCCAAACAGCTCCCGAACAGCCTTTATATCTTGCTCGGACTGGGCGCAAACGATCTCAACCGTCATGGTCAGACCTTCGGCGTCCCAAAACAATTATCGAGGTTCTCCAGGCCGACTTTGGGGTAATAGTCCATGGCCGCCGGAGCGGAAAGCAGGATTAGGCGCACCGCTTCACCCCCCGCTTCCTGCCGGGTACGGCCCAAAAGAGCCTTGCCGATTCCCTGGCCTTGCGTCTCTTGATCGACGCAGAGATCGGCCACGTAGACTACATCGCCGAAGTCACTGACCGAGCGCGCCAAGCCAACAAGCACTCCGGCAGAGTTCCGGGCGGTAACGGTAATGTCCGAGTTGCCAAGAATTTTCTCAATTCTTGCAGGATCATCGATGCGACGCCGCTCAGCCAGGGTCGAGCGTTTCAACACATCGGCATAGTCTTCAACGGATAAGCTGGGTTCCAGTTGATAGGTAAGGTCCATATTCTACTCGTCGAAATGAATGTTAATGCGCCGGTTCTGTCGACCCTTCTTCTCAATCTTACCGACCCTTAGGCGACCGATCTCACCGGTCTTTTTGACGTGAGTGCCGCCACAAGGTTGAAGGTCGATCCCCTGGACGTCGATCACTCGCACCCGCCCCGACCCACGCGGCGGCTTGACCGACATGGTGCGGACCAAGTCAGGATTCGCATCCAGCTCTTCATCGCTAATCCACGAAATAGCGACATCGGCGTCGGCATCGACAGCAGCATTGAGTTTCGCGGTCAGGGCTTCCTTATCGGGCGCTTCATCAAGATCGAAATCGAGACGGCTTTTTTCGGCCCCAACCGAACCGCCGGTAACCGCCCCATCGACCGAACCACAAAGCAAGTGAAGGGCCGAATGCATGCGCATGAGCTTGTAACGCCGATCCCAATCAAGCACCGCCACAACCTTTTGGCCTATTTCCGGCGGAGTCGTCTCATCTGCGAGAACATGCAGATGCGCTCCCGTTTCCCGGTCCTTATAGCAATCGACAACCGTCAATTCCGCACCATTGGCCGTGAGGGTTCCCTGATCACCCGGCTGGCCGCCGCCCGCCGGATAAAATACCGTCCGGTCCAACACCACCCCATTTCCTTGAACGGCAACCACCGTCGCCTCGCAAGATTTGAGGTAGGAATCATCTCTGAACAGCTCTTCGGTCATGGTTCTCTCCCTAGACGCCCTTCGGCAGATAAATTTCACCTTTAAGAAACAATACGGCCTTGCCGGTCAATTCCACCCTATCGCCTTTGACAAGGCAACCGACCTCGCCGCCTCTTTTTGAAATTTGTCTGGCTTTCAGGTCGTTCCGCCCCAACCGTTCGGCCCAGTAGGGAGCCGCCATGCAATGAGCCGAGCCGGTCACCGGATCCTCGGGAACGCTTTTAGCCGGGGCGAAGAAGCGCGAGACGAAGTCGCAATCATCCCCCGGCGCGGTGGCGATGACACCCCACCAGTCGAGTTCTGAAATCGCCTCGAAATTGGGAGCAAGCCCGGCCACTTCATCGGTCGTTTCAAAAACCGCCATGGCGTAAGACCCGACCAACAGCGCCTGAGGCGCGCCTCCCAGTGCTTCGGCCAAATCCGGAACGGGCTCATGGGACTGAGCGGCCGTCGCCGGGAAATCCATGGCATAGCCCTCGCTTCGCCGTTCCACCGTCAAGCGCCCACTACGGGTTTCAAAGGCAATGGCTTCCTTATCGTATCCAAGTTCGGAAAACAGCAGATGCGCAGAAGCCAGGGTGGCATGGCCGCAAAGCTCCACCTCGGCGGCTGGCGTAAACCAGCGCAGGCGAAAGCCCTCTCCTTCTGGCACGAAGAAAGCGGTTTCGGAAAGATTGTTTTCCATGGCGATGGCCTGCATCGCCTCATCGGACAACCATTCTTTAAGAGGCGCCACGGCAGCCGGATTTCCGGCGAACACCTCGTCCGTAAAGGCGTCGATCTGGTAGATCGGCAGTGTTTCTTGCGCTGTCATCATAATGCCGCCCTCCACCTCGATGGGTCTAAGAAACGCCGAGCTTTGCGAAACAGCCCGCCAAACAGATTGCGGATGGCTTGGTTCCGCTGTTGCCGCGCCACGGCGTAATAGTAGGTCATTTCCCTTGTACGAGTATCGTCGCGTTCGCAGGTCATTTTCAACGCTCCCCTCTAAAAAAGTGGGGCCGTTTCAACGCTGTCTAGCTTGGAAAGAGGAATGGAGCATCTGGGCTTTTCCGGTCCGCTTCCCTTTGCCTTTGGCGGGAAACGGCCCCGGTTGATTAAAAGTCCAGGGTCACTCCCGCCAGAACGGCTTTACCGCCTCGTCGATAATAGTCGCCGGCGACCACGCAAGGTCGTCGAGCATCCGTTTATCGACGGACGTCATGAGATGGCGGCGCGCTCGGTCACGCTCCGACCATTCGCCAATCTTGTCGGTGAGTTTAACGAGGTCCTGGACCAACAAGTCCTTTCCCGCTCTCAACCAATTGAGCCAGGTGAGAGACGGAGCGACAAACGTCTGCTCTGCAGATATTGTATCGATACAATTCGACATTGCTCAGCCTCCATTTTCAAAGATTAGACACGTAATGACCCTATAATTGACACAATAACAGAGTCAATGTAATCATTGTCACCATGACAATATGGATTCCTGATATTTCGCAGGCCGATGGCCCCCGCTATCTCGCTATTGCGCAAGCGATTACCGCGGCCATCGAAACCGGAGAACTCGCACCGGAAGAAAAACTGCCGACCCACCGCGAACTAGCCTATCAATTGGGCGTCACCGTCGGGACGATCACCCGAGCCTACAAAGAGGCCGAACGGCAAGGCCATCTGATCGGCGAAGTGGGGCGCGGCACCTTTGTCCGTAGCGTCAAAACCGCAGAAAACCAATTCGCCGTCAAACACCGGCGACAGACCGGCCTGATCGACATGTCACTCAACTTTCCGCCCGACGTAGGACGCACGGCCGCTTTTGCCGAAACGCTCAAAAATTTATCGCGCTCCAACATCCTCCATACCCTGCTCGACTACCATCCGGCAGCCGGAATGGCCCACCACCGTCTGGCCGGGGCCGAATGGATGAGTTCTCGCCATTGGAAGGCGGACCCTGAGGAGGTTCTCGTCACCAATGGCGGACAGCACTCGATTGCAACGGTACTGCTCGCCCTGACCAAGCCGGGCGACACCCTGCTCTGCGAAGAGTTCACTTATCCCGTCACAAAGGTCGCCGCCCAGGAGTTGGGCCTCAAACTTCACGGCCTCGCCATGGATGACCAAGGGCTCATCCCCGAAGCGCTCGACACGGCCTGCCGCGCCGATGGGGCGAGGGTGCTTTACTGCATGCCGTCCTTTCACAATCCAAGCGGCATCTACATGCCCGAAGAACGCCGCCGCCAAATCGCCGAAGTGGCGAAAAAGCACGATCTCCTGGTTATCGACGATGACGTTTTCGGCAACCTCCACCCCGATCCCGCGCCACCGCTGTCGGCTTTCATTCCCGACAACGCCTGCTATGTGGTCAGCGCAAAGCATCTCGCCCCCGGCTTGCGCATCGGTTTTCTGCGTGTCCCGTCGCGTATCTTCGCCGCTGTGGAAACAGCCATCCGAACCACCTGCTGGATGGCCCCGCCCTTCATGGCCGAGGTCATGACTCGCTGGATCGAAGACGGCACGGCAAGCAAGTTGGTGAGCGAACAATGCAAGGAGGCCGCCCGACGTCAGCAAATGGCCGAAAAACACTTGGCCCGCCACGGCTATCACGCCCCGGAAAGAGGCCCCTACCACCTTTGGCTCCCCCTTCCCGCCCCCTGGCGCGAAGATCGTTTCGTCGCCCTGGCCCGCGAACGCGGCGTGGCGCTCATCGGTTCTGACACCTTTGCCGCACCACGCAGACAGCCCGCCCATGCGGTGCGCATCTGCCTCGGCTGCACCCACGACCGCGACCGGGTCGAAAAAGGCCTGGAAATCATCGCCCAGATCCTCGACGAACCACCGCGCGATTCGCTTGCCGTGGTTTAGTATTTCGTTAGGGCGCATGCACTATCCTATTTCCGATGACTGAAAGTGATCGTAACAGATTCGTCGCCCTGGCTTTTTGCCGGGCCGATATGCTTTTCGTGTTGGATGACAACCGTCGCATCACCTTTTGCGCGGGGGCCGTCGAGCCGCTTTTCGGCTCTTCGCCGGATAAGCTGACCGGCGCCTCCTTTCTCGATCTCATCGAAGACAACGACCGAACGCTGGCAGATCAGTTTCTAGAAGCCGCTTCAAAAAAGGGCCGCATGGACGATGTGGTGTTGCGCCTTAACGCCCAGGGCGGCCTCAAACCGACGGCGGTCATGGCCGGATATCGCAATCCCGATTTCGGCAACGATTTCTTCTTAGCGCTCAAAGTGGAATCGGCCTCGGCCCGCTCGACCCGCGAAGAAGACCTAAACCGCAATCAGGACAGTGAGCTTCTGGAACGGGATTCCTATTCCAACGTCGCGGCCGAGCGGATCAAGGCATTGTTCCGCTCCGGCGGCCACGCAAAAGTCACCATGGTCAAGGTCGATCACCTCAAGGACCTATCGGAAAAACTGGAGCCCCCGGCCCGAACAGGCCTCTTGACCTCCATCGGCAATATTCTGAAGGGCAGTTCTCTGGGCGGCGACACGGCCAGCCAGATGGAAGACGACAGTTTCTCTTTCATCCATACCGATGACGTCAACCCCGACTCGATCAACGACGCCATCGAGAAAGCCGCCAAGGAAGCCCATCCCGACGGGGCCGAGGTCTATGCCCGCTCCCACACCCTGGAGACGGACGCCGAGGATATGAGCGAAGAACAGCTGGCCAAGGTGATCATCTACACCATGCAGAATTTCTGCGATCACAATGGTACGCTCCGCGCCCAGTCCCTGTCCGACGAATTGCAGGGCATGGTTACCCATTCGATGGAAAACATCGCCATGCTCAAGCGCGCATCCAGCGATGAAGACTTCGATCTCCACTTCATGCCGATCTGCGATCTGCGACGTAAGGAGGTCCAGCATTTCGAAGCCCTGTCGCGGTTCCGCAAGGAAGACATGGCCGACAACACCTACCATCTCATCCGCCTAGCCGAAGAAACCGACCTGATTCTCGATTACGACGCCGCCGTGGTGAAAAAGGCGGTCAAGCTGATCCGCAAGTTTTCATCCAAAAACACAATGCCGCCCGTTGCGGTGAACATTTCCGGCCTCAGCATTGCCAGCCCGGCTTTCGTCGATGCCTTATTGGCCGTCATGCAGGACGAACAGGAACTGTCTACAAAACTGATGTTCGAGATTACGGAATCGGCTCAGATTGAGAACCTCCCTGTAGTCAATGAGGTCATCCAAAAGATCAGAGGTCTTGGCTTCCGGGTCTGTCTCGATGATTTCGGCGCGGGCGCAGCGGGCTTCGATTATCTCAACGCGCTAGATGTGGACGTGGTCAAATTCGACGGGCCGGTGATCACCCGCGCCAGCGTTTCCAAAAAGGGCACCGAACTGCTCACCGCCATGGCCAAGGTCTGCACGGATTTCAAAATCAAGACCGTCGCCGAAATGGTCGAAAACACTGCGATGGCCAATCACGTTTACTACTGTGGCCTCGACTTCGGTCAAGGATGGTATTTCGGCAAGCCCACCCCCGATCCACTGGAATTCATCGACCGCTTTGCCGAAGACTACCGGGACTAATTGAACTCAGGAATAGCGTGGCCGTGGTTGAGCGGACCGTTGCCTTTGCCATAGCCGGGAGCGGAACGGATGGCCTCATAGACATACTTTCGCGCCCGGCTGACCGCATCGCGCAAACCCATCCCTTGCGCCAAACCGCAGGCGATTGCCGAGGCCAGGGTGCAGCCCGTGCCATGGGTATGGACGGTCTCGATACGCGGCCCTTCGAACACATCGACCCGGTCATCTTCATGAATCAAAAGATCGCGCAACCGATCACCGGGCAGGTGGCCGCCTTTCAGCAAGATCGCCTTGGGACCAAGCGAGGAAAGCATCTGGGCCAACCGCCCGGCGTCTTCATCGCTGCCCCACTCGATACCGGAAAGCGCCGTCGCTTCGGGAATATTCGGTGTCAGCAGATCGGCCATAGGGATAATTTTCTGCATCAGCGCATTGACCGCACGCTCTTGCAAAAGCGAGGCTCCACTGGTCGCCACCATAACCGGATCGACCACCAGAGGTACATTGACCGCATAGTCGGCGACCGCCTCATGAACGGCGTCTATGACCTCCGCATTATGGAGCATGCCGATTTTAATGGCGTCCGCACCGATATCGCGCAATACGGAATCGATCTGCTGCTTGACGAAAGTGGGAGGCGCCTCGTGAATGCCTTGAACCCCTTGGGTGTTCTGGGCTGTCAGAGCAGTAATAGCCGTCATGGCGTAGCCGCCAAGCGCTGTCACCGCCTTAATATCGGCCTGAATTCCTGCACCGCCGCCGGAGTCCGACCCGGCGATTATCAGCACGCGCCCTTTCATTAACCAACGACCCGGCGAATCTCTTCAACGATATCGCCGACCACGCCTTCAATGAGCGCAGCGTCTTCGCCCTCGGCCATGACGCGGATTAGAGGTTCGGTCCCGGATTTGCGGATCAAAATGCGTCCGGTTTCGCCGAGGCGGTTCTCGCCCGCTTCGATAGCTTTCTTAACCGACGCTTCTTCGAGCGGTGCGCCACCGTTGAAGCGGACATTTTCCAAAAGCTGCGGCAAGGGCTCAAACACGCGGCAGACTTCGCTGGCAGGGTGGCCTTGTTCGACAATGACGGCCAAAACCTGTAAGGCAGCGACAAGACCATCGCCCGTTGTCGCATAGTCGCTCAAGACAATATGGCCCGACTGCTCGCCGCCCACATTGTAACCATGCTCGCGCATATGCTCGACCACGTAGCGATCCCCCACCTTGGTGCGGATGAGCTTCAGCCCCTGCTCCGCCAAGTGCTTCTCAAGTCCCAGGTTGGACATCACCGTCGCCACGATGCCGTCGCCTTTCAGCAGGCCGCTGTTCTTCATGTGACACGCCACGACGGCCATCAACTGGTCGCCGTCCAGGAGCTGGCCTTTTTCATCGGCGATCAGAACCCGGTCGGCGTCGCCATCGAGCGCAATACCCAGGTCTGCGCCATGCGCAACCACCTGCTCGCACATGTAATCGGTCGCCGTTGAGCCGCAGCCTTTATTGATGTTGAAGCCATCCGGCGAAATCCCGATAGGCACGACGTTCGCGCCCAATTCCCACAACACTTCGGGCGCCACTCGATAGGCCGCGCCATTGGCGCAATCGATGACGATCTTCAGGCCATCCAGACGAAGCCCTCTGGGGAAGGTGCTCTTGACGAATTCCGTATAGCGCCCGCCCGCATCCTCGAGCCGCCAGGCTTTTCCAAGCTTGGCCGGTTCGGCGAGCTTTTCGTTCAAGCCGTTGGCCATCAGCGTCTCAATTTCAGCCTCCACCGCATCGGAGAGCTTATAGCCATCGGGACCGAAAAGTTTGATGCCGTTATCCTGAAACGGATTGTGCGAAGCGGAAATCATCACGCCCAAATCGGCGCGCAGCGAACTGGTCAGTCGCGCCACCGCCGGGGTCGGCATGGGGCCGACCAGAATGACGTCCATCCCCATGGAGATGAAGCCCGAGGTCAGGGCCGGTTCGATCATGTAGCCCGAAAGCCGGGTATCCTTGCCAATCACGACGCGGTGACGATGGTTGCCCCGGGTGAAATAGCGCCCAGCAGCCATGCCGACTTTTAAAGCGGTCTCAGCCGTCATGGGCTCGGTGTTGGCGGTCCCCCGAATACCATCGGTGCCGAAATACTTGCGCGTCATGCGCCATTCCCCTCGCAAAATAAGGCGTTCCGTGCAGCGGTTATAACGTCAAAAGCTGAAGAATCCACTAGCAACGCCAAAAAATCGGCCAATCAGGCTTTTCCATAAGTTTCACGGTACCAGACATAGAGACCGCTTCCGACGATCAAGGTCGCCCCGCCGACGGTCCAGAGGCTGGGGACGTCGCCAAAGATCAGCCATCCCCAGAAGATGGCCGCCACTACCTGAGAATAGGTGAAGGGTGCGAGCATGGAGGCCTCGGCGGCGGCGAACGCCTTGACCCAGAGGAAATGTCCCGACGCCCCGGCCGCCCCCATGACGACCATGAGCAACCAGTCGAATGGCTCCAATGGCTGCCAGTAAAAAGGGGCGGCAAACGTCAGGGCCAATGAGCCAACGGCGGTTGAATAGAAAGTTGTGGTCGCCGGGTCGTCCTGGGAGCGGATGACCCGGGTCATCATCATATAGATCGCCAGCAGAACCGCTGTACCCACCGGCAAGAGCGCAACCCAACCGAACAGGCCGGACCCCGGCCGGGCAATCAGCAGCACACCGACAAAGGCGACGACGACGGCGGCCAAGCGACGCGGCCCTACATGCTCACCGAGGAAGATGCCGGAGAACAGGGTCACGAGGACCGGGGCCATAAACTGTATGGCGGCGGCATCGCCCAAGGGCATCATGGTAATCGCCACATAGAGGGTGCAGGTCGCGCCAAACAGCGACGCCGCTCGAAAGAACTGCAACCAGGGCCGCCGGGCCTTTAAGAAATCGACCGAACGGCGCTGCCCGGCATAGGCGGCGAAGGTAATCACCGTTTGGAAGAAATAACGCCCCCAGATGACGAAAAGCACCGGGAAGCTGACCGCAAGAAACTTGGCGGTGACGTCCATTCCGGCCAACACGACACCTGTCACGACAATCATCGCAATGGCGAAAGCCGGAGAGGTCATAGGGCGGTCCACAAAGCCACGGCCTGACGGGTTTCGGCCACATCATGGACCCGCAGGAGGGTTGCCCCCCGCTCCACCCCGGCCAGAGCCAGGGCAAGCGATCCGGCCAACCGAGCCTTGGGATCGCTTTCGCCTGCGATGCGCCCAATCATACTCTTGCGCGAAACGCCCAGAAGAATACCGCAGCCCAAATCTTTAAAGCGGTCCAGATTGCCGATCAGCGCCAAATTGTGTTTGTCGGTTTTAGCAAACCCAATTCCCGGATCGATGGCGATCTTGGCGAGCGGCACCCCTGCTTCACGGCAAAGCGACACCCGGTCTTCGAGATAGCTATAAACTTCCTCGACCACATCGTTATAGGCGGGCTCGTCCTGCATATTCCGGGGATTTCCCTTCATATGCATCAGCACCACATGGGCCCCGGTTTCGGCCACCACCTTGAGCGACTCTGCGTCGTGTTCAAGCGCGGTCACGTCGTTGATGATCATCGCACCGGCACTCATCGCCGCCATCATGGTCGAAGCGTTACGGGTATCGACAGAAACCACCGCCCCTTCCGCCGCTAATGTCTCGACGACCGGCAGAATGCGCCGCTGTTCCTCTGCTGGGGTGACCGGATCGGCTCCCGGGCGGGTCGACTCGCCACCGATATCGAGGCAATGGGCCCCCTGGTCCAAAAGCTTACGCCCATGAGCGATGGCCGCTTCCGCCGTGGCATGATCGCCACCATCGGAAAAACTGTCGGGCGTCACGTTGACGATCCCCATGATCGAAACATCGCCCCCAATGAGGAAGCCCCGCACACTGGCGGGGCTTCCCTGGTGGTCCTTTTGACCTAAAGCCGTCATCGGTTATCCCTCGGGCTGGGGCTTCGCACCAAAACCGCCGTTTGGCTTGTCCTTGCGCGCGCCCGCCGTAGGCACGGAGGACCGGCGCCCGCCGTCCTTCGGCTTTTCATCCGAAACGTCATCGTCGCGATGAATGTCTTCGCCGTTGACCAAAGCCTTCACTTCGTCGCCCGAAAGGGTTTCGTATTCGAGCAAGGCATCGGCGATCCGATCCAGCGCATCACGCTTCTCATTCAGAATCTCGTAGGCTTTTTTCTCAGCCTTCTCAACGATGGCGCGAACCTCTTCATCGATGATCCGGGCCGTATCGTCAGAGACGTTTTTCTGTTGCGCGACCGAATGACCAAGGAAAACCTCTTCCTGGTTGTCCGAATAGCGCAAGGGGCCGAGCTTGTCGGAGAAGCCGAATTCGGTGACCATCTTGCGGGCCATGTTGGTGGCCTGCTGGATATCGTTGCCTGCACCGGTCGTGATATTTTCGGAACCGAATACGATGTCTTCAGCCGCCCGGCCACCGAAGGCCATGGCGATACGGGATTCCATCTCGATACGGGACATGCCGTAACGATCCCGCTCGGGCAGCGACATGGTCACACCCAGGGCACGACCGCGTGGAATGATCGTCACCTTATGCAACGGATCGTGCTTAGGCACGTTGAGCGCAACCAGGGCATGGCCGGCTTCGTGGAAGGCCGTCAGCTTCTTCTCTTCCTCGGTCATCACCATCGAGCGACGCTCGGTGCCCATCAAGACCTTATCCTTGGCAGACTCAAACTCGGCCATGGTGACCATGCGCTTACCCCAACGGGCGGCCAGCAAGGCCGCTTCGTTGACCAGGTTGGCCAGATCGGCGCCTGAGAATCCAGGTGTGCCGCGGGCAATCACCTTGGCGTCCACATCGGGGGCCAGAGGCACCTTGTTCATATGGACTTTGAGAATCTTCTCACGCCCCAGGATATCCGGGTTGGGCACCACGACCTGACGGTCGAAGCGGCCCGGCCGCAACAGCGCGGGGTCAAGCACGTCGGGACGGTTGGTCGCGGCGATGAGGATCACACCTTCATTGGCCTCGAAACCGTCCATTTCGACCAGCAACTGGTTGAGGGTCTGCTCGCGTTCGTCGTTACCACCGCCGAGACCTGCGCCACGATGGCGGCCCACAGCGTCGATTTCGTCGATGAAGATAATGCAAGGAGCGTTCTTCTTGCCCTGCTCGAACATGTCGCGCACCCGGCTCGCACCGACGCCGACGAACATCTCGACGAAGTCTGAACCGGAAATGGTGAAGAACGGCACATTGGCCTCACCGGCAATCGCCCGAGCCAAAAGGGTTTTACCCGTCCCCGGAGGGCCGACCAGCAGACAGCCTTTAGGAATTTTGCCGCCCAGGCGCTGGAATTTCTGCGGGTCTTTGAGAAAATCGACAACTTCCTCAAGTTCTTGCTTGGCTTCATCGATACCCGCCACGTCGTCAAAGGTCACGCGGCCATGTTTCTCGGTCAGCATCCGCGCTTTGGACTTGCCAAAGCCCATGGCCTTGCCGCTGCCGCCTTGCATCTGGCGCATGAAGAAAATCCACACCCCGATTAGCAGCAACATGGGGAACCAAGAAATCAGCACGCCGAAGAGCGAGGGTACGCTGTCATCCGACGGCATGGCGCTGACGCGCACACCGTGTTGGCGCAGGTTCTCCACCATGCCCGGATCTTGCGGTGCGAAGGTCTTGAACCCACGGCCGTCCCGGTAATGGCCCGAAATGCTTTCACCCTGAATGGTCACGTCGAGTACTTCACCGTTCTCCACCGAGGCAATGAAATCGGAGTAAGCCAAAGCCGTCTGCGGAGACCGCGACGATGTACCCTGGAACAGGTTGAACAGGGCGAAGACAAGAAGCGCGATGATTACCCAAAGCGCCAGATTGCGGCTGAAGTTCAAAGCAGAACCCACCTTTAAAAGTTATTCAAAATCGGTTTCGACCGGACGCTCCTTGAAGCGGCGCGGAAAGACCGTTCATCTTAGGTCCTCCCTTAGCATCCGCTCGGTTAAGCTGTCTACTCACAGATAGTAAGCATTTGACGCCAAGCAAGACATACGATCACGATAATCGCACCCCAATGCCGCAAAGCGGATGCGGCGGACGAAAACTCATCTGGAAACCTTTTACCAAGTTTTCCTCCAGGCCGCCACGCCAATAACGCAAACTTGGAGCCGCCAAAAGCCCGAAATCGTCCCAAAAGGCGGGCAGCGAACCGCGAAGACCGCTCGGCAGACCATCCAGAAGGTCTTTTGATTGTTCGTCAATGGCCTTCCATCCCTCAAGTCCCAGAGGGGCAACTCGGCAATCGACAGGGGCGCTCAATAAAAAGCGTTCGTCAAAAACCGTCTCTTCCCCAGCCGCCAACGGATAGGGGGGGGGCAGGTTTCTGGATTCCCGCAAAACAATCAGTTTTTTCCGGCGCGTTGTAATCCGGCAGCGTCCCAGCGTTGCCGAACGAAAATCCGGATCGGCCAAACGAGAACGCAGCCGCGCGAGCTTGTCTCGGCCAGGAGCATAATCCCCCCCACCGACGGTACGGAGAACGCGGCCCAAAATCGCTGCGGTGTAGACCTCATCCAATCCGGCCATCAGGGGATGGGGAAGCGTGATGTATCCCGCCGGATGCAAGACCGCATAGCGCCCGAGAAAACGAACCACCTCGGCATCCATTTTTTGACGCAACGATGAGAAATCACCGGTTAGGGCGGAGAGCAAGCCCTCTTCCAGTCCCCGCCTTTTCAGATCGAGGCTCAATTGGCGGACCAGAGTGCGGTCGTATTTCGGGTTTTGATTGCTTGGGTCTTCCACCCAGTCCATCCCAGCAGCCGCCAACGTATCTTCCAAGCGCTGACGGGAAACGGTCAGCAAGGGGCGCAACAATCGCAGGTGTCGCGTTTCCGTGACGGGCGCCATGGCCGACAGCCCCGCCGGACCGCTGCCCCGCGCCATCCGCATCAAAAGGGTTTCCCCCTGGTCGTCGGCATGATGGGCGAGAAACAGGTGGAGAATTCCCTGGCGGCGGCACCCGTCTTCCATCAGGGCGTAGCGCGCCGTACGCGCCGCACTCTGAACGGCCGATTTCGGCTTCTCCCCTCGCCAGCGAAGAATTTGGCACTCAAGCCCCTGGCCTTTCGCCCAATCTGCAACGAATTGCGCTTCATCGGCGGATTCCGGCCTCAAGTCATGATCGACGGTCAACAGAACCGCCCGTCCGCCAATGCTCCTCACCCAGCGATTAACGAGAAAGGCCAGGGCCATGCTGTCCCGTCCACCCGAAACAGCAATGGCGACGACCGGTTCGGCCTCAAACGAACCGAGGGGCCCGATCAGCCCCTCGAAGTCTTGTTCCGATACCGGGTTCGACATAACCGGCGCCTAACAGCCGTTACGCTTGCGCTCGCGTTCGGCCACCTTTTTCACATTGGTCGCCGCGTCGGGATATTCTTTCAACAGCTTGCCAAAGGTCGCGCAGGCTTCGCGTTTCTTCTCAAGGTTTCCCAAGGCCATGCCGAGCTTGAGCAGCCCGTCCGGCGCTTTGGCTCCCTTCGGGTCGCTTTGATAGTTGGACAGGAAGGTTTCGGCGGCCTGAAGGAAATCGCCGCGTACATAATAGGTTTCACCCAACCAATAGCGCGCATTGGCCGCCAACGGATCTTTCGGATGATCGGCAAGAAACGTTTTCAAGGCCGCTTCGGCCCGGTCGAAGTCGCCGGTGATCAATAGCTTGCGGGCCTGATTGTACTGTTCCTGCGGTGTCGCCGGTTTGACCGGCTCTACCGATGCCTGCTCGGTCGCGGTCGGCTCCTGGGTCAACGGCTGGCTTGCGACTTGCGTCTCTACGGGCTTTTCCTCTTCGCCCGTCTTCGGTGCGCTGCCCTGAACGGCAGCCAGATCTTTTTCGCTGATCGCACCGAGGCTCCCCATTTGCGGCGGTGCACCGCCATCGACCGGCGCGGCGGTCACCGAGGCGGCCTTGGGCACACTGGCGACACGAGGAGCCCCAGTTGCAGGCTTACCGCCTTCCAGCGAGCCGAGCCGGAACTCGATATCGGCCATCACCTGATCGAGACGCCGCGTCACCTGATCGATTTTGAAGGAAATCGTCTCCACCGACCCGGTCATCGCCCTTAACTGCTCTTCTAGCTCGGTGATACGCACCCCCATGCGGGCCGCCGAAGCGCCGCCAACCTCACCCGCCGCCTCGGCAGGCGGTTGCTCGCCCTTATAAACCGAACGGTTTAAAACCTTGATGTCCTTTTCCAGGCGCTGCAATCGGTCGAGCAACGGTTGCAGGTCGGCGTCCTGAGCCAGGGCCGGAGCGGCTCCCAGAAAGAGTGCCGTCAAAAGAACGAAAAAGCTGCGCATCAATCTTTCCATTTCAATCGTCGTCAGTGCGGTTAAGTGGCGTCTCTATAAACCATACCGCTTAACATTCGGCAAAAATAAGGCGCGCGCCCCTTTAAAAGAGACGCGCGCCTAACTTCGCAATTCCGTAAATAAGGGTCGGCTTAGCTGCCGGCGCCCATCAAAACGGTCACGCCGCGGCGGTTCTGAGACCAAGCCGCTTCGTTGTGGCCGAGAGCGGCGGGCCGCTCTTTACCATAAGAGATGGTCTTAATGCGGTCGGCGGAAACGCCAAGCGCGACCAGATAGTCTTTAACCGAATTGGCGCGGCGGTCGCCGAGCGCCAAGTTGTACTCACGGGTGCCGCGTTCGTCGCAATGACCTTCGACGAGAATCTTGGCGCCGCTGTACTTTTTCAACCAAGCAGCCTGAGCCTGAAGGGTTTTTTGAGCACCCGAGCTTAGGTTGTATTTATCGAAATCGAAGAAAATGCGATCGCCGACGTTGACGACCAGATCTTCCTGACTTCCGGCTGCGGGACCAATGGCGCTTGCGGCTTGGCCGGACCCGCCGGCGCCGGCCGAGTCCTGCTGAGCGGTTCCACAAGCGGTAAGAAGAGCCGCCGCTGCGACCAGGCTTACGATTTTAAGGCGCATATTTTGTATCTCCCCCTTAAACGGAGTCCTTGAAATTCACATCAACAGCTTCTTCAACGGACGAAAAACCCCAGGGCAACGTCCGATCAGAACACCAACTAGACTAGAGACTAATAGACCAACACGCCGGTGTTAAGCTAAATTTCTCAAGGATTTGACTATAGTCCGCTCCCAAGGCCGAATCAAGTTGCGGAATATGGTGCTTTCAACTGGCGGGTTGTTTGGAAAAGGTTCAACTGAATGATCTGACCTGAGTATCTTGCGTTGCTCTGAGATTGTATTGACCAAGCGGCAAAATAGCACTAATATTCAGCCCATGGTTATTGGTACGAAAAATATGAAATACGTTATTCACGCAGGGTCGCTTCTCACGGCCTCTGTGCCCCAAGCTATTTAGAGAATACGATCTAAATATACTTGGGACCGACCAAAACCTCTTCCTTCAAAATTTAAGTTATGAGCATGTCGAAGCATTCGTAGGAGTGCAAAACCGACATAGTTCTCATAATTGCCTAACACAACAAGCTTTAGGTGAATTAGATATGTCAGCAAACACAAGACCGCCAGTTGCGATTGATATGCAGCACTATGATCGGCTGAAAAATATTGGTGAGCTTTTTTTGGAAATAACACCGGAGACGGCAGAGTTTCTTCTTGAAGAATTATCTCGTGCTGACATTTTACAATCAGACGATTTACCATCCAACGTCGTCAATATCGGCTCAACAGTTACATATCGAGACGATACATCTGGCGATGCTCATACGTTCGTGCTCGTCTGGCCCGTTGAGGCGGATATCAAAAAAGATAAGGTTTCGATCATGACTCCAATAGGAGCCGCACTGATTGGACTAACCGAAGGCGATGGCATAAGCTGGCTAACAAATAAAAATGATATCAAGCACTTAACTGTTTTAAAAGTAGAGTAGCAATACTTACAGTCACTGTGCGCGAACATGCATATTTTATTAACTCGCCCATATCTTCAGTCTCTTAGCGTAAAGAAGGACTTGGAAGCATGCGGTAATATCGTATCGCTTTTTCCCGTATTGAATATTTCGGGGGTCGGTTATGACGCCTCGACGATCAGGAAATCTTCTGCGTTTGTCGTTACATCAGAAAATGCCGCCAAACAACTTAGCGCACAGGGTGAAGTCGACTTATCCGCTCCTATATATGCTGTCGGTCCCGCAACTGCCGCACCTCTCATAAAAAGGGGATTTGAAAAGGTTCATATTGCCGATGGAGACGCCAAAAGCCTGATCCCAATTATCCTGGATAATCAAAAACCGTCTCAGGGCTTGGTGACATACCTTAGCGGCCTCGATATCACTGAGGACATCGCCGAAATTCTGCAAAAACACAAGTTTCAGGCGACACGGCTCATTGTGTACCAGGCAAAACCGACGAACGTCCTACCTCGCAATATCCGATTGTCTTTCCAGCAAAAGGATATTGCAGCCGTTGTCTTCATGTCATTTAGGACCGCTTTACATTTCACCAAGCTCCTGCAAGGTGCAGGGCTGTCAGATTATCTGTCGCATATTGATGCGGTCTGCATGTCTTCCCGTGTTGCAGAAGGGCTGAAACCAGAGCTTTGGAAGAAGGTTCATATCTCTGAAAAACCGTCGCTACCTTCTCTATATTCCCAAATTTTCACTCTGACAGACAAACCAGAATCTGATCAGGAAATTATCATTCGAGGAAATTCGGTTTAATCCCGGCTACAGAAAGGCCGCCTCCCCCCTCTTTTAGAGGGAACTGGAGGGGATACGGGCTTTCTCGACGCTAAGAACGCACAAAGGGGACACGTAACGAGTACATGTCCCCTTTGTGCTTATTTCCTTCACTTTGCTCCGGGGCCTCAGAACACCTACAGCGGCGAAGCCGCTAAGGGTTCTGGATCCTTCGCTTTACTCCGGGGCCTCAGAACACCTACAGCGGCGAAGCCGCTAAGGGTTCTGAATCCTTCACTTTGCTCCGGGGCCTCAGAACACCTACAGCGGCGAAGCCGCTAAGGG
>CBDUMN010000073.1:0-17559 GCA_965368335.1 uncultured Rhodospirillales bacterium
AACACAAAAAGAAAAACCCCGCCAAAAAAAATGACGGGGTTTGTCAATGGTCTGAAACGCCGCTAATTTGAGCGGCGTTTTTTAACTCTATGCTGCTAATTACGGCCGTTTCGGAGTCTCGTAGGGTACTTCTTTCTGCCACTCTTTCCAGGTGGTTTCGTAGCCGACAAAGCCTTTGTCGTTAACCTTCATCTGACGGGTGGTTACATATTCCGTCTCGCCATCGGGAACGTTATCCGTGGGTTTTACATTTGCGCTCATTCGATCACCTATTTTTTTAAAAAAATCTCCCAGGCTGCCGCTTCAAGAATCCGATGCGGAAGTTTCGCCAATATAACAGCTTTGACATATTAAGAAAACGAAATATACGGGTGTATGATGGCGGGGAAGAAAAGGCTGCCACAGCTCCCTGCTGGGAGAAAGGGAGCTGTGGAGAAGTTGTGGGGTTTAAGTCCTCTCGCCGACGATATATTGCTGCATCATGTCGGTTTCGTTTTTCAGTTCACCCAGTCGCGCTTTAACCACGTCGCCGATACTGACCAGACCGATCATCCTATCGTTTTCCAGCACCGGTAGGTGGCGGATGCGATATTTAGTCATTGTATCCATGAGGAACTGGGCCGTGTGATCGCGCTTGCAAGAAATGACATCCTTAGTCATTAGGTCGCGAACCACTTTTTGGGCCAATCCGTGACCGAATTCGCACAATCCCTTAACGATGTCGCGTTCGGAAATCATGCCGACCAGTTGTTCGTTGACCCCATCGGCCGGGCTCATGACGACGGCAGCGCCAATCCCTTTTTCTTTTAGTATTTTTGCGACGTCTAGAATGCTGTCGTTGGGTCTTACCGTTACGACCGTATCGCCTTTTTCCTTCAAAATAGCTGTGACAAACATAGCGCTCCTCCTTTTTAATATTAAAAAATCGGCGGAACGAATGCCGCGCAAAAATTGCTCCCCATTATTCAATATGTGGGAAGGAGAGAAGCGAATTTGAAGAGGAAAGAGGGGTGCTTAACTTTCTAGGCCGTTTTTGGGGAACAAACGGTTCACATGTCCCATTTTACGGCCCGGACGAGCTTCGAGCTTACCATAAAGGTGTAGGCGGGCATTGGGTTCGGTGAGTAGCTCGGGCCAAGTTTCGATATCGTCGCCGAGAAGATTTGTCATCACCGTGTCTTGTAGGCGCTCGGTTGCGCCCAGCGGCAATCCGCAAACTGCCCGAACGAACTGTTCAAACTGGCTTGTCGCCGCTCCGTCCATAGTCCAATGACCTGAGTTATGCGGTCGTGGAGCGACTTCATTGACCATGAGCCGATTATCTCGGGTGACGAACATTTCAACGGCAAGTAAGCCAACCAGTCCCATCTCCTCGGCCGTACGGGTGGCCATGGTGATGGCGGTTTTAGCCAAATGTTCGCTGATTCCCGCCGGCGCAGTTGTGGTGTCGAGAATATGATTGGTGTGAACGTTATGAACCGGTTCGTAAGCAGCGACTTCGCCGTTTGGGCTGCGAGCTACGATAACCGATATTTCCCGCTCGAAATCAACGAAGGCTTCCAGAATGGCTGGGCCGCCTTCCATGGCGCTCCAGGCGTCGGAAAGGGCGGTTTCATCATCAATCTTGACCTGCCCTTTGCCGTCATATCCCATACGGGCGGTTTTTAGCACCGAAGGACGGCCTAATAGTGCAACGGCATCCTCCAGATCGCCCAGGCTTTCAACCCGGCGATAAGGGGTGGTCGCCACGCCGATTCCGTTCATGAAATCCTTTTCAACCAACCTGTCTTGGCTGATCTGCAAACACCGCCAGGAAGGGCGAACGGGGGCGAGTTCGGTCAGAAGCTGAACCGATTCATGAGGGATGTTTTCAAACTCGAAGGTCACCACGTCGACATCGCTGGCGAACCGTTTGAGTGCTGCTTCATCGCGGTAGTCGGCGCGGACCGTTAAATTGGCGACCTTGGAGGCGGGCGCCCGATCTTCCGGGCAGAAGATATGGCACTTGTAACCCAGATTTGCTGCGGCGAGAACCGTCATGCGACCGAGTTGGCCGCCGCCGACGATTCCGATGGTGCTCCCCGGAGGAATAGGGGCTACTGGATTGCTCATGTGTTTGTTGATCCGTCGGTTTACGGCGTGTCGACCGGTTCCAGGCCCACAGCGCTGGTCTGAGCGGTGCGGAAGGCATCGAGGGCCTCTGCGACCTTTTCGTCCATCAACGCGATCACGCTGCCTGCCAAGAGGGCGGCATTAATGGCGCCCGCCTTGCCGATAGCCAAGGTGCCGACGGGTACGCCGCCGGGCATTTGGGCAATGGAAAGCAAGCTGTCTTGGCCTTTCAGAGCCCGGCTTTCGACCGGAACGCCAAATACAGGAAGAGGCGTCATGGCAGCCGTCATTCCCGGGAGATGCGCGGCCCCACCGGCTCCGGCGATAACTACTTTCAGGCCGCGTTCCTTGGCGGTTTTGGCATATTCCACTAAACGGTCGGGCGTGCGGTGCGCCGAGACAATCTTGGCTTCATAAGGTATGCCAAGCTTCTCCAATGTTTCCGTGGCGTTGCGCATGGTTTCCCAGTCCGACTGACTGCCCATAATCACACCGACAAGCGGCTGTTGATTGGCCATAAAAATGCGCTCCCTGGCTTGGGGTGACCCTTGAAAAGAAAGGGCGCCATTATAGGGGTGCAGGGGCGGATGACAAGCCGATCTGGCTTTTCCTTTGCTCTTATTGCCATTTCTTTGCGGAAATCAATGGGTTGTGGTAAATTTTACGGCAGGAGGCGCAAAGGTGAAATGGCCGATTCCATTTACACACGGTCCATAGAAGGACCGCTCCAGATGGAGCCTGACCGTTACAGCCAGCAGGGGCGTGACCAAGACAATGAACACCCGAAACGCGAGGGGAGTTCTGAAGGTCGTGGGCACGATGCAGAGGGATTCGACGACCGTGCGGCGTTTCTTGGCATTCCCGAGAATCAACTGACCCAACCGGTGCGTGACGCTTTGGCTCGGTTGAGTGGTGAGATGGAACGTTTGCGCCGTGAGATACGACGGTTTGAAGAGCGTGAAAAGTTGCTTAGGCAAGAGGCCGATCAGGATGCTCGTCTGCCGGTTTTGAGTTATCGCGCCTTCGCCCGTGAGGTATCCCGCGTGGTGCGGCTATCGGTCCAGTCGCAAACGGCGGCTTGGTTGGTTTATTTCGATATCCAAAACGCCGATGATATTAAAAAGGCGCACGGCCACCGGGCGCTGGAAGCGGCCATGATCCATGCTTCTTTGCTCTTAACCGCCGAGGTTCGCACCGCAGATGTCGTGGGCAATCTGGGCCATAACGATTTCGGCGTCGTGTTGGCTGTCGCCGATGCGCAAGGGGTTGAGCAAAAGGCGGCCGACCTAGCTGAAAAACTTAAAACCCGACCGTTTTTCTGGAAAAGCGAAGCTGTTGCTTTCGATGTAAGTTATGGCATCCATCGCCTGCAAGAGGGCGAAACCTCTGAAGCGGCCATTGAAGAGGCCGACCGAGCTTCACGAAAGTGATTACGCAATAATATCGGGAACCAGCATGTCTTCGAGCGAAGAAATCTTGTCCTTGAGGGACAGCTTCCGTTTTTTGAGGCGCTGAACCTGAATCTGATCAAACGGTTTTTCGTGGATCAGCCGCTCGATAATTTCGTCTAAGTCGCGATGCTCGGCCATCAATTCCGCCAACTGTTGTTTAACTGCTTCTATGTCGTCCATGGGAACCCAACCGTTTAAAGATAGGCCGATCATACCAAAATATTCATACAAGCGGTATTCCAATCGCTTGAGAAATGCCGCAAGCTAAAGACGAAAAAACAACTGCCGTCAATTGCTTGAGAGGAACTTATGACTCAAAAGAAAAAACGGATCGGCGTTTTGACCAGCGGTGGGGATTGCGCCGGGCTCAACGCGGTTATCCGGGCCGTTGTTCATCGGGCGATTCATGGCTACGGCTGGGAAGTTATCGGAATTCATCAGGGCACCCATGGTTTGATGGAGCGTCCGCTCAATTATGAAGAGCTAACCCTTAAGCTGTTTACCGGCAATATCCTGCGTATGGGCGGAACCATTTTGGGAACGACCAACAAGGGCAACCCGTTCAATTTTCCGCTTGAAGACGGAGCGACAGTTGATCGGTCCATGGAAATTATTGAAGGCATTCGCGAGCTGAAACTTGACGCTCTTGTTGGCATTGGCGGTGATGGAAGTATGAAAATTCTCAGCCGCTTGTCGGAGCTGGGCAAGTTTCAGTTCATCGGTGTGCCCAAGACCATCGATAATGATGTGGCTTTTACTGAATTCTCCGTCGGCTTTACGACGGCGGTCAATGCGGCCGTTGATGCTCTTGATCGGTTGCAGCCGACGGCGGCCAGTCATGACCGGGTGATGATTTTGGAGGTGATGGGGCGCGATGCGGGGCATATCGCCCTTCATTCGGGAATTGCTGGTGGCGCCGACGTCATTCTGATTCCTGAAATTCCCGTCGACATGAACGTCGTCGCCAATAAAATTCGGGAGATTCAAGCGGAAGGCCGATCTCATTCGCTGGTTGTTGTTTCTGAAGCCGTTAAGGATGAAAAGGGGCTGAAGGTCACCCAGGGAAAACAGGGTGAAATGGTTCGTTATGGCGGGGTCGGCCATGTCATTGGCAGCAGGCTCCATGAGATGACTGGGGCGGAAACTCGCGTTACCGTGCTGGGGCATGTCCAGCGAGGTGGTATCCCGTCCATGCGTGACAGGGTTATCGCCTCGGCCTTCGGTGTCCGTGCCGTCGATCTGATTGCTGAGGGGAAAAGCGACCGTATGGTTGCCTGGCAACATCGTGAGGTGGTCGATGTGCCCTTAGAAGAGGTCGTTATCCGCTATTCTGCTGTGGATACGGCCGGAACTTTGGTCGAAACGGCAAGAGGGCTTGGCATTTGTCTCGGTGACGAATAAACTGAGCCGATAAAACAACGCATAATAATGCGCAAAGCGCGAAGGTGCGATGAGGGAAAGCAAACAAGATAAGCCTGACGGCTTAACCGTCTACCGTGACGATGAGGGTGTCGTTGTGTTCGATTACGGAACGCAGATCATTACGCTTGAGGCGGCTAAAAAATCCAATCAGATGCATCGTAACCTTGATCCGAAGGGACCTGAACCGATTTTGGTTTTTGCCGAATCGGCGCGGGGGGTGCGTACGGAGTTGGTTGAGTATGCGGCTTCTAAGGAAGTTACGGAAATTACTTCGGCCTCGGCTTTGGTCGCTACCTCTAAGGTCGCCGAAGTGATTGGCAACGCTTACATCAGCTTCCATAAAAACCCGTATCCGACCCGGTTGTTTACCGATGAGCGTAAAGCCCGCGCCTGGTTGAAAAAGATTACGGAGCAGCAGCCTCGCTTAACTGCTGCCGCCATCTAAGTTTTCTCTTGTCGGGAGATGAGGCCCAAAACAATCAGGTATTGCGCCAGGACGTAAGCGGTCCAGGTGAAATAGCCCAGCCAGGCTCCTGCGTCGGCAAATTTTGTAATGGCGATTCCTGAATCCGAAGCAATGAAGACCAAAGCCCCGATAAAAACGATTGGTTTGGGGGTGTCGCAAAGGCTGGCGGTGAAGCCCATGATCAATAGGACTCCCGCATAAACGATCACCGGCGCCGCCATCGGCCCCAATGAGGGGTAAAGCCAGGAAACCAACGCTACGCCATATACCGCCAATCCTGCTGCAATGACGCCATTGCGGGCCGATAGCTGGGGACGCCGTATGCCAAGAAATAATGCGATGTAAAACAAGTGAGCGAGGAGGAAAGAAACCAACCCGTGAATAAAATAGGCGGGGGGAAGGGCGAGGAAAATGTCGCCAATGGATGAGAGCATGAGGGCGATGGTGAGCAATATCCGCGTCCGACCCTCGGTATTAAGAAAGGCGACAAGTGCGAGAAGCAGGATAACCGGCCCCTTTATGAAGGGTTTGGCGGGGAAAAGGCCGAATTGCAGGCCATAGAAATGTCCGATGGCGAACAGCAGGCTTAAGCCCAGTAAAAAATAGTCCCGTTTACTCAAGGCCATGACGTTCAAAGCTCCGTATATTTTTTAGAATTACCCTTGGCTTTTTCGACGGGATATTTGGCTTCATTTTTTTCAATTTTGGCGCTTGCCGCATCAATAAGATTGATCCCTTGGCGTTCGCAGATCAGCAGGATGTAGATAAAAATATCAGCTAGCTCATCAGCTAGTTTTTCCTTCTCGCCAGGTACTTCAAACTTTGCTTCGGCCTCAGCTTCGTTTTCCCATTGGGTCAGTTGAAGCAACTCTCCCGCTTCGATGTTAAGTGAAGCCGTTAGGTTTTTGAGTGAGTGAAATTGCCGCCAGTCTCGTGCGTCTCGAAAAGTGATCAGCCGTTTTGTAAGAACGTCTAACTCCACCGACATGTGAGAACTCGCCTCCTTTTAAAGTCCATATCCTTATTTTGCAGCTTACCCATACGGTATCATTTTTTTGGACAGGGCAATCTTTTGCCGAAAATAACGACAGAAATTGTATTGAGGCGAGGGGATGCGGCAGCCTGATGATCTATTTTTTTACTTTGAGTTTCGAGTTGGCTGCCAGTTCTGCCTTTTTAGGCTGGGCATCCTGAAGCACTTTTTTAGCGGCCATGTTGAGAGATTTTGCAATTTCTTTGCCCATGGGGCCGCCGTCACCTTCCAGTTTCTGACGGATGACGAGGTCGATGGAATCGAGATGGGTTTTAATCAGGTCGAAGCGGACCTTGTTGAAGCTGACGACCGAATGGGTAATAGAGCAAAGGGATTTTGAGAAGTCGGACACCAGTGGGTAGCCAAAGGTTGCCCCCTGACTTCTAAGGTCGTTGGCCAGTTCGTTGATCCGCATAAATATTCTGCGAACGTCCGCATTTTCTTCGAGGCAGGCTTTGTATTGTTCCTGAAGGGCTTTCACTTGGTCTTTCGCCCAATCGGCGTAGTTTTCGCCAAACTCCTGAAAATCTGCTTCCGCCGTTGCGAGTGCTGTTAGCTCGTTGATAATGCTGCTCGGTGTGTTAGCCGTAAGCTTCTCTTTCAGTAGATTGGGGAGTTTGTAAAAACGGATCTCCGGATTTTCCGCGCTCCAGGCTTCCTGCCCGCCTTTGCCTCCGCTTTCTACGATTTCTCGTTTTTCCATGCCGCCGAAATCGACCCTTTTGCGCCGTCTGTCGGGGCCAAAGAACTGTGGGGTGCGGACAAACAGGCGGTGGCGCTCGACCAGGGCAAGCATGGCCTTTCGGATGGTGTCGGCGGTAAACGGTTTGGCGAGAAGCTCATGGGTGCCCTGGTTGATCGCCTGCGCAATCTTGGCCCGGTCGAGGTCGGCTTCAATCATAAGAAAAGGTACGAAGCGGTTGGGTGAATCCGCATGGCGGCGGACCCAGCGTAAAAGCATTAAGCCATCGACAGGCTCCATCTCCCAATCGGAAATAATCACGTCTACCGGCGTAACCCCAAAACTGCCCTTTTTGGTTTCAGCCAAATAGTCAATGGCTTCACCGCCATTGTGCTTTGTGATGACCGTTCCCACCCCCATGTTTTTGAGGGCTGAACTCAGCATTTGGCGCATATATTCGCCGTCTTCCACGACTAGTACGACGATATTTTTGAAATCGTATTCCGGCATAGTGCCCATTTTCAGTTTTTTCTTTAATTCACGATGATGAATCTACACTAAGAAATTGTTTGTACGGTAGAAAATTTTAGTAAAAGTCAATAGAATCAGCTATTTACAGGATAGTATGTTGTGGGCAATTCAACTTATTGGATTTTTGATTGTGGGGTCTAATGTTGCTCCAATCCCGAAATGCTGTTTCATAAAACCATAATTGAAATTCTGATGGGGATAAAATTGTTTTTTATCAGTCTATTAGCTTGAATCAATCTAGGGAAAACCCTTATTTAATTACTCTGCTCACCCAAATGGGTGAGGACAGTTGCTATCAGTTGAGCGATAGTTCTCCTCGTGGTTTGCCTTTCTAGGGAAACCCTGAGCAAGACGTAGTTTCTCGGCGGACTTGGGGGCGGTTGTCTTTTGACAAACCGTCCCTCTTTTTTTGTGCCGGTTGTGGGGGTATGGTTTGCTCATCCGGGTCTATGCCAGGATTGCTGCTTGGCCTATGACAATACGGGGGAGCGATGTCTCAATCTGGAAAATGCGTGACGGGAGGGCCTGCTGGAAGTAAAGGCTCGACAGAGGCGCGTCTGAAGTTTCTTGCAGCGGCAAATCATGATTTGCGGCAACCTCTCCATGCTATGAGTCTATTCGTTTCAGCGCTGAAAGAGCGGGCTAACGTCAACCCAGATCAGCCAATCTCAGAGTTCTTGGGTCTCCTGGATAAAATTGCAAAGTCGCAGCGAACGGTTGAGGAGTTTCTGGAAAACTTACTCGACTTCTCCAAGCTCGATTCCGGAACTATGAGGGTCAACCGCCAGACGATGACGCCTGCAGCTGTTTTTGCAAGGGCAGGGGAATGTTTTGAGAGGGAGGCTCAGAAGAAGGGTGTTGAGCTTACAGTCGTACCTTGCTCCGCCTCAGTAGAGGGCGACCCCCAGTTGCTTGGTAAACTTTTCGAATGTTTGCTGTCCAATGCCGTCAAGTATTCGAAAAAAGGTAAGGTTTTGGTCGGTGCGCGTCGGTGTGACGGTGCCTTGCGTTTGGAAGTATGGAACCGTGGTGCGGGGGTGCCGGAAGAAAGTTTGGAAAAAATTTTTGAGCCGTTCGTTCGCTTGGAGGGGATCGATGAGCCGCAAGGTGGATATCCTGGGCTGGGACTAGGGCTGGCGATTGCCGCGGCTATCGCAAAAGAGTTGGACATCGATCTGACCGTGCGATCCTGGCCGGGGTGGGGTGTGTGTTTTTCCGTTCGTTTGGCGTTGAGTGGAAAGACCTTTCAGAAAAAGACGACTCGTTCCAGTGAGAGCGTCCAGCAAGAAAATCTGGTTGTCCTGATGGTTGATGATGATCCGGCCGTTCTCGATGCCATGGAAAGTCTGCTTGAAGAATGGGGCTGTAAATTGCTGATGGCTTCTTCGCTTGAAGAGGCGCGTAGCCGCTTGAGAGATATAAATGGAACGCTCGGCCTAATGATTGTCGATTATCGATTGGGCCGTGATACGACTGGAATTGACGTGGCGATGGCATTGCGTGCTGAACTCGGGCAAGGTGTGCCTACCGCTCTGGTGACGGGTGAGGAGGGAAGAGACATTGCCAATAAAGCGAAAGAACAAGGCATGGTTTTGTTGCAAAAGCCGATTAAGCCTCCGCAGTTGCGGCAGTTAATTCGCAATGCGGCAGCCGGCGTTCTTGCGTAATTTTTTACAATCTATTGAAAAATCTCGTGGAAAAGCGATTTCTCTTTGCTATGATTTGCCCAATGCGAGGTGGTCAATGCCTCCTGGAAAAGAAGGGCCCCATAATGATCTATGCTACCTGATATGACGGTTACGCGGAGAGGGGCCATAATGAGATTGGACGGATTTACCTTGTTGCTCCAGTGAATTTTCACTGAAGAGTTGTTGTCTGTTCTAGGCCGGTTAACAGGATTGCTAAGGGGACTTTTCAGTGGGGGCAAGCTCCATGAAAATAGTCGTCGCCGACGACCATCCTTTGGTTTTGGATGGGGTGCGCACCGTTTTGGAACGTCTCGACCCTACCGCCGAGATTCTGGAAGCCCACGATTATCCCGAGTTATTGGATTTATTGGCGAATAACGGCGAGCTAAGTCTTGTCGTTATGGATTTGTCGATGCCGGGCCGTAACGGAACCGATGGACTCAAAGAGGTTCAGAGGGCGGCGCCGACAACGCCGATTGCCGTATTGTCCGGTACCGAAGAGAGACTGACTATCCGCAATACGGTTGAAAGTGGTATTGCGGGCTACATTTTTAAATCTTCAGGCAGCTCCGAGTTGCTGATGGCGCTTAATAAAATTTTGGAAGGTGAAACCTATCTGCCGGACGGGTTGACGATGGCGGACTTGGCGACGGTGGTCGGCACGGACCTGCAGGGACTCGGTGATGCTGTCGGATTTGCTGCGCTTAACCATCTGCCGGTTGGTGTGTTGGTGGTCGATGGAGACGCCAAGGTGGTGTTTAAAAACCGATGTGCCGATGAGATCGTTTCTCTGTCCGATGGCATTGAAGTTGGACAGAACGGTATTTGTCGTACGGCTGTGGTTGAGGAAACAAAAGAGCTTCATGCCCTTATCGATGATGTGATTGCTGCCGGTGATGGCGGCGCCTTGTCTTTGTCCCGGCCCTCGATGCAACGCTCTCTTTCGGTGGTTGTCGCGCCGCTTGGCGCTACGGGGAAAGCTGAAAATGGCGGCTTGGCCGCTGTTTTCGTCAGCGACCCCGAACGCCAACCCGCCCCGCAAAAGGCCACTCTCATGCGGCTTTATGAATTGACCGAAGCGGAAGCGCGAGTCGTTCAGGCGCTGGTTTCCGGTAAACGCCTGGAAGCGGTGGCCCAAGACTTTAACGTCAGCATGAATACGGTGCGCAGCCACTTGAAGCAGGCTTTCCGCAAGACGGAAACCAACCGACAGTCCGAGCTTGTAAAGCTGGTTCTGACCGGCTCGGCTGCTTTGGCCGTCAGCTTATAGACGTCACCCTCAGCAAAATAGTCTCTAAACTGCTTAAGGCAGGTTGGCCGTTAATTTTTCATAGGCCTCGAGTTTAGCGCGCAGGTTGTCGTTCATCGGCTTGGGGCGGCCGTCATCCAGATCAATGGCGACCAGGACCGATCTTGCCCTCAGGCGCTCCTCCCCTTTTACCGTTCCGACGAATTCCACCGAAATTGAAGTATTGCCCAGTTTTCTGAGCAATACGGTGAGTTCAAGAATTTCGCCCAAACGACAGGGTTTTTTGAAGGTGCATTCCGTATTCGCCGTGGGAAAGCCTATATTATCCTCGATCACCAGTCGGGCGTAGTTGACGCCCAGTCCGTGGGTGAACCAGTCCTCAACGGCGGCTTGGAATTTTTCAAAAAAACGGGGGAAGAATACGAAACCTGCGGGATCCGTATGGGTAAACCGTACGGGGCTTTGAAAAACAAAAGGTTTGGTCACGGCCTATCTCTTTTTGACAATTGAGGGGCAATCTATGGTTTTGAAGATTTTACACCTTGAAAAACCATGAGTCTTTCATTGATAATCAAAGAAAAAAAGACGCTACACATAAGATAAGTTTAACAGGGTATTATCTCAGTAGTGGGCAAAAAATGAACACCATCCGCTGGAAGCTCGTCCTTCCCGTTATTGGCGTTGCGGTCGTTGCAGGGGTGCTGCAAGGACTAACCATGTCGTGGGGAGCGGCAGCCATAACGGTGCTAGGGGCTATTATCGCTGCAGCGACCGTCTATATCCTCTCAGGGGGATTGGAGGTCGCGGCCAATGACATCACGACATATATCGCGAAACTCGCCAAGGGAGAACCATCCGCGCAACTCCCAGCACTCCATTCGGTCGATCCTTCGGGAGGGTTAACGGCTTCGTTGAAAGAGATTGCCTCTCTTTCAGGTGAAAGCGCGTGGCTGAAAACGGCGTTGGATAATGCCAGCGCCAAGATCATGCTGGTCGATAACAACCATTCAATCGCCTACGTAAATGGTGCTTTGAAGGGAGTTTTCGAGCGTCGGCTCGATGAATTCGCCCAAGCCGTCTCCGGGTTTCGCATCGACGCCATTGTCGGCATGAATTTCGATCATTTCCATAGTGAATCGGCGCTTAGCGCCGGTGCGCTGGGTGCTTTGTCTAAACCGACCAAGCAGCGCGTCACTATTGGTGAAGACCGATTTTACGATCTTGCCGTTACGCCGGTATTCAATGCCGGAGGGGATAGAATGGGCACGGCGGTCGAATGGGAAGCCATGACCGCTCAATTGGCTGTCGAAAGCGAAATCGATGAATTGGTCGATGCTGCCGTAAGAGGAGATTTCTCTCAACGTATCGCCGAAGACAACAAGCACGGTTTTATGCGGCGGTTAGCGGAAGGGATCAACCAACTCATGGGCTCTATGACGGTCGGGCTTGATGAAGCCACTGCCGTCATAGCGGCCATGGCGGGGCGTGATTTGAGCGTCCGAGTGGTTAACGAATACCAGGGGGCTTTCGCACAGCTCAAGGACGATACAAATACCATGGCCGATAGTCTGGCCAGCACGGTGGGGGAAGTTTCCTCTGTCGCAGAAGCAGTGCGTACAGGGGTTCAGGAAATTTCCGAAGGGGCGAATGATTTAGCCGCCCGGACGGAACATGAAGCTTCGAGCCTCGAGGAAACCGCCGCAGCCATGGACGAACTGGTGAAAACGGTCCGTCAAAACGCTGAGAATGCCAACGAAGCGAATAGTCTGGCGTCAACGGCCAATGCTTCGGCCAATGAAGGCGGCATGGTGATTAAAGACACCGTGGAAGCCATGAGCGCCATTGAAGGGGCTTCGACCGATATTTCCAATATTGTCGGGATGATCGAAGAGATCGCTTTCCAAACTAACCTGCTGGCCTTGAACGCTGCTGTTGAAGCGGCTCGCGCCGGCGAGGCGGGTAAGGGCTTCGCCGTCGTTGCCCAGGAAGTGAGATCGTTGGCCCAGCGCTCGAGCGATGCCTCCAAGGAGATCAAAACCTTGATTGAAAATTCAGGGTTGCAGGTTTCCCGTGGCGTCGGGCTGGTCAACAAAACCGGCGAGACGCTTGAGCAGATCATTCTGTCGGTCAATCAGGTTGCTCAAATCGTCGCAGAGATCGCCACCGCCAGTTCCGAGCAGGCCAACAGTCTCGATGAGGTCAACCAAGCCGTCGTTAAGCTTGATGAGATGACGCAGCAAAATGCGGCTTTGGTCGAGCAGACGTCGGCCGCAGTTATGTCGCTTGACCAGCAGGCTCAAGCCCTGACCAATATGGTCGGGACCTTCAACCTTAAGGACGACGCTTTCATCAATCTGGCCCAGGAAACGGCCAAGAAGATGGCTGCGGCGTTTGAAGAGGCGCTGGCGCGCGGTGAAATTAATGAGCAGGAATTGTTCAGCGAAGACTACGAAGCCATTCCGGGCACCAATCCGGTGCAGCATATGGCGCCGTTTACCAAGCTGACGGACAAGGTTCTTCCGCCGATTCAGGAGCCTATTCTGGAACTCGATGAAAAAATCGCTTTCTGTGCGGCGGTCGATAAGAACGGTTATCTGCCAACTCATATCCTGAAGGTTTCCAAGCCGCAGGGGCCTGATCCTGTATGGAATAACGCCAACTGCCGGAACCGTCGTATCTTTAACGACCGGACCGGTTTGGCGGCAGGACGCAATACGCAGGAATTTTTGCTGCAGGCCTATCCTCGCGATATGGGGGGCGGTGTCCGGGTTATGATGAAGGATCTTTCGGTTCCCATCTATGTCAGGGGCCGCCACTGGGGCGGCGTCCGGCTAGGATACAAGATTGCTTAAAGCTTGATCGGGGAGGCCGGAAGGTCTCCCCGAAGTTTTTAGGACGACCTCTCCGTTGACGGCGTCTTAAGGAGTTGTCGCTAAACTTCCTTCACTCGGGGAGCCTTTGGAGATGATGCCATGACGACTGAATTTAAGGCTTTGACGGCAAAAGCGCGGATACTGTCCCTGCAGGGGGAAAATATGCCAGCGAAAGAAGGGGCCGCGATGATCGCCCGTCTGGCTGACGCTGTAGAGGAGTTGGATGCGTTGCGCGACATGATGAAAGCCCGGGCCAACCAGGCTTTGACCATGTCGGAGTTTCTCGGAAGACTCGCTCCTCCCGACACCCACGAAGCGGAAGTGGATGCTGCTTGGGACAACTACTACGCCGTCGCCGGATCGAAACGTGGGGTCTAGCAAATCCCGAGCGAACATAGTGTTCGCGACGACGCATTTGCGACAACCAAGAGTCAAATCCCGAGCGAACATTAGTGTTCGTCCTCTTTTTCAACCTTTCCGGTTGCTTTAGTTCTCTATCTACTTGCATCACACTCTCCCAGGGCGTAAGTGGTTTTTAGGCATTCCAAAGAATGTCCGGAATATTCTTGGTCCGGGCTAATTGCGAGAAGGGGCGACTTCATGGAAGAACAAGCTGATCAGGCGGTTGAAACCGTGCGCGTGGCGATAGAAGAAGCGATCAATCTCCTGACCGCTTACGGCCTCGACGTTATCGGGGCTATTTTGATTCTTTTGCTCGGTTTCTGGGCGGCGAAAAAAGTCCATCAAGGGGTGGATCGCAGTCTTGAGAAAACTGGAAAAATAGATCTCACGTTAAGCAAGTTTTTTGCCAGTATGGCCCGATATTTGGTGCTGATTGTCACCATTTTGGCGGTTCTCAACCAGTTTGGCATTGAGACGACCAGCCTCGTTGCCGTGGTTGGTGCCGCAGGCTTGGCGATTGGCTTGGCTTTACAGGGAACCTTAAGCAATGTGGCTGCCGGTGTGATGCTGTTGATCTTCCGCCCCTTCAAAGTTGGGGATTTTGTTGAAGCGGCCGGACATGCTGGATCGGTGAAAGAACTGAACCTGTTCGTCACTGAGATGGCGACCGGCGACAATATCCGGATCATCGTTCCCAATGGAAAAATTTGGGGAGATTCCATCCGTAATTTCTCTTCCAACCCGACCCGTCGGGTCGATTTGGTCATGGGGATCGGTTATGACGACGATATCGATAAGGCCATGGAGGTCATGCACGAGGTCATTGCCGAAGATGAGCGAGTGCTCAAGGACCCCGAACCCTTTATTGCGGTTTCCGAGTTAGCCGATAGTTCGGTCAATTTCGTCGTTCGCGCCTGGGTCAATTCTGGTGACTACTGGCCTGTTAAGTTCGGCCTGACACGCGCTATAAAGTTAAGGTTTGATGAGAAGGGGATCAATATTCCCTATCCGCACCGGACGATCTATCTCCACAAAGAAGATTAGTGATATCAACACATCAAGAAGGGCCGGGCGGTGCTGATCGCCCGGCCTTTTTTTATCCTTTCAACAGGGCTTCCACTTCTTCCGGGGTAAGCCCCGAATCTTTGACTGCCTCGGGTTCGCTGTTTTTGCGTCGGTCCGTACCGGCGATTTCAATAGCGCGGCGGCGTCGGTCGGGGCCGAAGAAGGTGCGTGTCTTGATGAAGTCGCGAGGGTTGCGAATAATGCTGACGATTCGGCGGTACAGCGCTTTGGGCGAGATGGGCTTGGCGAGAAATTCATGAATACCCGAATCACGCGCCTCGACGACGCGGGAGTATTCCGTATGGCCGGTCAGCATGATGACCGGTACGTAAGGGTTTTTGGTGTCGCTGGCGTTGCGTAACATACGGGTGAACTCGATGCCGTCGATGGGCGACATGTTCCAGTCGCAAATCACCATGTCGGCCGTTGCTGTTTGCAACAGCTTCAGGGCGTCGGCGCCATCTTCGGCTTCGTGGATTTTTCGTACCCCCAAAGCTCTCAAGGCCTCGGCAACGATGGCTCGCATGTTTTTATTGTCGTCAACGACGAGAACTCGAAGCTCGGAAAGATCGTAGGCCGGTAAAGAATTCATTGTGATGCGATATCAGCCTCAAAGACCATCATTGTCCCCATATATTGGGGGCTTTCTTCTTCACCACAACAGTATGGCATAGGCAGCAACTCCCTTCGACATGAAAAATATCGTTGAGATTGCCGCAAAATCTGCAAATAAAAGAAAAATGGTGCCGGCTGCAGGAGTCGAACCCGCGACCTACTGATTACAAATCAGCCGCTCTACCAGCTGAGCTAAGCCGGCACTTATTCTGAACGGGGTCTTGATACCTTGAGCCGTCGGGGGGCGCAAGGTCTATTCGGTACTCTGAAATAGATAAAATTTCATAAGATTTAGATCGTAGTGATGATGGTTACATCATTTGCCATCTCTTATGGCGCAATGGACGGCGAAAAAGGGCGTGGCTGTGACCTTTGAAAATGGATATCTGTCTATGACCGGAACGGTTGCGGCAATACTACGATGCTAAGCGTTACTATGCGGCCCGTATCGGGTGCTCCTCTTTCTTCTTATGCCGTGTGCAAGCCAACCGAAAGGTCAAATGAGGTCTGGTTGCTGCCGATCACTAAAAGTTAATCTGTTCCGCGAACTGCTTCATACAGCGTAACCGCGACCGCATTGGAAAGGTTGAGGCTTTCGATGGCCGAGGAAATGGGGATGCGAACGAGGAAATCGCAGGATTCGCGGGTCAGGCGGCGCAGACCCGGTCCTTCGGCCCCGAAAACAAGGACGGTTTTTCCTGAGAAGTCCGCTTCGGCAACGGTTTTTTCACCTTGTCCGTCAAGTCCGGTGATCCAGTACCCGGCCTCCCGCAGGATATCGAGCGAGCGAGCCATGTTTCCAACCCTGACGATGGGCATCCGTTCCAGTGCGCCACAGGCCGACTTCGCCATGACAGCGGTTTCAGGCGGAGCGTTTCGATCCGGCATGAGCACCGCGTCGGCTCCAAATCCTGCTGCCGAGCGGATCACTGCTCCTACGTTGTGCGGATCGCTCGGCTGGTCCAGCACGACGACGAGGGCGCGTTCGCTCTCTGCCGTACGGTCGCGGAGTTCTTCTATGGAAAGATCCGGCAGGGGGAGGACCTGGAGAGCGATTCCCTGATGTACCGCGCCTTCGCCCAGCAGTTCGTCGAGATCACGCCGGGTGACGAGCTCGGCATCGGGCAGGGTCTTGCCGTGAAGGAGCCCGGCCTTACCGGATTCTTCAAGTCCTTTGGCGGCATCCTTAGTGATCAACAAGCGTTTTGTCTTGCGTTGATCGTTCTCAAGCGCAGCGACAACCGCGTGGGTGCCGAAAAGCCAAAGGGTGCCGTCTCCGCTATGGATTGAAGGTAAGCGCTTTTCATTCCGCTTCTCGCCCCTGGAGGCGGTTCGGTGTGCGGATTTGCCGTGGGGCGTTTTTTTCTTTCTGGACATGCCCGCTTTTACCATGACCTGCAGCGCTGCGCCAGTCGGAGAAAAGCCAAAGAAGCCCATTGATTTGGCCTGCGAGTCCAATGATTTCGGCTTGTTTTGCGTCGATGTCATTTTTTTATAGTTTTTCCGTTGACATCGGGCCTCAAATGCCGATTATTCGGGCTCTCGTTTAGTCCGGCATTTGCCGGCACCGATGGAGGGGTGCCCGAGTGGCTAAAGGGGACGGGCTGTAAACCCGTTGGCTTCTGCCTACGTTGGTTCGAATCCAACCCCCTCCACCATTTCCTTTTCCTGGAAAATGCGGTGTCGCGGTGACGGAGTAGACGGGGTATCCCGGCTCCGGCTCCGGCCGTCCGGGAAAAGGTTTGAGGATGGCTGGCGGAGACGTCGCCGTACTCTGCGGGTGTAGCTCAATGGTAGAGCAGAAGCCTTCCAAGCTTACGACGAGGGTTCGATTCCCTTCACCCGCTCCAGTTTATGAACGATAGATTTTTTCTAATTGTACCGGCGTCAGCCGCGTGATGAGAGAGTAAGAGACGATGGCTAAGGAAAAGTTTGAACGTACAAAGCCGCACTGCAACGTTGGTACGATT
>CBDUMN010000074.1:0-17442 GCA_965368335.1 uncultured Rhodospirillales bacterium
CCAGCGACTGTTCGGCATTCAGCCGTGGGTCGCAATGGGTGTGGTAGCGGTCGCCGAGGCTCGCCTCGGTTACGGCGCGGGAACCACCAACGCATTCGGTGACGTTCTGGCCGGTCATCTCGAAATGAACGCCGCCCGCATGAGTGCCTTCGGCGCGATGAACGGCAAAGAAGTCTTTCACCTCTTCGAGAACCCGGTCGACATGACGGGTCTTATAACCCGAAGAACTGGTCACGGTATTGCCATGCATCGGATCGCAAGCCCAAACCACTTTCCTGCCTTCCGACTGGACCTTGCGGATCAGAGCCGGAAGATGATCGCCAACCTTGCCGGCGCCCATGCGCGAAATCAGCGTCAGGCGGCCTGAAATATTGTCCGGGTTGAGCGTATCGATGATACGAATCAGATCGTCGCCGTCCATGGTCGGACCGACCTTCATGCCGAGCGGGTTCTTGACCCCGCGCAGGAATTCCACATGCGCATGATCGGCCTGTCGGGTGCGGTCGCCGATCCACAGCATATGGGCTGACGTATCATACCAGTCGCCACGGAGCGAGTCGATCCGAGTCATTGCTTGTTCATAGACCAGATGCAAGGCTTCGTGCGCGGTGAAGAAATCGGTCTCGCGCATTTCCGGCGTCGTGTCGGCATTGAGGCCGCAAGCGCCCATGAAGGCCAGGGTTTCCTGCAACCGGTTAGCCAGATCGCGATACTTGGCGTACTGCTCGCTATCTTCGACGAACGACAGGGTCCAACGGTGCATCTTGTTGAGGTCGGCAAAACCACCCTGAGCGAAGGCGCGCAGCAGGTTTAGCGTCGCGGCAGACTGATTGTAGGCTCTGACCAGACGCTCCGGGTCGGGGATGCGGTCTTCCTCGGTGAACTCGGAACCATTGATCATATCACCCCGGTAGCTCGGCAGGGTGACATCGTCCTTGGTTTCCATATCGGAGGAACGGGGCTTGGCGAACTGACCGGCCATACGGCCAACTTTGACCACCGGACAAGCCGCGCCAAAGGTCAGAACCAGCGCCATCTGAAGCAGCACCTTGAAGGTGTCGCGAATATTATCCGGATGAAATTCGGCAAAGCTCTCGGCGCAATCGCCGCCTTGCAACAGGAAGGCTTTTCCGTCGGCGACCCGCCCCAAAGACGAGGTCAGACGGCGTGCTTCACCGGCAAACACCAGCGGTGGATAGGAACGTAGGCGCTCCTCGACGTCATTAAGGGCCTTTTCGTCCGGGTAGGTCGGGACCTGGACGATGGGTTTGCTACGCCAGCTATCGGGGCTCCACTTCTCGGTCATAGTGGGTCTTCGCTCCTATTCGGAAACAGGTCTACAATTCGTAAGCGGTTAGGCTATACGGCGGATATATGGACCGCTTCAAGGAATTTCACGCCCTCAATCCCGTTTTCGCCCCGGTTTCACTGAAAAAACCGGTAAAAGCGGGGGGTACCGAACGTTTTTTCCATGTTTTCCAGTCTTTCCTTTAAAAAACTATCCTCCGTGGTCCGGCCGCTTGTCGCGCATGGTGACAAACTCTTCAGCCGCCGTAGGATGGATCCCAATCGTCGCATCGAACTGGGCCTTGGTCGCACCGCACTTCAACGCAACGCCGAGTCCTTGGGCAATCTCACCCGCATCGGCGCCGACCATATGACAGCCGAGCACCCGGTCCGACTTGGGATCGACGATCAGCTTCATAAACGTCCGCTCTTGCTTGTCGGTGAGCGTCAGCTTCATCGGCCTGAACCGCGAAACATAGACATCAACCTCACCATATTCCCGCCGCGCCTCTTCTTCGGTCAATCCGACCGTGCCAATCGGCGGCTGACTGAAAACGGCCGTCGGGATGTTTTCATAATCGACGGAACGCGGCTTGCCTTTAAACACCGTATCAACGAAAGCCATGCCCTCGGCCAGAGCGACCGGGGTCAGATTCATCCGGTCGGTAATGTCGCCAATGGCGTAGATCGACGGCACGGAAGTTTGAGAAAACTCATTGACTACAACCTGTCCTTTGGGGCCGATCTCGACCCCAACGCCCTCCAACCCCAATCCATCGATCTTGGGCTTTCGGCCGGTCGCGTACATCACAAGATCGGTCTCAATCACATCGTCATGGTCGAGCCGCACCGAAAAACCGTCTGCGGTCTTTTCGATGGAGCGCACCGTGCACTCCGAGCGAATGGTAATTCCGGCATTGGCCATTTCTTCGGTGAGCGCCACCCGGACATCTTCATCAAACCCGCGCAAGATCGCATCGGCACGGATAATTTCGGTCACCTCGACGCCAAGGCCGTTGAAAATTCCGGCAAATTCCACGGCGATGTAGCCGCCGCCAACGATCACCATGCGCTTAGGCAACTCAGGCAGATCAAGGGCTTCATTGGAGCTGATCACATGCTCAATCCCCGGAATGTCCGGGGTGAACGGCCAGGAGCCGGTCGCCAGCAGAATGGTCTCGGCGGTATAGCGCTCGCCACCGATCTCGACCGTATGGGGGTCAATCACCTTGCCGAAACCTTGAATGGTCTCGACACCTGAATCTCGCAACAGACGTTGATAAACCCCATTCAAACGATCCAGTTCGGCGTTTTTACGCTCGATCAGCTTGGGCCAGTCGAAGCCGGTTTCAGGCACGGTCCAGCCGAACCCCTCGGCGGTCTCGAAATCGTCGGAAAAATGGGAGGCGTAGACCAACAGTTTTTTCGGCACGCAACCGCGCAAAACACAGGTACCGCCGACCCGTCCTTCTTCTGCGATGGCGACTTTCTTGCCGAGTTGCGCCGACATGCGGCTGGCGCGCACACCGCCCGAACCGGCGCCGATGGTGATTAGGTCGTAGTCGTACTGGCCCATTTAGAGCTCCCTCTTTCTTGATCTCGCGTTGGTGACAATATAGTTGACCCCTCCACAAGGGAAAGCTTAATCCCCATATAAAATCAATCCCAGGCCAGGAGACTCGCCATGTCGCTTAAAATCGCCGCTCCTATTATTTTAGCCATCGGTGTCTTTCTTGCCGTTTTGCTGACTTACGGAATGGGTGAACGACAGGACGGCATGAATGCAAACGACGCGGCCCTAATCGCCATGGGACAAAAAATCTATGAGCAAAACTGTGCGACCGACTGCCATGGGGTCAACCTGGAAGGCCAGCCCAACTGGCGATCGCCTTTAAAAGAAGGCGGCCTTCCCTCCCCGCCCCATGACGCCAGCGGTCATACCTGGCACCATGACGACGACCTGCTGTTCAATTACACCAAGAAAGGCGGAGCGGCTCTCGCTCCCGAGGGCTTCAAAAGCCGGATGCCCGGCTTCGAAGAAACTTTGACCGATGAGGAAATCTGGGCGGTGCTTTCCTACATCAAGAGCACCTGGCCCGAAGAAATTCAAAAACGCCAGGAGGCGCGCAACGGAAATTAAAGACCCTTTAGGTATCAAACGGCTATAATACCCTATAGTCATTCGCGTCTTTTTCTTAACCGGGGAAAACCATGCCCGTCGTCGGCCCAAAAAAAACCGGCCCCAACAGAGCCGTCCGGCTGATTATTGCGCTGGCCGTATTCGGCGCGATCCTCGGCGCATTCGTCCATTACTGGGACAAATCGCCCACGGCCGTTTCCATTGCCAGAAACGCCGCCAAGCGGGTGCCGCCGAGCGAAGGGAAAGACGTCTACGACGAGTTTTGCGCCTACTGTCACGGTTTCAATCTGGACGGCAAGTCGGAATGGTTCAACAAGACCGACAAAGACCCTGCACAAAGCCCCCGCATGGACGACCAAGGCATCGCCTGGCGCATGCCGGACACCTTGCTGTTTTCAATCACCAAGAACGGCGGTCAGAAACACGCACTACCAGGAATCAAAAGCGAAATGCCGGCCTTTGAAGGCGTTGTTTCCGACAAAGAAATCAACATGGCGCTCGACTACATTAAATCCCGTTGGCCGAAAGACCTAAGAGCCCACCAAAAGGCCGTCAGCAAAGGCAAAAAACCCGCCGACCCTCGTCACCTGGAATTGAAATAGATGGCATTAATGACTGTCTTGAAGAAGCACTGGCAAGGAAAGGTTCGCGCGGTGATGCTGGCGCATCATAAGCGTACCTTAACGCTGTCCAGTGATTCTTCAAGACAGCCGAACGGTTGTTTTTCCCATCGTTCCACCACGTCGAAAACGCTTGCCGATGACACCGCATCGCCTACGCGCCTCCTCCTTGTGGAACGATGGGAAAAACAATCATTAATGCCATCTATTTCAATTCCAGGTGACTAGGGGCAGGACCCATTAATCTGATGCAATAACCGAACTTTCGCAAAAAGCGTAAGTTTCTGTTAGGCTTGGCGATATCCTACAGTCCATTCGGTTTAAGGGAGGCTTTATTCATGGCTAAAAAACAAGAAGAAGCACTGGCGCCAGCGCACGAACCCGAAAAGTTCGAAAACAAGCCCTCAAACCTCGACTCCCTAACCCATCGAGAGCTGGAAACGCTCTATAAGGAATCGACGGAAACCATCCGGTTTGCCAAAAAGCTACAATGGTGGACGCTGGGCTCCACCCTTCTCGCTTTTGGCGGCATGATCGGCATCACCAAATTGGTCGATGCCGACCGATCATTCGGCGATATGATGTCTCTCTTCAACATTCTGCTGGCCGTCGCCGTTGTTTTCGCTCTGATTACCTATCAGATGTGGCAACACACGGAAACTCGGAAAATCGAGGTCGTGTCACGCAATTATTCGACCCTTTTCGCCAGAATTCGCCGGATCAAGTCGAAACGCGAAGCCAACGTTCAGCGCTACATCATGTTGATCCTGCTGATCCTGGCCGTCATTCTCGGCGCTATCGTCACCCACATGGGCATCAGCCTGATCGTTAAGTAGGCACTAGGGTCAGGCCCCTAGATATCCTTGGGCTTTTCGGCGTCTTTTTCTTCCGGGAGCTTGTTCTCAGGCGCGCCTTCTTTCTCTTCCTCAGTCCAAAGCTCCCAGGTTTTCTTTGCTTTTTCGCTCCATTCCTTCGCTTTTTCTTTGGCCGCTTCCCAGCCTTCTTTGACATGGGGAGCCGCCGCATCGATGCCAGCCTCAGCATCGCAAGCCGCCCGCTTAGCCGCGCAGGGCGTCCCACAGGCCGCCCGTTTCGCTCCGGCGGCCTCGTCGGCTTTGTACTGCGCATCGCAAGCCGCCATACATTGCTCATAAGCCGCCGCACATTGTTCCGGCGTCATCTTCGCTTCTTCGGCTTGGGCTGAAGCGGTCAATAAAAGACCAACCAGCAAGGAGAAAATCAGATGCTTCATGGCTTCAAATCCTTATTCCACGGTGACGCTTTTCGCCAAGTTGCGCGGTTGGTCCACATCGGTCCCTTTCAGCACGGCCACATGATAGGCTAAAAGCTGCACGGGGATAGCGTAGAGCACCGGGGCGACGAAGGGGTCGACTTCGGGGAGCGCGATGGCATGTTTGGCGGCCTCGCCAAGTTTCATACAGCCCGGCGCATCGCTTAAGAAAATCACCCGGCCGCCACGGGCCATGACTTCCTGCATATTGCTTGCCGTTTTATCGAACAGATCGTCCGAAGGAGCGATCACGATTACCGGCACGGCCTCATCAATCAAGGCGATGGGCCCATGCTTCATCTCGCCCGCCGCATACCCTTCGGCGTGAATGTAGGAAATCTCCTTGAGCTTCAAGGCCCCTTCCATGGCGATGGCGTAGCTGGTGCCGCGCCCCAGATAGAGAACGTCGCGCGCCTCGGCGACCTCGGCCGCCAGTTCCTGCAAGCGCTCATCGTGATTGAGCACCTCGGCGGCCCGCGCAGGCACTTCGGTCAGCGCCTCTGCCAAATGCCCTTCCAGCTCCCGGTCGATCTTGCCGCGCGCCTTACCCAAAGCCAGGGAAAGGCAGGACAGAACGACCAATTGGGTGGTGAAAGCCTTGGTTGAGGCAACGCCGATTTCGGGCCCGGCATAGGTCAGCAAAACCGCATCGGATTCCCGCGCGATGCTGCTTTCAGGCACATTGACGATAGAGAGAATTTTCTGACCCTGCTCTTTGCAATAGCGGAGCGCCGCCAGGGTATCCGCCGTTTCGCCCGATTGGGAAATAAAGATCGCCAGCCCGCCCGGTTCCATCTCCAGGCCCCGGTAACGAAACTCGGAGGCGATATCCACCTCGACCGGCACCTTAGCGAAACTTTCCATCCAATATTTTGCGCAGAGCCCGGCATAAAAGGATGTGCCGCAAGCAATGACGGTCACGCGCTTAATGTCCTTCAGGTCGAAGGAAAGCGGCGGCAAGGTGATGGTCCGTTCCGCCGGATTGAGAAACCCATGCAAGGTGTCGCCGATTACCTGGGGCTGCTCGTAGATTTCCTTGAGCATGAAGTGGCGATGGCCGCCCTTGCCGATCATCGCGCCGGACAATTCGGTCGTCTTGATCTCGCGCTCGACTTCGTTGTCATCAAAATCGTAAAAGACCGCGCCATCGCCGGTCAGCACGGCCCAGTCGCCTTCTTCCAGATAGGCGATTTTCTGGGTCAACGGAGCCAGAGCATAGGCGTCTGAGCCCAAGAACATCTCCCCTTCGCCAAACCCGATGGCCAAGGGGCTGCCGCGTCGCGCCCCAATCATCAGATTGTCTTGGCCGGCGAATAGAATGGCCAGCGCAAAGGCTCCTTCGAGCCGTTTGAGCGTCGCCGATACGGCCTCGGTCGGGCTCTTGCCTTCCTGCAGATAGCGGTCGATCAAATGGACCATGACCTCGGTATCCGTATCCGACGCCATTTTATGGCCCAGACCTTCCAGCTCGGTCTTCAGTTCCTTGAAGTTTTCGATAATGCCGTTGTGAACCACAGCAACCCGGTCGGTGACGTGGGGGTGTGCATTGATTTCGTTGGGAATACCATGGGTCGCCCAGCGGGTATGGCCGATCCCGATGGTGCCGGAGACCGGCGTATCTTCCAGACGCTTAGCAAGATTGTCCAACTTACCTTCGGCGCGTCGACGCTCGATGCCGCCATTGATCAGGGTGGCGATACCGGCCGAGTCATAGCCGCGATATTCGAGCCTCTTGAGCCCCTCGAGCAATAAAGGACCGACTTCCTGCTTTCCGACGATTCCGACAATTCCGCACATAAAAAGCCCTTACTTTTTCTTCGCTGCTTCTTTTTCCGCCGAGCGTTTCTCACGGAATTTCGCCGCCCAACCCTTGATGCCTTTCTGCGGCGCGCGGGTAACGGCCAATTCATCGCCCTCAACTTCTTTCGTCACCACCGAGCCAGCACCGATGATCGCCCCGTCACCCACCTTAACCGGCGCGACCAGCGCCGTATTGGAGCCGATAAAGGCCCCTTTGCCGATTTCCGTCAGGGATTTGAAGTAGCCGTCATAATTGCAGGTAATGGTTCCCGCCCCGATATTGGCCTTTTCGCCGACCCGAGCATCGCCGATATAGGTCAGGTGATTGACCTTTGCGCCGGTTTCGAGGGTGGCGTTTTTCACTTCGCAGAAGTTCCCCACTCTCGCTTCCACGCCCACATCTGCGCCCGGGCGCAAGCGGGCAAACGGCCCAATCGTCGCCCCATCGGCCACCTGAGCCCCTTCAAGATGGCAAAACGCCCTGATCTCCACGTTATCGCCAACCGTCACACCGGGGCCGAAAACCACGTTGGGTCCCACGGTCACATCTTTGCCAAGCACCGTATCCCAGGAAAAATAAGCGGTGCTGGGGTCGGCAAGCGTCGCCCCGTTTTCCATGGCCCGAGTGCGCAACTGGTCCTGAACCAACATCTCGGCGCCAGCCAACTCGACACGGGAATTGACGCCCAGCAATTCTTCCTCATCACCCTCGACAACGGCGCACTGGAAGCCATCTTCATTGGCGAGCGCGACAATGTCGGTCAGGTAGTATTCACCTTTGGCGTTGTCGTTTTTCACCCGGTCCAGCAGGTTAAACAGCAGTTGGCCGTCCACGCACATGACACCCGAATTGCAGAGATCGACCGCCAGTTCATCCGGCCCGGCCTCGCGGTATTCGACGATTTCCTCCAGATACCCTTCGTCATCAAGGATCAACCGCCCATACTGGCCCGGATCATCGGGGATAAACCCCAGAACGACCACAGCAGGCGATGGCGCGGCGCGGCGGGCTTCGAGCATCCTGCGAAGGGTCTGGCGAGTCAGCAGCGGCGTGTCGCCATAGACGATCAAAACGTCGCCCTTGAATCCTTCAACCACATCCCGCGCCGCCATGACCGCATGGCCGGTGCCCAAACGTTCAGTCTGCACGGCGGTCGGATGGGGGGCGACGGCGGTTTCGACGGCCTCCATATCCGGGCCAACCACGACAGCGACTTTTTCCGGCTTAAGGCTTTCGACCGTTTCCAGAAGATGATTTACCATGGGACGCCCGCCAATCGGATGCATCACCTTGGGCAATGTGGATTTCATACGGGTTCCGAGACCGGCGGCGAGAACCACGATGGCGGTTTTTGATTTACTCATAACTTGAAACGGCCGATACAAATATTAGACAAATATGATATAAGGAAAAGACATCCTTTTCTTTGGGGGCGGACTGTGCCACACCAAGGCCCTGGCCGCAAAGTCAAATTGTATTACTGAAGATTGCAGATATGCACCGTTTTAAAGCCATTCTTTTCGACCTGGACGGCACTCTGGTCGATAGCGCACCGGACATCAGAGCCGCTATCAATCGGGTCCTCGCCCGAAAGGGCCGCCGCCCGCTGGATTTGCCCGAGGTTGTTTCGATGATTGGCGATGGCGCGCCTAAACTTGTCGAGCGGGCCTTCAAAAAAACCGGCGAACCCTATTCCGACGACCAAATCGCCGTTCTCACCGGCGTTTTCGTTGATTTCTACGACGGCCACGGCTCAACCCTAACCAAGGCCTTCCCCGGTGTACTGGAAGCACTCAAACAGCAAAAAGACGCCGGAGTGCTCAACGGTATCTGCACCAACAAACCACAAATGCCCACAGAGCAAATCCTCGAGGGCATGGGACTCGCGCCTTTCATCGATGCAGCCATTGGCGGCGACGTTCTCCCAAAGAAAAAACCCGATGCCTCACACCCCCTGGCGGTTCTCGAAAAACTCGGGATCGCCCCCGAAAACGCCGTCATGGTCGGCGATTCGCCCAATGACGTGAACGCAGGCAAAAACGCCGGACTCCCCACCATCGCCGTCAGCTTCGGATATACCCGCATCCCACCGCCCGAGATGGGCGCCGACATTTTAATCGATCATTTCGACCAATTGGCCGAGGCGCTGACCAAGCTCTCTTGACAGGGTCCGGGCGGGACCGTATATCACAGCCTCCTTGAGAATAAGGGCGCGTAGCTCAGCGGGAGAGCACTGCCTTCACACGGCAGGGGTCACAAGTTCAATCCTTGTCGCGCCCACCATCGAAACCCTCGGCCAAAAGCCGGGGGTTTCGTCGTTTTCCACTCATGCGGTCCCCTAATTAGAAACCGTTTACACTTTTCGGCTAGGGTCGGGAAATTAAAGACCCGCAGAAGGATGTGGTTGAGGTATATTGCTTGGAAATGATGTTCAGATGTTGAATTCACTTCCCATCGCATTCACATCAAAAGAGAAATAATATTAGGGAAACCGCCGGATACAGGGATGAAATCTCGGACTTTCAGGTTCTCACATTTTCTCACAGCCGTATTGATCGGGGCGATGCTGTTGGTTTCCCTTCTGGTGGCCACGCTGAGCTTCTTTTCATCCCGAGAGGCTTTGGAAAGGGAAGTTTCACAATCGTTCGCTTATCGCGAAAGTAATGTTCAGCTTTTCATTGGCGAGCATCTAAAGGTTATGGCCGCAACGCTTGGAGGGCTGGCTAACCAGCCCAGCTTTCAGGCCGCCCTTCCTAACAAACAGCGCCTAGAGCCTATCATGAAAGACTGGCTGACAACCTCCTATCACTTGGGTTTCGGTTTTTTGGCGATAAACGCTTCTGAAAACAATGAATGGATTGATGCGATACCCGGTGACATCGACAGTCAAAAGCTTGCCGCGGCGCTCCCCGTTCCTTCCGCCACCGGACCAAGCTGGACATTTGTCACCAACCCTGAACCGGCGCTGATCATGAGCGTTCCCGTTTTTGACAAAGACGGCGACGTTTCGGCCTATCTCTATTCCGGATTGCTGTTTAAATCAGTCAACCACTTCGCTCAGATGTTGATGCTGAGGGGAGAGCTTGCAGGCGCCGCCATACTAGCGGACGGAGAGGTTATCTTCAGGATCAATCAAGCCGTATTACCCGAGAACCTGGAAACTGCGTTGCACGAACTCAGATCGGGGCAAACGGAATTTATCCATCGAGACGGCCATCTGATTTCTCTTTTTTCGCTACAGGTTGGCGACACCCAAAGGCAAATACAACTCCTGGCCGCTCTTCCAGGGGACCGTTTGGATGACCTGGAAACGGCTTACTACCGAAATATGGCGATCATTGCGGCGATCACAATCATCACCACGCTGGCCGTCGTTTTCGTCGTTCGCGCGATGGTTAAAAACAGTATTGGCAGCCTGCTCTATTATGCTGAGGAAATCCGACAAGGCCATTCACCAGCCCTCTATGAAGGACCTTTCGAAGACTTCAATAAACTAGGGCGAACATTCGAGACCCTCGTCAAGGAGCAAGAAAGCCGCCTGACCGAGCTGACCGAAAACCGAAGCCGTCTCCAAGCCATTCTCGACAATATGAGCAATCTTGTTTACCTGAAAGATTTGGAAGGCCGTTATCTGATGGTCAACCGAAGTTTTGAGGACCTGTTCAGGATTTCCTCAAAAACTTTTATCGGCAAAACCGATCACCATCTTTTCCCGTCCGAGATAGCCAATAGTTTTAGGGAAAACGACCGCCGGGTCGCCGAAAAAGAAAGACTTCTCGAAATCGAAGAAACACTTTCCGGTTACGACGAAGAAAAAACGTTCTTTTCCGTCAAATTTCCTCTACGCAATCACGAGGGAAAAATCTATGCGGTTGGCGGTATTTCAACGGACATCACCGAACGTAAACTCGCCGAGGAAGAACTGGCGCGCCACCGGGACCATCTACATGAATTGGTCGAGGAACGCACAAATGAGCTCGAAAAAGCAAAAGAAGAAGCCGATAGAGCCAACGCTGCTAAATCCGATTTCCTAGCCAAGATGAGCCACGAGTTGCGAACTCCGCTGAATGCCATTATCGGCCTTTCCGAGATGCTTCACGAAGACGCCATAGAATTCAAAGACGAGCACTACAGAGAACCCCTAAGACGGGTCAATCGGTCCGGTCGTCACCTTCTCGACTTGATCAACGATATCCTCGACATTTCCAAGATCGAAGCCGGTAAAATGGAGCTGGTGATCGAAAAAACTTCCGTTGAGCAGCTGGTCGATCACGTGCGCTCAACCTCACTGCCTTTAGCCGAGCAAAACGGCAACAAACTCGCCATTTATTGCGACAAGGGCCTGGGTTCCATCCAGGTCGATCCCATTCGCACCCGGCAGGTTCTGCTCAATCTTTTGGGCAACGCCAGCAAGTTCACCAAGGATGGCGAAATCGCTCTCACCGTCACACGCGAAGCCGCCTGGCCGACAGATTGGATCGAGTTTACCGTTTCCGATACGGGCATCGGCATGCCTCCGGCGAAAACAGCCGATCTGTTCAAGGATTTCTCACAGATCGATACGAAAAAAACACGCAATCAGGGAGGGACCGGCCTTGGTCTATCGATCAGCAAAAAGATCGTTGAACTGATGGGCGGCACCATCTCCGTTGAAAGCAAGGAAGGCGTGGGATCCAGTTTCACCGTCCGGCTGCCGAGCAAAACCCTTTCAAAACGCGTGTCATAGACTTACCATTCGGCCATGACCAGCCAGATTGTTGTTTTTGCTCTCTTAACAGCCACCCTGGCGCTTTTCCTGTGGGGCCGCTGGCGTCACGATATGGTGGCGATGATTGCGCTGCTTGTCGCCGTCATTCTCAATCTGGTGCCCATCGACGAGGCCTTTTCAGGTTTCGGCCATCCCGCCGTCATCACCGTCGCCGCCGTCCTGGTTATCAGCCGGGCTATCGAACGTTCGGGGGTTCTCAATCTTTCGGCTCGCAGGATTGCATCGATCCGGCAATTTCCCATCTTCAGCGTTTTTATCCTCGCCTCCTTAGGCGCCCTAATGTCCGGCTTCATGAACAATGTTGGCGCTCTGGCGCTCTTGATGCCCCTTGCCCTACGACTTCATGCCTCGCCCTCAATGATTTTGATGCCCCTCTCGTTCGGCACCCTATTGGGCGGCATGATGACCGAGATCGGCACCCCGCCCAACATCATCATCGCATCCTATAAAGAAGGCATCGTCGGCCAGAGCTTCGGTTTGTTCGACTTCACGCCTGTCGGCGTCATCGTTACATTGGCCGGCCTGCTATTCATCACCACGATCGGCATCAAGCTGCTTCCCACCCGGCGCAAAGGGTTGACCGGTGGAGACGATTTTCCCGAAACCGACTCATACATTTCCGAGGTCAGCCTGCCCGAAATGTCGGCCGCCGTGGGGCGGACGCCGCGCCAATTGGAGCGGATGATGGACAATGAAATTATCATCCTCGGAATCGTTCGCGGTGAACGAAAGCTCCTCGGCCACCTGCGCAACGCCATTTTGCAGGAAGGCGACATATTGATTATCCGCGCCGACGCTCCTGTTCTCCAGCGGATGGTTGAAACAACCGCCGTCGAGTTGGTCGGTGAACGCCACATCAAACGCGCCGAGTTGGGATCCGATCAAGTAGAGATCATGGAAGTCGTCGTAAGACCGGGCGCGCGACTGGAAAACGCAACAGCCGAGAAGTTCAAACTCCATAGCCGTTATGGCGTCAATCTGTTGGGAGTCGCCCGCCAAGGCGAGAGAATCAATGAACGGTTGGGCCGAGTCGAATTCAGCGCAGGCGACGTATTGCTGGTCCAGGGAGAGCGCGAAACCCTACGTGAAATCATGGCCGCATTTGGTTGTATGCCTTTAGCAACCCGAGGGCTGGAACCGGCTTTGCGGCTTCCAAAATTTCTTACACCGATTATTTTCATCGGCGCCGTTCTCTCAACATCTTTCGGCCTCTTACCCGTCGAGGTCAGTTTCTCAGCTGCTGCGGTACTTTTGGTGCTAACCGGCGTTTTGACGCCACGCGCCGCCTATGAAGCCATCGATTGGTCGGTCATCGTCCTGCTCGCCGCACTCATCCCCGTTGGTCATACGCTCGAAACATCGGGCGCCGACCACACCATCGCCATGCTGATCTCGGGCATGGCCGGTGAAGTTCCCGCTTGGGCGATTCTGGGCACTCTCATGGGCGTTACGATGATTTTGACCAACATGATCAATAATGCAGCCACGGCCGTTATTATGGCGCCTATCGCTGCAAGCATCGCCCTTCAAACCGGCGCATCCATGGACCCCTTCCTCATGGCGGTGGCCATTGGCGCGTCATCGGCTTTCCTGACACCGATAGGACATCAGAATAACGTGCTGGTGATGGGCCCCGGCGGCTACAAATTCGGCGATTTCTGGAAACTGGGGCTCCCCTTGCAGATCATCATTCTGCTGGTTGCAATCCCCATGATTTTGATGGTCTGGCCACTTTAGGTCACCGACTCATTAATCTGATGCAATTCTGTTCATTCTATTTAGCCGAGGGCAAGGAGAGAGGACGCAGAACGGATCGGATTAATGGGTCCTGACCCTAGGACGGCCCCTGATTAGACTGTTGCTAACGTTTCAGCAGAACCATCGAAGCCTCGAGAATGCCTTCGATACGTTCACACCGGCAATGACAACTCATCGGGTCGTCCAGCTTGATCACCTGACCGGTTCGGTTTGGGTTCGAGCAGTCGTGGCAAAAGTCCTCGGCAATGTCTTTCAACATTAGTTCGGCGAGTTCTGTATAGATTTGTTCGTTTATCTTGGCGGGAAGCCGATTGTCACTTGTCATCATACTTAAAATATTGGAAGGCTTATCGCCGAATTCAAATAAAGAAATGTATTTATTCAGCCACGGCCAGAGCCACCGCGTCCGCATTGGCTTCGGCCAAGACCTTATAATCCATGTCGTCAACCAGGATATGCTGCTGGAGCCAACTCGTCAAAAACTCCCGCACCTCTCCCTCAAGACTTTCATTGGGCGTTTGCATATAGGCCTCGCGGCATTCGAAAACACGCGCGACCAGTTTCTGATGCTGCAACTTATGTTCGGCCAGATCAGGGTAGCCGCAGGCCTCCATGACCTTTTCCTCACGGACAAAATGAGTTTCCGTATAACGCACCAAGCCGCCAAAAATCGCATCGACAATCAAAACGCCGTCACCATCGTCAACCGCTTGAATGAATTGATTGAGCAGACCGACCAGTTGCTGGTGGTCTTTGTCCAGAGCGTCCACCCCGACACTCATTTCCGGCGTCCATTCGATATAATTCGTCACGGATTTCTCCTCATCCATGTTGGGAAGAGTTTATCCGATCAGCCGCATCTGAACCAAGCCTTTAAAATCATCAGGATCAACCGGTTGACCTCGGTGGGTCAACTCAATCCGCCCCTGACGGGCCAAATGGATTCCCTGTTGGCGCACCGCAGTTAAATAACGTTTCCAAATATTGGGGGGATCTTTGGGCTTGCGACGGGTTTCCGCATAGGCCTGGGCGACAGCCTGAAAAGTGAGCGGCTTCCCATCGGCCAAAGCATATAAAATATACTCGGCGACAGGATCGTCCCCACGTTCTTGGTCGTTTTCGTTTTTCTGTTTTTGTGTCATGCTCATTTCTTAGTTCAATCCGCTGCAACAGCCAAGATATTTGGAGCCGCATGGAAGGTTCATTGATCTATCATATGTGCCGTGCCGAAGAATGGGACGCAGCCAAAGACAAAGGGCGCTACGAGGGTTCCTCCCAAGATACCGCCGATGGATTCATTCATTTTTCAACGGCCGAACAAATTTGCGAAAGCGCCGCCAAGCACCGGGCCGGCCAGTCCGACCTCGTTCTTTTAACGGTTAAAACGGAAAAACTGGGCTCTGCGCTAAAGTGGGAACCCTCCCGAAACGGTGCTTTTTTCCCTCATCTTTACGGCCCCTTACCGCTCGACGCCGTTTCCCATATCGATCCCCTACCTCTCGGAACGGACGGCCGACACGTCTTTCCTAAGAATCTATGAAAACACCGCCGACTATTGACCGAAGCGGAACGATAGGAAACAACTGCTTCTTATATTATAAATAGACAGACTGCCGCGTCTGGGGGGATACATTCATGCCGATCACGCTGATCGTTGACGACGATCCGGAGTTCGCGAGCCTTTGCCAAGAAACGCTGGGCCCGACCGGTGAGCATGAATTCATCATTGCCACCGACGACGCTTCAGCCATCGAAATTCTCAAAAAAATAGACACCCTGGATGTCGCTATCGTCGCTATCGATAAAGACAACGTTTCAGGCCTTGAGTTATTCAAAAAGCTCACCGGTCGACGGGTCCGGGTTCCCCGAATCGCCCTGACCGGCAGCGCCGACCTACCGCTTATCCGCCGTGCGATGAACGACGGCGCCGCCGATTTTCTCACTCGTCCGGTCGCCGCCAAGGACTTGGAGCGAACCATCTGCAAGGTCTATGAAGATACGGAGCGGCGACGCAAGGCCTGGCGCACCGAGGCGCAGCTTTCGGCTATCCGCCGCGAGGTTGATATTGCAGGTGATATCCAAAAACGCATTCTGCCGACGGTCTTTCCCGAACGCCCCGGCCTTGAAGTCGCGGCCATCCTCGAATCCGCCAAAGACATGAGCGGCGACTTCTACGATGTTTTCGAGATCGGCGACGGACGGATCGGCTATGTCGTCGCCGATGTGGTCGGCAAGGGCATTCCGGCCGCCTTCTTCATGGCCGTTGCGCGCACCCTTTTGCAGGCCACCGCAACCGCAGGCACACCTCCCGCCGAATGCCTCTCACAGGTCAACGATCTCATCTGTCGGCACGAAATCACCAGCATGTTCGTCTCCGTCTTTTACGGCGTTCTCAATCCCCGGACCTGGGAACTGACCTACGCCAACGGCGGCCATCTCCCACCGGTGAGGATTGGCGGAAAGACAGGGGTAACAACCTTGATCAGTGGCGGCGACGGTGTCGTTTTGGGCGTCGAGGCCGGATTAACCTACGAGCAAGAAACCCTTCAAATCGATCCGGGCGATACGTTATTTCTTTATACCGACGGCCTGACGGAAGCCTTCAATGAAACACGCGACCAATTCGGTGAGCAGCGCCTGCAAGACTTCCTGTCAATCAACCAGGGGAACTCACCCGAAGCGCTCTGCCGCACCATGCTCGACCATATCAAAGAGTTTACCGGTGGAGCCGAAGCGGCCGACGACATGACCTGCCTTGCAATATACCGTGAAGTCTCATGATTTGCCGCCTCTCTCTCGCCCTTCCTTTCATCTTAATACTACTTCTCTTGCTCGGCGCTTGTGACGATGGCGGCCCAAAGGGACGGGTACTCAACGATGTGCCACCCCACCTTGAAGACGGCAATCTCATCTCGTTTTTACTAACCGACCCACAGGCGCAGTCCGTCGACGGGACCGTCGCCGAAGCCCTAGCTGAACGAGGCATTACCGTCGTGCTCTCCGTCCGACCGGAAGCCCTGCCCTGGGAAACCCATTTAGTGGCGATCAAAGAAAAAATACGCCAACTCTGGGCCCGGGGCGTTCGCCAAAATCATATCTCCGTCGTCGGCCGCGGCGGCAACGGCCTTCAAGCTCTGGTTCTCGCCTCATTGGTCCGCGACGGCGCTACGCGTTATGCGGTCATGGGCGCTTGCCCCCGCAATACCGGCGTCGGCTGGAGCCGCTTCGCCGAAATCCTCGATCTCAATGGTCCCCGCATGGAAGGTCAGGCGCTTTCGCTAACCCACGCAGACTCCCCGGACATCGGCTCTTGTCAGCCGGTTTTCAACCGAGCCAGCGCCCTTGAGGGCTGGGAAACCGATTTGGCCGACCATGCCGGGACGGATATTTTCGAGAAACCGGATCCCGTCTGGATCGATGAAGTCGTTGCCTGGATAACCGAAAAATAAACACAATTAACACACTTAAGGGGTGTGAAAACGACAGTTATCCACGACTTTAAGGAGAGTCAAACACTGGACATACCAATTCGCTTCCATTAAAGTCCTTCTAAATCAGGGAAAACAGGGATGAGATGGGGCGCTTCTCGCTATGGAAGCACCGATTAAAGTTGTATTTGCCGGTATATCCGGTCGTTTAGCGATGGATCTGGTAGAGATTCTTCGCCAAGGCGGTTTTGCGCCTATTTCTCGGGAAGTCAAAAGCCGAACCGCCCTGGCCGACACCCTGGACCTGGAAAGCTGGGATATCATTATTGCAGAGAACGGCAAGGGGCGA
>CBDUMN010000075.1:0-17367 GCA_965368335.1 uncultured Rhodospirillales bacterium
ATCATGCTGGCGGATGGGAAGCTATCACCCAAACCGTTCCAGAAGCACATTTGAGCCTCCCCACAGAACCATTTGCCCTGCTAACCCTAGGGGGGCTGTTCCTTACCTTCCTACTTGGCGAAACCCTAGTGCCACCATACGTCCAGCGTCTCCTGATTGGACGCGACATGGACAAGGTCGCCCGCGGAACAATGCTCAGCGGTCTATTCTCCATCCCCTTCTTCGCCGTCACCGGCCTGATTGGTCTGGTCGCCCTGACATTGCAGCCGGAGCTTGACGCCAATCTGGCAATGCCCTTTGTGATCAGAGAAGCACTACCACCCATCCTCCAAGGAATCGTTGCGGCTTCGGTGATTTCAATCATCATGTCGTCGGCTGATTCTTTTCTCAACGGCGCAGCAATCGCTTTCAGTAACGACATCCTACGCCCATTGCGCTCAAACTCGTTAGAAGCCAAAGCGGAACTGCGCATCGCCAGAATCGTAACGCTTCTGACTGGCGTGTCGTCAGTTGTTTTCGCCCTGACCATCGACAGCGTCCTCGACATTCTGATCTACGCCTACAATTTCTGGGCGCCGACAGTTCTGGTTCCGTTAGCTGCCGCCATTCTGGGTTTTGCCGTCAGCAAAAGGCGATTCGTTTTCGGCGCCATCGCCGGAATAACCGGAACACTCGTTTGGAACCTGGCTCTTGACGTTCCACTGGGTATCGACGGTCTCGTTATCGGCTGCTTCGCCAACGGACTCGTTTTTTTCCTCATCGACCGTCGCACTGCAAAAAGGCAGACAGCGACACAAACCATATGAGGTCCCTATGCTGAATATTCATAATCAAACTCATGGCGATATAGGGCTGCTATGCCCTGAAGGCCGGATCGACAGCACCACCGCAGACGATTTCCACACGGCCTTGTTTAGCGCCCTAGACACAGGTCACCGGGTCGTCGTGGATTTCGGGAAACTTCAGTTCATTTCAAGCGCCGGATTGCGTGTTTTACTGATGGCCGCGAAAAGAGTCCGCAAAGAGAAGACCGAACTGCTCCTTTGCCAACTCGACGCCAGTCACCGGGAAGTATTCGAAATCAGCGGTTTTCTCCCCCTGTTCACTATCCATGAGACCGTAACTGACGCCCTTAAAGGGGCGGCGGAATAACTTCTTCCATGACCGCTCGTCCGCCCAAGTTACTTTATTCAGTCGATGACCGTCCGCCACCTTCCCTAACGGCGTTGCTTGCCCTGCAACACCTGATCGTACTCGCTGGTGTAGGGTTGGTGTTTCCTATTGTTCTCGCCCATGCGATTGATCTCGGTCACACGGAAACAGCTCAATTTGTTGCTCTCGCCATGGCGGCAAGCGGATTGGCTACCGTATTCCAAAGCCTGCGAACCCCTATTGTCGGCTCCGGCTTTTTGGCTCCTACATCCATCGGCCCACCCTGGCTTCCCGCCTCGATCATCGCCGCCAAAACGGGGGGCTTGTCTTTGGTTGCAGGCATGACAGCAGCCATGGGATTATTAGGCCTGCCGCTAGCGCGTTTACTGCCCAAGCTTCGTTTTCTTTTCCCACCGGAAGTCACAGGGACCGTTACCATTATGGTTGGCGTCTCACTGATCTCTCCTGCAATTCGCGCCATTTTCGGCCTTGACCTTCCAGAAGGAACAGAGCGATCCCCAACGCTCATCACCGGCTTTGCCACTCTTGCCGTATTCGTCGTCGGTGGCGCAAGGGGCTCGGCCAGCCAATTGCGGCTCTACCTGCCATTTTTGGCAATTGCCATAGGGGTTGCAGTGGGAGTGGCAACCGGTTTGATGACTATGGATGACTGGGCTGCTGTAAGCCATGCTCCAGTTATTGCCATCCCCTCACCCGCCCCCTGGGGCTGGAGCTTCGATCCACTACTGATCGTCCCTTTCCTCGTCGCCATGGTTGGCGGTTCGCTGAAAACAATGGGCGATATCACGGCCTGCCAAAAAATTAACGACCCAGATTGGAAGCGTCTCGACATGACCTCAGCCGCCGGAGGCGTAATGGCCAATAACCTCGCCTCATTGCTCGCCGGCCTTATGGGCAGCATGGGGCAGCAGAGCTATTCGACCAATATAGGTCTCGCCATGGCGACCGGAGTGACGGCTCGGATTATCGGAATTGCTTGTGGGGGCCTAATGGTAGCGCTGGCGTTCTTTCCCAAGATCGCCATGGTTTTCACGGTTATGCCAGTTCCTGTACTTGGCGCCCTGCTGATCTTTGCTTCAGCTTTCATGATCGTTACCGGCATGCAGATCGTCACCAGTCGCATGCTCGATATGCGGCGAACCTTTATTGTCTCTCTGCCTATTATTTTTGGATTGGGCGAGGGGTTTTTGTCGACCTTCCACGACAGCATCCCCAATTGGGTTCCGCCGTTGTTCGATTCCCCCCTATCGACGGCAACCATCTTGGTCATCTTGCTGAATTTCGTTCTTCGCTTCGGCATTTCATCGACAGCCCAGCTGAGGCTCGATTCGGCAGAAGAAGCAGGAAAGCGTGTCCATACTTTTTTTGAGCAACAGGGAGACGCCTGGGCGGCGCGAACCGAGGTAATCCGAGCAGCCCAGATTTGCCACTCGGAATTGATAGAGTCTATTTTCCGGCAAAGCCTCTGCTCTTCAGGCTTGGACCTGACCGTCAGCTTTGATGAACTAAAACTAAAAAGCCTTTTGCAATACGATGGCTCCCCCATCACCATTAGCGGCCATCGCCCCAATGAACAAGAAATGCTAGAGGATGAAGAGGCTCTTGAAACCCTAGCAACCTACCTTGCCTCAACCTATGCCACTGATATCCAGGTTTCCTCCGACACAGGAACAACGGAAATTCGGATTACCTTCGAACACTGACATGGAGAAATAGATGCAACGCTGTCTGTTCGGCCTTATTGCCATCCTTCTACTCGCCGGACCGGTCATTGCCGGTGAAAACGCCGCTGTCACGGTTGATGAGCTTGCCAAAACTTCGACAAGTTGGAATGGCTCGGTTCTACCGGCCTATCCAGAGGGGCAACCCGAGGTTACCATCCTACGAATTCGAATTGCCCCAGGGACCGAATTGCCCCAGCATATGCACCCTATCATCAATGCAGGAGTTCTTCTCAGCGGCCAACTGACTGTGGTGACTAAAAAGGGGGAAACCCTTCACATGAAGCCTGGAGATCCAATTGTCGAAGTGGTTAACCAGTGGCATTACGGCCGCGCCGAAGGCGACGAACCTGTTGATATCATCGTATTTTATGCTGGCGTAGTCGACGGGAAAATCACCATTAAAAAATAGTCTTTCCAATACCGGTCCGGGAAGCCGGGCACACTCTATTATCTAGCGACGAACTTTGATATGGTGCGAAAAATTTATAATTCCGCTCTTCTTTCCGGACCGCCGCATGAGCCTCGAAACGCCGCACCAAACACTACTTCTTCGATTCTTAGGAGAAGTGGAAATTCAGCGTTCCGGTCAGACATCACTGCCATCTTTAGCGAAAAAGGGACGAGCCATTCTAGGGGTTCTTGTCGCCGCCCCGGGCGTTTCCCAGTCCCGCCAAAGGTTGGCGGAAATTTTTTGGCCCGATCTGGCCGAGGATGCCGCGCGCAATAACTTGCGTCAGGTACTGCTTCAGATGCAGCGCATAATGGGGGATAAAGATGCTCCGGCATCCTGCCTAGAAGCCGACCGCGAAACCATTCGTTTTAACCCCGCGTGTCATCATTTCCTTGACACCGAAGCGTTCTCTGATCGTCTCCCCGACTGCCCCAAAAACTTAGAAGCTTCACACTGCAAGACATGCATTGCCGAGATGGAGCGCCAGGCTGCTCTATATCGTGGCGAATTCATGAGTAGTTTTCATCTTACTGACTGCCCTGAATTCGAAGACTGGCTGCAAATTCAGCGTGAATCTTACCTTCGGCATGCTTTACTCCTCTTAGAACGCATATCGGCCTGCTGTGAACTCCAGGGAGAAATCGCCAAGGCTTTATCATTCGCTCTTCGCTTCACCGAGTTAGAGCCCTGGAATGAAGATGGCCACCGTCGCGCCATGCGCCTTGCCGCCATTGGCGGCCAACGGGCGGCAGCCCTGGCTCAGTATAAAACCTTAACCCGCACCCTTGAGGCGGAACTCGGCGTTTTGCCGGAAAAAGAGACCCAGCAACTGGCCGACCAGATCCGCACAGGAGAAATCGGTCCCGAAGAGCTATCAACGCCCCCAAGCGTCACAACAGCCGTTCCTTTGCTTCCTGCCATCGAACGACGTCAGGTCACTGTGCTGTATTGTCAATTTTCCGCAAAAGAGGCCGTAGACCCAGAAGATGCCTGGAATTTTCTAAGAACGCCCCAGGCACGGAGCATGGAAACCGTTGAGGCAAACGGTGGCTATGTGGTTCGCACCAACGATGGTGGATTTCTGGCATATTTCGGTTATCCACGCGCCCAGGAAAACGCTCCGTTACGCGCCGTCAGAACGGCTTATGGCTTAACCGAATCCACCCTGTCAAACGTAGATATTCGCATCGGCATTCATACAGGACTGATCCTTGTCGGCAACGACCCAATCGTTCCGGACACCATAGGCCAAACCTCGGCCATCGCTATCGGATTGCGAAAATTGACCGACGGTAGCGGTGTTGTCGTCAGCGAAATAACCCGCCCTCTAATCTCAGGATATTTCAACTCCATTTCTTTAGGATCGATCACCAGCGTTACGGGTTTAAAGACGGAAGCCTTCAAGATCACCCAGGCCAGCGGAGCAACGCACAGAATTGCAGCCACCCGAACATTGACGCCCCTAATTGGTCGCGACAATGAAACTACGCAACTGACTGCTTTATGGAATGCCGTTGAGAAGGGTGAACGGAAAGTTTGTTTATTGACGGGGGAGCCCGGAATCGGGAAATCGCGCCTTGTTCACACCTTGAAGCAAACGCTAACCGAGCGTCCATGCACAGTGCTAGAATTGCGTAGTTTCCCGGAAACAAGCCAATCTCCTTTTCATCCCATCGCAACGCTAATTGCTGAGCGCCTGAGCATCCAGGCAAGCGACTCCCCTGAAACACGGTTCGCTAAGTTGGCAGAGTATACCGAAACGCATTACCGTAACGATGCGGCGCAGGCGATCCCCTTGCTGGCATCAGTCCTCTCCTTGCCGGTGGCTTCACCTTACAGGGAACCAGCCACCCCACTTGCGCAACAACGCGAAGAAACAATGGCCGTTCTGCTAGATCGTCTTCGGGCCCTTGTCGGCATCCAGCCGACCCTTCTTATTGTCGAAGATCTACACTGGATTGACCCGACGACCCTCGAACTGTTGACGCGCGTTCTGGCAACTAACGATCTGCGCTCAATCCTGATTCTTTTCACTGCTCGTCCCGAGTTTGTCTCTCCATGGAATGAGAAAGAAGTAGCAAATCTTAATATCTCTCCACTGGAGCGCAACGATATCCGAGTACTGATCGAAGCAATCGGGCTGGACGCCCCTGAAAATCTTATTGAAGAAATCGTTGAACGGGCTGATGGAATACCGCTTTTTGCCGAAGAGCTGGCCCGCAATATCGCCAAACATCAAACCGAACCTTCACCAAACATTCCTTCAAGTCTTATGGATTTGTTGGCGGCCCGACTGGACAATCTGGATACGGCGAAGGCCGTAGCCCAACTGGCGGCAACCATCGGACGGGAATTTTCACTCGACCTCCTACAAGAGCTCTCGCCTCTATCGCCGAGTCAAATCACGAAGGCGATCCAATGCCTGGAAGATAACGATCTTATCGAAGGCTCAGCTGAAAGAGATTACCTGTTTCGCCATGCCTTGTTTAGAGACGCCGCGTATGAATCCCAGACCCGTTCCGGCCGCCGGGAATCCCACGCCACCATTGCCGAAACTCTAGAAACTCGTTTCTCAAACATTGTCACAGCACACCCCGAAATCGTAGCGCGGCATTGGCAGGATGCAGGAAAGAACCAAAAGGCCGTTTCTTACTGGATCAACGCCGGACGTCGAGCCCACCTTCATAGCGCCGAAAAGGAAGCGATGAGTCATTTCCGAGCCGGTCTGGCTCTCCTCCCTTCCCTACCGGAAGGAACCGAACGCACCGGCTATGAATTAGTATTGCAGACCGGCCTTGGCGCATCGGCATATGCCGCCGAAGGATACGCCTCACCCATTGGTTGGGCCGCCTACGTCAGAGCCGTTGACCTGAGCGCCGAGGCCGAAGCCGATGCCGATACCTTCCAAGCGCTCTGGGGACTTTGGGCCAGCACCAGTTCCCATTCCGATTGGAGCGAAGCGCTGAAACTGGCAAGACGACTTCTACAAATGGCGGAACGGAGTAGCGATCCGGTCCAGATCCAACAGGCTCATTTCGCGATCGGAAATATTCAGTTCTGGCGAGGAGAATTTGAGGAGGCTCGGGAACAACTTGAACGAGCCATCTCTCTCTATGAGCCCACTCACCACGAAGCGCTTATCACCGGATATGGCGAAAACGCCTATGCCACCAGCGGGGGGTATCTCTCTTGGACACTTTGTTATCTGGGTTATCCCAATCAAGCCTATGAAGCAGGTAAAAACGCAGTAGAAGAGGCCCGTCGCGCCGGACATCCCTTTAGTCTCGGTTACGCATTGACGTTTTTTACCGTTCTCCATCGAATGCTGCGTAGGCCGGAAGAAACATTGACTCTGGCGGAGGAAACAATAGCGCTTGCCCATGAACATGGTTTCCCGCTCTGGGACGCAGGAGCCACACTCGAGCATGGATGGGCCCGGGTCATACAGGGCGACCACGAAGGCTTGGCGGAAATGGAAGCAAGCGTACAGTCGGTCCGCGCATTGATGAGCGGCATCACCCTTATCTTTCTCGAGACATTGGCCGATGCGCAGTGCGCCGCCGGAAACTTTACCGATGCTTTAAAAACAATTGACGAGGCCATGGAAGTCGTTAAACGGCTCGATGATCATCACGTTGAAGCAGAACTCTTCCGCTTAAAGGGCGCTTGCCTCCTCGGCCTCGGCTACGCTCCCCCTCAAGAGATCGAGAACGCCTTCAATAAAGCAATAACAATCGCACAATCCCAACAAGCCAAGCTCCTGGAATTACGCGCAACAACAGCCTGGACAGGCTTTAAAATAAGCCAAGGACAGAATAATGAGGCAAAACAACGACTAAGCCAGATCATAGAGAACATAACCGAAGGATACGATACGCCAGACCTACAAGAAGCATACACTCTCTTGTCGAAAAACCCGCGATAATGCTTACACTCCAATTCCTTTCCCAAGTTTGTCGAATTTAGATATTCCCTGCTTACTTGGCCTAATTTTGACCTCACAACCCTAGAATTTTTCATCTAAGCAGAACAAGAAAAATGCAGCCGTTATGGTTCGTGACTTCTGCATAAGAATTTAAAAACCGTTTGCGGCATGATCTGAAAGAAAATCTATGCCGTCGGTTTTAATCATCCCATGATCGTTGATAGGTTTATTTTACCCTGCATTCCATTTATCGTTTCGGGTATGGATAACCTGACCTCGACCAACCATTTTTTGATTGCGCTGGTGCGCGTGGCCGATGCGCATGGGCTGGATGCCGAGGCGCTGCTATCGGAGGCGGAAATCGACCGGGGGTTCGTTAGCGAGCTCGGGTTGCGGGTCAACACGCGCAAACTGGCCCTTTTTGTCCGGTTGCTCTCCAGCGTGATGCGCGATGAAACCTTGGGGCAGTGCGAATATCCAAACCGGCCGGGCACCTTCTTTACTCTGGGTGAGCTGGCGATCCATCAGCCCAATCTCTACAAGGCCATCCAGCGTGGGCTGCGGTTCGACCATCAGGTGAGCGACGGCTACCGGCTCGATTTGGCCGTCGAAGGCGATACGGCGACCCTGGAAATTCACCAGCCGCGCCTCGATCTCGACCCCTATCATCTGCTGACCGATTTGATCATGCTGTCCTGGCACCGGCTTTGTTCCTGGCTGATTGGCGACAATATCGTTTTGGCGAAAGCAACCTTCGCCTATCCGCCGCCGCCGCATGTGGATGAATACCGCTTTCTGTTTCCCTGTCCCCGTGAGTTTGGACGCGGTGTGAGCGGGTTCAGTTTTCACGCTTCCTATCTCAAGAAACCGGTGGTTCAGACCGAGACGAGCTTAAAGGCCTTTATGCGCAAATGTCCTTTCAGGCTGTTTGCCCGGCCCGAAAGCGATAACAGCGTTTCCTCGCGGGTGCAGGACCTCATGCGGCGGAACCTCGAAGAGAGTGAGATTTCACTAAAAGACGTTTCGGCGCAACTCGGCATGTCCAACCGGACGCTACGGCGCAAGCTCGACCGGGAAGGCACCTCGTATCGCGCTTTGAAAGATGCCGTGCGGCGGGATATGGCGATCCATTTTTTGACCCATAAGGCCCTATCGGTGGGCGAGACCGCCGAACGCCTCGGTTTTTCCGAGCCGGGGGTGTTCGTTCGGGCCTTCAAAAGCTGGGCCGGGGTGACGCCGGGTATCTATAAAAGACTCGACCGCAGTCTTTCGCGGTCGCCGGAACTGTAAATTATGGCCGATTTTGCCAATTTTTTGGTCTGATCCCGCCACTGTATTTCACGCTCAGATGTGAAAAAGTAATTTCCAACAAAAATTAAACATTACAGGGGAGGCTCGCGCTTAACGCGCCGATCCTTCGATTTTTTGACTAACCGTTTGTGCTGGGTCTCCGGTATGGGAGAGCTGGGTTTCCCTGCACGTCTAACAAGGAAATGAAAACGTGTCGTATAAAGCGGAAATCCCTTATGGCGCCTATTGGTCCACCCCCTTCGCCAAGTGGCAGGGCAGCCTTTCCCATCTCAACGCGGTTGAATTCGGAGCTTATGTCGCCAAACAGGAGCTGACGAAACGCCAGATTGAAGTGGCCGATTTCGACTATGCGGTTCTCGGCACGTCCATTCCCCAGAAACATTCTTTCTACGGAGCCCCCTGGCTGGCCGGGATGGTCGGCGCCAAGAAAGCTGGCGGCCCAATGATTTATCAGGCCTGTGCAACCGGCGCCCGCACCCTTTTGGCCGCCGCCCAGGAAATTGAAAGCGGTATGGCCGAGAAGGCTCTGGTGGTCAATACTGACCGGACCTCCAACGGCCCGCACCTCACCTATCCCAACCCAACCGGTCCCGGCGGCACGCCCGACCATGAAAACTGGGTGCTGGATAACTTCTCCTGCGATCCTCTAGGCCGCAATTCCATGCTCGATACGGCGGAAAATGTCGCCAAGAAGCACGGCGTCGCCACCGAGCAGCAGCATGAAGTGGTTTTGATGCGCTGTGAGCAGTACAAGGCCGCCTGCGCCGACGATCACGCCTTTCATAAGCGTTATATGACCCTGCCGTTCGACGTGCCCAATGCGCGCTACAAAAAAACCATCAAAACCCTCGAAGGCGACGAAGGCGTGACGCTTTCCACCGCCGAGGGGCTGGCCGGTTTGCGCCCCGTCATGCCGGAAGGGAGCGTAACCTTCGGCGGCCAAACCTATCCGGCCGATGGCAATGCGGGCCTCGTCGTCACTACGCCCGAGCGGGCCCGTGACATGAGTTCAAACCCGGATATCCAAGTGCGGATTTTGGGTTTCGGCATGGCCCGCACCGAGCAGGCCTTTATGCCGGAAGCGACAATTCCGGCAGCGAAACGAGCCTTGAAAAACGCCGGAGTCGACTTCAGCCAGATTAACGCCATCACCTCGCACAACCCCTTTGCCGTTAACGATATCGTATTTGCAAAAGAGATGGGCTGGGACGTCGCCAATATGAACAACTACGGCTGTTCGCTGATCTGGGGTCACCCGCAGGGACCGACCGGGACGCGCTCGATCATCGAGCTGATTGAGGAGCTTGCCATGCGTGGCGGTGGTTACGGCCTGTTTGAAGGTTGCGCGGCGGGCGATACGGCCATGGCGGTCGTCATCAAGGTTGATAAACGGTAAGGCGGGAGAACAGAACAATGACCAGCAAAACTTTCTCCGAAATCACCAACGTCGCCGTTGTCGGGGCCGGGACCATGGGGGCCGCTATCGCCCAGCATTTTATGCTTAAAGGTCTCGACGTCACCCTGCTCGACCTCAGCGAAGATAGCCTTAAAAAAGGTCTGTCCAGCATCGACGGTTCGCTTTCCGAAGCCGTGGAGCGCCATATTCTCAAAGAAGAGAAAAAGAATGCTCTGCTCGATGACCTCAACCTGACCACCGACTACGCCGACCTATCCGATTGCCAGTTCGTTGTCGAGGCGGTGTTTGAGGACTTTGGGGTTAAACAAAAGGTATTCCAGGCCGTCGAAGCCGTCGTGCCCGCCGACTGCATCATCGCTTCGAACACCTCGTCGTTCTCAATTACCGAGTTGGGGTCGGTGCTTAAACATCGGAGCCGTTTCGTCGGTGTGCACTATTTTTACCACGCTGCGAAGAACAAGCTGGTCGAGGTGATCCCTGGCGCTTCGACTGATGAAGCCCAGGTGACCCGCCTGGTCGACTTTTATTACGCCTACGACAAAGCGCCCATCGTGGTGGCTGACAAGCATGGCTTCGCCGTCAATCGGTTCTTCGTCCCCTGGCTGATCGAGGCGACTCGCCTGCTCGAAGAGGGCTTGGGAAGCATCGCCTTCATCGACCGGATTGCGGTTGAGAATTTTAAGGTCGGCATGGGTCCCTTCGCCCTGATGAACGCGACGGGCGTACCCATCGCGCTCCATGCGGCGAATACCCTGGCTGAGGCATTTGGCCCCATGTATGCGCCCCCGGCCATTCTCGCTTCGCAGGTCGAAAAAGGCGAAGACTGGGATTGCGCCTCTGATTATTGCCTCAACGGCGGGGCCAGTAACGAAGAGGAGGTCAAATCCCGTCTGCTCGCCATGTCGCTTGGAGTCGCCTGTCAGATGGTCAGCGAAAAGGTTTGCTCGGTCACCGACGCCGACCTCGGGGCGCGGCTGGGCTTGCGCTGGCCTTTGGGTCCATTTGAGTTGATTAACGAAATCGGCGTTGACTTTATGGAACAGGCCGTCGCCAAGGCTTTCGGCGCATGGGACGAGCCTCTGCCGGCAATCTTCAAAACCGTCAATCCGGTTAAAGGGTTTGAGGTTGAGCACGTTAAAGCCCATGTGGTTGGCGATGCGGGAGTGATTGAGTTTAATCGCCCCGACGCGATGAATGCGCTCAATGAGAATGTGGTCGACCAGTTGGCCGCCGCCTTCGACGGTCTTGATGCCAATCCGGCGCTTAAGAGAATCGTCTTTTTCGGACGTGGGAAGGCCTTTGTCGCCGGGGCGGATATCAAGTTTTTCGTCGATAACATCAACGGCAAAGATCTGGACCGTACCTATAAATTCACTGTTGAGGGCCAAGAGTTGCTGTCCCGTATTTCGGCATCCGACAAAACCACCGTCGCCTTTCTCGATGGCATGGCCTTGGGAGGGGGACTCGAGTTGGCCCTTGCCTGCGATCATCGGATCGGCACTAAAAAGCTGGTTGCCGCCTTCCCGGAAACGGGGATCGGGATTTATCCGGGCCTGGGAGGCACCCAACGCACGACCCGACTTTTGGGCAAAGGCTTGAGCAAATACCTCGTCGCCACGGGGGCATTCGTCAATGCCGATCAGGCGCTTCAATATGGTTTGATCGATAGCCTCGTAGACAGTCAATCTGGCCTTGAGGAAATCGCCGCCCTTTCGCCGAGCGGCACGCCCCAAAAAACGCCTGATGAAGCAGCTGAAATCTTTGTCGATTTTGCCGGTGACGCAGACGATCCCGCCGTTGCCGCCTATAGCAAGGTCTTGAAAAAGAAGGCCCCCGTCGCACTGAAAAAATCCATGCAGCTGATTGACGATGGGGCCGATCTGGATCTGGAAGCCGCCCTCAAGCTCGAGCTGGATGGTCTTTATGATATCTTCTCGACCAAAGATGCGCTCAATGGGCTGAGCAGTGTGATAGAGCGTAGAAAACCGGCGTTTACAGGGGAGTAACCAATATGAGTCGACCTCTCGCACCCATCAACTTTGCAACGCCCTCGGTCAGCAAAACGCCGGTGCCGGGAGGCGGCTTCATTCTCAAGTCGAATACGCCGCTCAACGACTATCCGGATAATATTTGCGATCATTTGGTTTCCTGGGCCGATAAGGCCCCCGACCGGGTATTCCTGGCCGATAGGTTCAGCAACGACCGGCAATGGCGAAAGGTTACTTTCAAACAGGCCTTAGATCAGGTGAGGGCCTTGGGGCAGGCCTTGCTCGAATTGGGTGTGACGGTTGAAAGGCCGCTCGCCATCCTGTCCGACAACAGTATTGAAAACGGTCTTTTGCAGTTGGCCGCCATGTATGCGGGCGTTCCGGCGGTGCCGATTTCTCCCGCCTATTCCCTGATGTCCCAGGACCACGCCAAGCTCAAACATATCTTCGGGCAGGTCAATCCGCAGATTGTTTTCGTTCAGGACGGCGCGTTATTTGAGCGCGCCCTTACCTCGGTCGCGACCGATCCGGGCCGGATTATCGCCGCACGAAATGCGCCCGAAGGGGCGCTTTCTTTCGATAGCCTGCTTTCGACATCTCCCACAGATAAGGTCGAAACGGCTTTTGCGGCGACCGGCCCGGATACGGTCGCCAAAATTCTCTATACCTCCGGCTCGACCGGACTGCCCAAAGGCGTAGTCAATCCCCAGCGGATGCTCTGCGCCAATCAGGAAATGGTTGCCCAGGTTTGGCCCTTCGTCGAAGAGGAGCCGCCGGTTATCGTCGATTGGTTGCCCTGGAACCACACCTTCGGCGGCAACCATAACTTCAACATGATGCTGCGCAACGGCGGTTCGCTCTATGTCGACGACGGCAAACCCGCCCCGGGCCTGATTGATAAAACCATCGAGAATTTCAAGTCCATCTCGCCGACCATGAGCTTCAATGTGCCGCGCGGCTACGAGATGCTCATTCCGGCCTTTGAAAACTCGGAAGAGCTACGCCAGTCGTTCTTTAAAAACCTCAAGCTGATTTTCTATGCCGCTGCGGCGCTACCGCAGAATATCTGGAAGAAATACGAAGAGCTTTCTCTCCAAACGCGAGGCGAATTGGTCACCATGGCCGCTTCCTGGGGCTCGACGGAAACCGGCCCGCTGGCCACGGCAGTGCATTTTCGCATTGACCGGGCCGGAGTGATCGGTAATCCGGTCCCGGGCACCGAAATTAAGATGGTGCCCAGTGGTTCGAAGCTTGAAATGCGGGTCAAGGGACCGAGCGTCACCCCTGGCTACTTCAACGACCCGGCCAAAACCGAGGCGGCCTTCGATGAAGACGGCTTTTACCGGATCGGCGATGCCGGACGGCTGGCCGACCCGGAAGAACCGGCCAAAGGTATTGTCTTCGATGGCCGCACGGCGGAAGATTTCAAGCTCACCTCGGGCACCTGGGTGGCCGTCGGCGCTTTGCGGGTTCAGGTGATCGCCACTGTGCCATCGGTCATTCAGGATGCGGTAATTGCCGGTCACGACCGCGACGACATCGGCATTCTCGTCTTCCCCAACGAAGCGGGCATCAGGAAGCTCTGTAGCGATACGGAAACACCGCTTCCCCAGCTGATCGGTCGGGTTGAAGTCCAGACGGCGCTCAAGGAAGGGTTGGCGAAGCATAATGCCGACCATCCGGCCAGTAGTACGCGGATACGGTCGGCTCTGATTTTGGATGAACCGCCATCCATCGACGCCAATGAGATTACCGACAAGGGATATATCAACCAACGGGCCGTGCTTGAAAGGCGCGCGGACCTCGTTGAACGCCTGTTCAATCAGGGAAAAAACTGCCTTTTGGTGGACGCCGCCTAATAAGGCGTTCCCTCGGACAAAATAACGATAAACGGTTTAGACAAGGAGACTTTAACGTGATGATGAGACGCATATTTGTGCTGCCTCTCCTGGCCGTAGGGCTCGCCTTTGCCCTGGCCTCCAATGTCCAGGCGGAGCAAGTCAACCTCAAACTCCACCATTTCCTGCCGCCTCAAGGGGATATCCCCAAAAAATTCTTTGTTCCCTGGGCTCAGAAGATCGCCAAGGAATCTGGTGGGCGGATCAATATTCAGCTTTTCCCTTCCATGCAATTGGGTGGCAAACCCCCCGCGCTTTACGATCAGGCCAAGGATGGCTTCGTTGATATCTCTTGGACGCTGACCGGGTACACACCGGGTCGGTTCGCCAAAGCCGAGGTCTTTGAGTTGCCGTTTATGGCGACGGATTCTGAGGGGTCGTCCAAGGCGGTGTGGGATTTCTATGAGAAGTATCTCAAGGATGATTTCAAGGACGTGAAGGTCCTGGCGATCCATACCCACAGCCCCGGACTCTTCCATACCAAGCAGCCGATTTCTTCACTGGAAGATCTAAAAGGCATGAAACTGCGCGGCCCGACCCGCTATATCAACGCGCTTCTGAAATCCCTTGGCGCAACGCCCATCGGCATGCCGATTCCGGCAGCGCCCCAGGCCCTTGCCAAAGGCGTTATTGATGGCGTTGTGATTCCTTGGGAAGCCGTTTTACCGTTCAAAATCCAAGAGCTGACCACCAATCATACGACCTTTGAAGGTAATCGTGGCCTCTATACGGCGGTTTTCGTCCTGGCGATGAACAAGGCCAAATACGAGAGTCTTCCGGCCGATCTGAAGAAAGTCATCGATGACAATTCAGGTATCCATATTGCCGGTCAAATGGGCGCGGTTCAGGATGGTGGCGCGGTGACCGGGCTGAGTGTGACCCAGAAGACGAAAAACAGCATCACGGCCATTCCCGCCGATAAGGTCGACCTTTGGAAGAAGGCTGCAAACGGTGTTGTCGATCAGTGGATCGCCGACATGAATAAAAGCGGCGCCGATGGTAAGGCTCTATATGAAGCCGCCGTCTCATTGGTGGACAAGCACGCCAAGTAGCGATTTGATGCGAGGGACGGGCTTGGCTCTGTCCCTCGCTTATCTTCTCTCAAGCCGGTCGAAAGCCGCCTGCGGCGAAAAATATGAAAATGATCATGGATTCTAATCGTCTTACCACCGAGGGCATTGCTCCCCATTGGGAAGCCAAGACGGCCCATTTGATAGAAGCCCTTGCTAAAACAGTGGCCGTATTTGGCGGGCTCGTTTTGGTTTTCATTGCCGTGGTGACGTTGATCAGCATCGTCGGGCGTGAGTTGATTTTTATCGGCCTCGGTCCCATCCCGGGTGATTTTGAGATCGTCGAGATGGGCTGCGCCTTTGCAATCTTTTGTTTTCTCCCCTGGTGTCAGTTGAAATCGGGTCATGCGACGGTCGATATTTTCACCAATCCCCTGGGCTTGAGGACCAATGCCGCCCTAAATCTCCTGTGGGATACGGTTATGGGGGTGGTCTCGGTTGTTCTGACATGGCGGCTTTATGCCGGGATGACGGATATGCAGACTTATGGGGAAACGAGCCTGATTTTACAAATTCCCGTTTGGTATGGATACATGGCCGGACTTGTCGTCATGGTCGTGCTGGTCGTTACCTGCCTTTTCTGTATTTGGCGAAGCCTCAATAAAACACTCATTACGCGGAGACCCTATCGGTCTGAAGGGGGACGATACCGATGACCGGTTTAGCCCTGGCCATTCTGGTCTTCGCCTTGATGCTGCTGGCTATTTTTCTCCGCATGCCTATCGGGCTCGCCATGCTGACGGCTGGCGCGCTTGGCACCTGGTATGTGAGCGGCACCTGGATTCCTATTCTCGCTACCTTGAAATCGACGACCTATGGGACCTTTTCCAGCTACTCGCTTTCCGTAGTCCCCCTGTTTTTGCTGATGGGACAGTTCGCCACTAAGGGCGGCATGTCGGAAGCCCTGTTTAAAGCGGCCTCGGCCTTTCTTGGCCATCGTCGTGGCGGGATCGCCATTGCCGCCGTTGGGGCCTGCGCGGGTTTTGGAGCAATTTGCGGCTCATCTCTCGCAACGGCTGCGACCATGGCCAACGTGGCCCTGCCGGAAATGCGCAAACACAATTATTCGGGTGAGTTGGCCGCCGGGTGTCTGGCCGCCGGGGGAACGCTCGGCATCCTCATTCCGCCTTCGGTTATTTTGGTGATCTATGCGGTCCTGACCGAACAGAACATTTTGAAGATGTTCACTGCCGCCATTGTCCCCGGCCTTTTGGCCGCCGCCGGATATATGCTGACCATCGCCATCTATGTTCGTCTCAAACCGGACGCCGCACCGAAACTGGACCGGGTCGACCGGCGTGAGAGGTTGCAAACAATCCTCCGTATCTGGCCCGTCGCCGTTATCTTTGGCTTGGTGATCGGCGGTATTTATTTCGGGATTTTCACCCCAACCGAAGGGGCCGCTGTCGGTGCGCTGGGGGTTGGGTTTCTTGCCTGGAAGGCGGGCAACCTCGGCTGGACCGAGTTGAAGGACTGTCTCCTTTCGACGGCCGTTTCATCGGCGATGATTTTTTTCATCATCTTGGGAGCAGCGCTATTTAATACGTTTTTGGCTTTTACCCAGACGCCCATGCTGGCCGCCGACTGGGTCGCCTCCCTCCAGATCAGCCCCTGGCTGGTATTGGCCGTCATGTTGGTTTCTTATCTTCTGATGGGATGCATCATGGACTCTGTCTCCATGATCCTGCTTACCGTGCCCGTCTTTTTCCCGATTATCACGGGCCTTGATTTTGGCTTGAGCCCGGAAGAAACCGCAATCTGGTTTGGCGTTTTGGTGCTTATCGTTGTCGAGACGGGCCTGATCACGCCGCCGGTGGGGCTTAATATCTTCATTATCCGAACCATCGCCACCGATATTACGCTGAAGCAATGTTACCGGGGCGTCATTCCCTTCATCATGAGCGATACCATCCGGGTCGTCCTACTCCTCGCCCTGCCGGTTCTCACCCTTGGCCTTAATCGATTGATTTTTTAAAGTTACCCTCGGCCAAAACGCAAATCGACAGGTTTATTTTACATAAACGGTGGACCAAACCACAGGTTTGGCAGCTAAACCGTACTCGGGATTTATCCTGCCCCGTTGTCCTACGGCATTTGCCTCAACGGTCAGGTTCTGCCCTACCTAACCAAGGACCGCAACGACTACCGCCATTACAGAAGCGATCCCGCCATGTGCGAGACAAAGCCAAAGCCTACCACCTTACCGACCGGGGTAAACGCCTCTGCAAACGGCTAAAGAAGGCAATAGAGCAGTCCTTCGCCAACACCACGCAATTGCGCGGGCGGGCCCGCTGAGGAATCCACTTCTTTGTTTTATAGGACTGAAGCCTTTGAAGCGCAGATATACGGACGAGCCAGATCATCGGGATTTTGAAAGAGCACGAAGCCGGGGTGACGGTGAAGGAGCTCT
>CBDUMN010000076.1:0-17296 GCA_965368335.1 uncultured Rhodospirillales bacterium
AAGAACGTCCGCCAGAATTCTGCTTATAACGCCACGCCGATCCTGATCCTTACCCCCGAATCCTCGGCGGCGAAGAAACAGGAGGGCCGTGAGGCTGGTGCGACGGGCTGGATCGTCAAACCTTTTGATCCGCAGAAACTGCTTGCTGTGGTTCAGAAGGTTAGCCCGGATTTCTGATCCGATGATCGACGCCGCAAATTAAGGCCCGGAGGTTTTCATGGACGAACTACAACAATTTAAACAAACGTTCTTTCAAGAATGTGAGGAGCTGCTCGGCGACCTTGAAGGCAACCTCATGTCCATGGAAAGCGGCGATTTCGACGTTGAGACGCTGCATGCGGCTTTCCGGGCGATCCATTCGATCAAGGGCGGGGCCGGGGCCTTCGGTTTTGAGCGATTGGTAAACTTCGCCCATACGTTCGAAACCGTTCTCGACCTGATGCGTGAAGATAAAGTGCCTGCCGACGAAGATAACGTCGCGGTTATGTTGCGCTCGGGCGATATCATTACCGACCTCGTTAAGGCCGCTCAGGATGAGGAAGACCTGGAACCGGGCTATGAAACGGAAACCGCCAAAGAATTGGCGGTTCTCGCCCAAGCCGGTGGAGCGGAAGTCGATGATATCTCCGACCTCGATGATGCGGGCGGCGATCTCGATGATGAAATCGAGGGGCTGGATTTTGAGCCGGTCGCCGTTTCTCTTGATGAAGACGACGATGGCGACGATGCCGCTGCGGCTCCTGCCGCCGAACCGGTTGCGGAAGGTGGCGCAGATCTTTCCAATCCGATGGAAAGTTTCAAAATTCGTTTCGTGCCGAGCACGGAGATGCTGCAGCGGGCCAATGAGCCGTTGCTTTTGGTTCGTGAGTTGAAGGCGACGGGCAATCTACGGGTGACTTGCGATATGGAGTCCTTGCCGCGGCTCGCCGATCTGGACGCCAGTTCAGCCTATCTTGCTTGGGATTTTGAGCTCGACACCCGCCAAGGCCGCGAGGCCATTGACGATATTTTCGAGTTTGTCGAAGGTGATTGCGATCTAACGATCACCAATCTTTCCGAGCAAGCGGCCCCGGCTCAAGAAGAAGCCGCCGCCGCGCCCGAGCCGGAATCGGCCGTCGCGCCGGAACCCGAACCGACGCCGGTGCCGACCGAGGGGCCGAAGCAAGAGAAAAAAGCCGAACCCCCCCCGCCTGCCGCCGCCAAGCCGAAAGCCGCCGCTGCGCCTAAAAAGGAAGCGGGTGGAGCCCCGGCCAAGAAGGCCGTGTCGGCGGCCAGCGCCATCCGTGTCGATGTGGACAAGGTCGACAAGCTGGTCAACATGGTTGGTGAGTTGGTGATTACCCAGGCCATGCTCGATATGCAGTCGGGAATGATTCCGAGCGATGAATACCCGGAGCTGATCAGCGGTCTGGAAGAACTGGCTCAGCATACCCGTGAACTGCAAGACAGCGTCATGGCCATTCGCGCCCAGCCGGTCAAATCGGTCTTTGCCCGGATGCCGCGTTTGGTTCGTGAGGTGGCGGCCAAGGTCAATAAGAAGGTGACGTTGAAAACGGTCGGTGAAAATACCGAAATCGACAAAACCGTTATTGAACAATTGGGCGACCCGCTCACCCATATGATTCGCAACGCCATCGACCACGGTCTGGAACCGCCCGAGGAACGCGAAGCCGCAGGGAAATCGAAGGAAGGGACCATCGTTCTTTCAGCCGAACACCGTGGCGGTCGCATTCTAATCGAGATTAAAGATGACGGTCGCGGCATCAATCGCGAGAAGGTGCTAGCCAAAGCGGTGGAGCGCGGCGTTGTTCAGGAAGGCGCGCAATTGGCCGATGAGGAAATCGACAACCTGGTCTTCCAGCCCGGTTTCTCAACGGCCGATGAAGTAACCGACCTTTCCGGCCGGGGCGTCGGTATGGACGTGGTGGTGCGAAATATTCAAAACCTCGGCGGCCGGGTGAATATCCGTTCGACGCCGGGCGAAGGGTCGACTTTCAGCCTGACCCTGCCGCTGACCTTGGCGGTATTGGACGGCATGGTGGTGCGGGTCGGTACCGAAACCTACGTGCTGCCGCTGGCCAACATCATCGAGAGCCTCCGTCCCTTGGAGCAGGATATTCATTCGGTCATGGGCGAAGGAGACGTCCTGAAAATCAGGGGCGAATACATTCAGCTCGTCTATTTGCATCGTCACTTCCGCATTCCCGACGGTATTGCCGACCCGAGCAAGGGTTTGGTGGTTATCGTCGAGACCGAAGGCGGCGCGATGGTCGGCCTTGTGGTTGATGAAATCGTCGGCCAGCAGCAGGTGGTGATTAAGAGCCTGGAAGAAAACTTCGGGGCTATTCAAGGTGTTGCGGGTGCGACCATTCTCGGGACTGGCAAGGTGGCGCTGATCCTCGATGTGGCGGGCCTGAAAGCGATGTCGGATAAAGAGCGTAAAGGCCGCAAGCCTAAGGAAATTCCAGCGGCGGCCCCGCCGGCTATCGAATCTTCCGCCCCCGGCGCTTGATCGGGTGCGGGCAAAGTGAACAACAAAAATGAACAACAATAAGTAACGGATATGGTGGCAGATAAAGCGCGGGTTCAGAGCCGGGAGTTCCATTTTGACGATGAGGATTTCCGGTTCGTCGCACGTTTGGTTAAGGAAAAAACGGGTATCGTCCTCGCCGATCATAAGCGGGATATGGTTTATGGACGTCTTGCGCGCCGTCTCCGCAACCTGGGTTTGACGACGTTTAAAGACTATACGGATATGATCCAGGGGCCCGATGGCGACAAGGAGTTGGGGTCTTTCGTCAACGCCTTGACGACTAACCTGACCAAATTTTTCCGGGAAAATCATCATTTCGAGCATCTCGGCCAGACGGCGATTCCCATGGTGCGGGAGCGCCAAAGGCGAAATCCTGAAAAACGGTTGCGAATCTGGTCGGCCGGCAGCTCATCAGGCGAGGAGCCTTACTCCATCGCCATGACGGTGCGCAATGCTCTGCCCAATATGAAAGATTGGGACGCCAGGATTCTGGCGACCGACATCGATACGGACATGTTGACCAAGGGTGCGCGCGGTATCTACGAAAAAGAGCGGGCCGAAAACATTCCGCCGGAGTATCGTTCTAAATATGCCGACGAGCAACCGAACGGCGGTATTCAATTGAAGCCCAGCGTCCGTGACATGATTTCTTTCAAGAGGTTGAACTTGTTGGGGAAATGGCCGATGAAAGGGCCGTTTGACATCATCTTCTGCCGCAATGTGGTGATATATTTCGATAAGCCGACGCAAAAGGTGTTGTTTGACCGCTATGCGGACTTGCTGCACGATGATGGCTTCTTGTATGTCGGCCATTCTGAAAACTTGTTCAATGTGACGGATCGCTTCAAACTGATTGAGCGAAGCACTTACAAAAAGACCTATTAGGGGAAGATGAGGGTAGAGATGGCAGAGCGAGTACGCCGGGGGACGGAAAAATGACTGTAAGAGTACTGATTGTCGATGATTCGGCCCTGATCCGTCAGATGCTGACGTCGATTCTTTCCTCTGACCCCGAGATTGAAGTGATTGGCTCCGCGCCCGATCCATTGGTGGCGCGCCAGAAAATTAAATCGCTAAATCCCGACGTGATCACGCTGGATGTCGAGATGCCGAAAATGGACGGCTTGTCCTTCCTTGAGAAGATCATGCGTCTGCGCCCTATGCCCGTGGTTATGGTTTCGACGCTGACCCAAAAAGGCGCCGATACGACCATTGAAGCCTTGGAAATCGGCGCGGTCGATTTCGTTGGAAAGCCGACCATGGATGTTCAGGCCGGCATGGAGGGCTTGAAGGAAGAGTTGATCACCAAGGTCAAGACGGCGGCCAGGGCGCGGGTTCAGGCGCGGGCCGACGGACCGACCAAAGTGCGTCAGGCCAGACCGGGCCCCGGCTATATGTCGACCGACAAAATTACCGCTATCGGTTCGTCGACCGGTGGTGTCGAAGCCTTGCGGGCTGTTTTGACCGCCATGCCGCCCGATAGTCCGGCGATTTTGATTACCCAGCACATGCCCGGCCAGTTTACCGGGCGGTTTGCCGAAAGGCTCAACGGACAGGCGGCGGTCAAAATCAAGGAAGCCGTTGATGGCGAACGGGTCATTCCCGGTCACGTCTATATCGCCCCCGGCGATAAGCACTTGAAGTTGGCGCGTTCGGGCGGCAACTACATGTGTAAGGTTGAAGACGGCCCCCTGGTTTCGGGGCACAAGCCGTCGGTTGATGTGCTTTTCCAGTCGGTGGCCGAAACGGCGGGCCCCAACTCTATCGGCGTCATTCTCACGGGAATGGGCAAAGATGGGGCCAAGGGAATGCTGGAAATGCGCAATGCGGGCGCGGTGACGCTGGGGCAGGACGAGGCGACCAGTCTCGTCTATGGGATGCCCAAAGCGGCTAAATTGGCGGGCGCCGTGCAACATGAAATGGCCTTAAGCAAAATTGCCGATGAAATATTAAAGCATTGCAAAGGCTCTTAACGGGTTGTCCATCAACGGTCCGTTATTAAGGGGTATTCAGGCAACGATTGGGGCCGAATACAGGGGAATGGAAAGATGATGCCGCGGCTAGGAAGGCCGGGGCGGGTTTTAAAGAAGGAGTGGACATCGTGCCAGTAGCTAGAAACCTGCGGGTGTTGGTGGTTGACGATCAAGCGAGTATGCGGGGATTGACCCGTCATTGCCTCAACCAACTCAACATCAACAACATCGTCGAGGCGGCGAGCGGCATGGCGGCCATGCAGGAACTGGGAATCAATAAGTTTGATCTTATTATCTCAGACTGGAACATGGACGGCATGGATGGCTTGGAGTTGCTCAAAACCATTCGGGCAAATCCATTGATCAAGAAAACGCCTTTCATTATGTCGACCGGTAACAAGGATGCCGAAAAGGTAAAAACCGCCATTCAGGCCGGCGTGAACAACTATGTGACCAAGCCGTTCAACGTCACCACGATCAAGAAAAAGATCGAGGCGGTTATCGGCGCCCTGACCTAAAAGGAGTGAACGCTGGTTTCCGGTCTGCCCGGCCCGTAACGGAAATGACGGGAAGCGGCGTTCAACGAAGAGTGGAGGGTGTATCCGGAAAGGGCGGTGCGGCACGGTTCGCCGCCTCATTCCGGTGTTTGTGGCAAAGAGCAGGAAAGGGCCGGGACGCTTGTCGAAAACCAACGCGGCACACGTCATCGTCATAGGCAATGAGAAGGGCGGTGCGGGAAAAACCACCACCGCCATGCATCTCTCCGTGGCGCTTTTGCGGATGGGTTTCAAGGTTGGCACGATCGATCTGGACGGACGCCAGAAGACCTTTTCCCGCTATATGGAAAACCGCCAAACCTGGATTGCCGAGAACGGCGTTCAGCTTAAGGTGCCCGAGCACCGCACCATCCAGCGCAGCACCAAAGACTCCACCCTTGAAGCCACGGCTGAAGACGAAGAGACCCTTCGTCATACGGTCAAAGACCTTTCCTCACGATGCTCCTTCGTTGTGATCGATTGTCCGGGCAGCGATGTGTCTCTGGCCCGTTACGCCCATGCTTTGGCCGATACGCTGATTACACCGATTAACGATAGCCTTGTCGATCTCGATGTTATTGTGCAGATGGAGACCAATGCATTGATAGATCTGGATGCGGTAACTGATACCGCGTTCAAGGAGCCTGGGGTTTATACCTCGATGGTTATTACCCAGCGTAAGATGCGGATGGAGAAAATGCGTTCCGGTATGGACTGGATCGTTCTACGCAACCGCCTCAGTTCGCTGGCCGACAAAAACAAGGCGGCGCTTTCGGATATGTTGGGGCGTCTTTCCAAGGTGATGGGGTTCCGGCTGACCTCGGGGTTCGGCGAACGGGTGATCTTCCGTCAGCTTTTTCTTTCCGGCCTGACGGTCTTGGATCTGCGTGATCCGGGAGTGGAATATAAGCTCACCATGTCTCACTTGGCGGCCCGCCAGGAGGTCCGCGGCCTCCTCGCCGCCCTTTGGTTGCCAAAGGTCGAAGATCGTCTCGACCGTATTTAAAAAAGTCGAAGATCGTCTCGACCGTATTTAAAAAAGTCGAAGATCGTCTCGACCGTATTTAAAAGATCAGAGTTCGTCCTGATCGCTCTAAAAAGATCAGAGTTCGTCCTGATCGTCCCAAATATTTCCGAAGATCGTCTCGACCGTTGCTCGCTCTAAAAAAGTTCGATGTCGTCGTTATCGGAGGGGGCTTTGTCGGCGCAGTCTTCACCCAGTAGGGCTTTGGCAAAGCGTTGGCGGACAACGTCCATGTTCTGGCGTGCGACCAGCGTTTCGCTCCAATGCCGCCGAAAGTCTTCATCGGCCTCAAGGTCGCTTTCTACAGTGAGAGTTTCCGTGCGTAATGTTTTGAGCGCATCGGCGATGGTTTCGAGAGCCATGACGATGTGTTCCTGGCGCTGTCGCGCCTGATCTTCCATCTGCGTTGCCGTGATGACCGCGCCGACGTGCTCCGCATCATCTTTCCCATGAATGTCGAGCGCTTTGACGTGCGTAATGATGTCTTCGCTTAAACGCCCCTGCAGAAGGGTGATTTCATGGATTTCCTCTTGGACGATGGCGACGGTCTGGTCGAGCAGTTCCGACGCTCCAAACCAGCGTTTGAGAATAGGTGCCAAATCTGCACTCTTTTGGGGGGACGATTTCTTTTCGTCTGCCATAGTAGCTTCCTGTCGCGGCTTATGAGTTTTCATTCTTGGAGGCCTGTGTTCTCGACTTTACTCCCCAGGAGGCGGCCCGGCAAACCCGTTCCGTCCATATGGGGTGGAAAAGAGAAAAAAATAGGACTTTGCATTCTACTAAGTGGAAAAAGACTTGGACTAGAGAGTTTTATACAGGAATACTACGAAGGGATGGGGCGTTTGTGCGCCTGGGGAACATAAACAAAAAAGCTAGCGTCGATGGAACAACAACAAATAGAGCAAATTGAGAAAATTCTCGAATTGCACCGACAGTGGATGCTTCAGGAGCCTGGGGGCGAACGCGGTGTATTTACCGGAATGAATCTGTCGGGATACGATTTTTCAGAAGCCGATTTGACCAAGGTGGACTTTTCGGAAGCCAACCTTAGCCGGTGCAATTTCACCAACGCCAACCTTCGCGGGGCCGATCTCTTTGCGGCCGATTTGACAGACGCCATTATGGAAGGGGCGAACCTGGATGGGGCCGAGGTGCGCGGCTCGGTTTTGTGTGGCGCTAACCTTGAAGGAGCCAACATGGAAGGCGCAAGCTTGCGTCGTGGGCTGCGGTTCGAGTCGATGGACGATTATGACGAAGACGCCATGTTCGAGCCCGAAGCGGAAATCATCCACCAAAATCTCAAAGGGGCCAACCTCAAGGGGGTGAACCTCAAGGGTGCGGACATCTTGAGCGCCAATCTTGAAGGTGCGGCTCTTGAAAATGCCGATCTTGAAGATGCTTATTTGACCGACGCCAATCTCAGAGGGGCCGATCTTAAGGGGGCTAACCTTGCCCATGTTGAGCTGAACCATGCGGATCTGGAAGGCGCCGATCTCACCGGGGTCGATCTGCGCGGAGCCGATTTGGTTGGGGCCAATCTTAAGGGGGCCAACCTGGAGGGTGCGAATTTGGAAGGCGCGGATCTTTCGGGAGCCGACCTCGAAGGCGCTAAGATCGAAGGCGTCGACATGTCCAAGGTGATCGTCCAGGAACCGGACAGCGACCATGCCGTTGAAGATAAGATCAATTTCCATGAAATTCTCGATGAGCACCTTAAATGGATTGAAGGCAAGGGCGGGAAACCGGCCGTGTTGCGCGACGTTGATTTGGCGCGCCTCGATCTTAAAGGGGTCAACTTGAGCGGTGCGGTACTGCGGGAAGTGAACTTCCGGGGAGCCGATCTGTCCGAGGCGATTTTGGTCATGTGTAATCTCTCGGGCTCCGTTCTCATGGAGGCGAACCTAACCAATGCCGATTTACGGGGTGCGGTTTTGAGGGATGTCAACTTTGCTGAAGCTGATTTGACGGGGGCGCGGTTCAGCCCGGCTACCATGTCGTCGCGCGAAGGCGATACGACCGGGCGCCAGCCTGTCGACTTGACCGGCGCCAATCTGACCGCCGCAAAAATGGAAGGGGCGGATTTTGAGGGAGCCTTGATGGAGGGCGTCAGCGGCTACGACGTCTAAAAAACTGAATAATCATAAAGTTGAAAGAACTGAAAAGAACAACATGAGCAGACCGCCGACCAGACCAGGAGCAACCGGAGCCCCGCCGAACGATGGCCGCAGACGGTATTTCGATCCGTCGCTGAAGATGCATGTGGTCCAGGTTTTTCAGGGTGATTATTACATCTCGGAGCGCGGTGGCGAGGTGCTGACGACCGTGCTCGGTTCTTGTATATCCGCCTGTATCCGTGATCCGCTCATCCGGGTTGGGGGGATGAATCATTTTCTGCTTCCCGAAGGCGGAGGGGGTGAAGACGCTTCCGTGCAAATGCGTTACGGCGCGTTTGCTATGGAGCAGTTGATCAACGAAATTCTCAAACGGGGCGGGCGTAGGGACTACCTGGAGGTCAAGCTTTTTGGCGGCGGCAATGTGGTTAAAGGGTTGAGCGGCGTGGGGCACAAGAACGCCGATTTTATCGAGAAATTTATGGAGCGTGAGGGGTTTAAAATCGCAACTTCGCATCTTCGCGGCTTTTTGCCCCGCAAAATTCAATATATCCCGGCGACCGGCAAAGTTCGGATGCGTGAACTGGGAGAACAGAAAGACCAGCGGATTTTCCAAAAAGAAATCGAGAAAAAGGTCCGCACCCGGGTCACCCCCGACACCGGCAGCGTCGAACTGTTCGACTAAGCAAATCCCGAGCAAACGGCGACGTTTGCGACGACGTATTTGCGTCCCCAAAGTTCAAATCCCGAGCAAACGGCGACGTTTGCGACGACGGTTTTTTTGGAGAGGAGGGGTTATCCGGCTTTTCGCCGTTCCTGCATGGTGGCCGACCAGACGCGACCGAATAGGTTGAGCGGCACCACCTGACCCGTTCCGGTCGTCTGCATGATTTCAACCGTGCGGTTGTAGATATCCATGGAGCGGTCTTCCACGTTTACCTCGATCCCTTTAGGCAGCCGTGCATAGATGCTGAGAACCGTATTGATAACCCGGGACATTTCGCGCTGAATAGCCGCTTCATTTTTTTGCTTGGCGATGATATTGGCGAGCAGGTTGGAGATCGCCATGACGAAACCTTTCGTCCAGCAGGTAACCCGTGACGAATCGCCATATTCAGCCAGGATAGCCATATCCTCGCGGCTGAATTCTTTGGCGATAGATTGCAGCACGTCCTCACCAGCGTTTGTGTGCATGGCTTTGTAGATCTTGATGATCAGGGTATTGAGAACATAGCCTTTGCACTTTGCGCCTCTGGGGCACAAGAGGCAGCTGTCCATAATCACCGTAGTTTCTCCTATCCCCAGACCGTGGTTTACAGCCTGCCAAAAAGTACAGCGTCATCTTCTTTTTGTTATAATTTTATTATTCTTCTATCTTCGACGTATATCGTTCGCCGCGTGAAAACACCAGATTTTCTTTGATTTTTCCTATTTTCCAATCTTTTTCTGGCGAGACCAAAGAAAATTATTTGGTGAATCTTCTGACAAATCAATCGCCTAAAGTGTTTTCAGAGGCGTTCTAAAACATCATAAATGACATTTTTGTTATATAAGATTAATTTGATAAAACCTCTCGTTTAGAAGGGGATGAAATATTTATTTAACAGGTGGAAACGTTAGAGGAGACGTTTTATGAGGATGCGTTTTGTAGGGATTGTCTTTGTTTTTGTTATGGCCATAGGCCTTTCTTTTTCCGGTCAGGCTTTGGCGGAAAAAGCGCCGATGACCGTCGATGGCGCAACTACTGTCGACGTCAAGCAGGCGGAAGCCTTGTTTAATGAAGGCGCCGCTTTCGTCGACCCGCGGGGAAAAACCGACTTTGATCGCGGTCACATCCCAGGTTCTTTTCATCTTGATGTTGCCGGTAAGTCGACCGTATTGACGGCGGAAAGTCTGGAAAAAGCGATTGGCGGAAAAGACGTCAAGGTTGTTTTTTACTGTAATGGCATAAATTGCATGCGCAGCCCGCAAGCCTGTGAGAAGGCGGTTTCCTGGGGATTTAAGAACGTGTTCTTTTTCCGTGCCGGGTTCCCGGCCTGGAAGGATGCGGGGCTTCCCGTCGAGTAATCGATCATTCATCGGGGCCTTGTGCCCCCTGATAAGAACCGCCCTGGCTAAGCCGGTTGCGCACCTCTTGCGCAGCATTTGCCGGGGCGGGTCAGCCTTGCAAACAGGGGTTGGAGGAAGAGATGGTCGGTCAATTTAAGGGCTTGGCGACGAAAGCGGCGCTGCCCGGCGTGATTTTGAGCGTTCTTGCCTGTGTCGGTCTGGGGGGATTTCAAACCTGGACGTCCAAGCAGGCTCTCCATAAAGGACTGGAAAAAGAGAGAACGTCTTATCGTGTTGTGGAAACGCGCGCGATAGATAGCTTTTTATTGCGCCTTGGCGACCAGGGGCATGAAATTCTGGCAAGACACAAAGAGATGATTTCAGCCTTTGAGGCGGAACCCAGGAACCTCTCCGAAATACGCGACTCCTATACGAAGTCCAGCCTCAATGTGCTGAATAATATTATCGGCGGCACTATCCGCCGGACGGTCTTCTGTGATGGGGTGGATTGGAACGTCATTCTCGAAGAGCCGATTGGCAAAAAGCCGTTCTTTAAGCCCGGCGACTCTTGTCGCAGTCCATTCGTTGAAGCGGGGGTTAAAGAATTTCTCAAAAAGGGCAGCAAAGCCGCCCCCATACATGGCTTAAGCGAAGTGAACGGTGAAATCGTCCTCACCCGCTTCTTTCCTGTGACGAAGTACGACCGCAAAGCGCGCGGTCGTGTTCTGCGCCTGTTGATCCGCGTCGATGCGGGGCTTGAAGATGTTCTGTCGGCGTTGAAAGAGGTCGCCTCGGCAAAAGAAATAGCCGTTCTGCTTGGAAATGCCGGGGCTGCGCCAGTCGTTGTCGATGGGGCGACAAAAACGGCGACGATGACGCTCCCACTTTCAAGTTATGAGGGGGAGCGGATCGGCCATATCAAACTCGACAAAGACGAGTCGTCGATTATCGATGCCAATACCGCACAACTATGGAAGCAGTTAGGGGTTCTTATCCTTGTTTTCGCTGCCTTGGGCGGACTGAACATGTTCTTCCTCAAACGCTCGGTGATCACCCCGGTGGCTGAGATGACCGACTTGGCGGAAACAATGGCGGAAGGCGATTATTCGGTTTCTATTCGCGGCGCGAGCCGGGAAGACGAAATAGGGCATTTGGCCGCCGCCCTTGAGGTGTTCAGGAAAAATGCGGTGGAGGCCGAGCGGCTAGAGAAAGAAGCCATTGAAACCCGGAAGCGATTTGAAGAAGAGCGGCTTAATCAGGAACAAATGCTTGAAATCGCCATTGGCGATATTGTTACCGCCGCCGCTGCGGGAGATTTGAAGCGGCGGATCGATGTGGCCAACCTCGAAGGCGTCATGGGCAAGTTGGGGGATGGCGTCAACAGTCTGCTCGGCTCAATGGAAACCGTGATTGGCGAAGTTGGGTCGGTTCTTTCGCAGGTCGCCGAGGGAGACCTGACGCAGCGGATGGTCAACGACTATCAAGGCGCTTTCCTGCAACTTAAAAACGATGCCAACACCATGATTACCCGAATGGCGGAGACGGTTGGGCAGGTGGCTGAGGCGACGGAAATGGTTGCCGGTGCTGCAGCGGAAATCGCCAGAGGGAGTGACGATCTTGCCACCCGCACCGAAAATCAGGCTTCCAGCCTTGAAGAAACGGCTGCTGCGACGGAACAACTGACATCGACCGTTCGGGAAAATTCGCATGCCGCCAAGGAGGCCAGCGCCATGGCCATGGAAGCCAGCGCCACGGCGGAACGTGGCGGGGATGTGGTGGAACAGGCGATGGAAGCCATGGGGCGCATCGTCTCATCTTCAGAGAAGATCAACGAGATTGTTGGCATGATCGATGAAATCGCCTTCCAGACCAACCTGCTGGCGCTCAATGCCGCGGTCGAGGCCGCGCGGGCTGGTGAGGCCGGAAAAGGTTTCGCCGTGGTCGCCCAGGAAGTCCGTTCTCTTTCCCAGCGCTCCAGTGAGGCGTCGAAAGAAATTAAGGACTTGGTGGAGAATAGCGGAAGGGAAGTTGAGGCCGGCTCGGCCTTGGTTGAGCGGACCCGCGCCACATTGACGGAAATCGTCACCGCGATTAAGGCGGTGTCGGGGACGGTGGACGATATCGCCTCGGCCAGCGCCGATCAGGCCGGGAACCTTTCCGAGGTCAGCGCCGCGATTTCCAATATGGACCAATCGACCCAGCAAAATGCGGCGCTTGTCGAGGAAACCACGGCATCGGCCAATTCCATGTCGGAACAGTCCCAGGCATTGAAAGATCTCGTGTCCCATTTCCGCCTGGATGCTTTCGCCAAAGCGGCCGAGTAGGTTCCATTTTAAGCAAAACAGGTAAGGCCCGACGTTGATCGACGCCGGGCCTTATTGTTTTTAGCCGATCATCTAGGCGATGTTCGCCAAGGGGGCCTTGCCGACGAAGCGGTCTTCCACGTAGTCGATTAAGGTTGTCACCGACTCGTCGACGGTGCGATCTTTGGTCGGCACCGTCAGTTCCGGGTTTTCAGGTGCTTCATAGGGAGCCGAAATGCCGGTGAATTCTGGGATTTCGCCTGCCCTGGCTTTCTTGTAAAGCCCCTTGGGATCGCGGCCTTCGCAAGTATCGACGTCGGCATCGATAAACACTTCATGGAAATGTTCAGGCTTGATCGCTCGGACCCCGTCGCGGTCTTCGCGGTAAGGCGAGATAAAGGCCGTGATGACGATAAAGCCCGCGTCGGCGAACAGAGCCGCCACCTCGCCGATACGGCGAATGTTTTCGGTCCGGTCATCGGGTGAGAAGCCGAGGTCTTTATTCAAGCCACCCCGCACGTTGTCGCCATCCAGCACATAGACCTGATAGCCTTTCCGGTGCAGCTGGGCTTCCAGCTCGATGGCCAGCGTCGATTTGCCGGAACCGGAAAGACCGGTGAGCCAAAGAACCCCGCCCGTGTGACCATTCAGCTGCGCCCGGCTTTCCGGTGTAACCGTATGGGCGACGGCATAGATGTTCTTCGACTTCACTTCCTGGCGTTTGTCGGCGACCACATTACCGCCACCGACGATGGCGTAGTCGTCAACCAACACGAAACGGCCGGTCAGCGGCAGAGTGCCATAGTCGTCGAGCGCAATGAGGCTGCGGGCTTTAAGGGTCAACTCGGCCACAGCGTTGGTTTCGACGGTTTCGCCTTCAACGGTCGAAAGATCGGTGGTGTCGACGACCTTTTCGATGGACGTGACTTCAACGGGAACCTCGGTGGTGCCCAGCTTGAGTTTGTATTTTGAGCCGACGGTGAGGGGCGACTTACCCATCCAGAAGACCCGCGCCTTGATCTCGTTGGTCTCAAGCGGAACGTGTTCGGGATGGACGGCCAGATGACCGCGTTCAACGAAGATTTGCTCTTCAAGCGTGATGCCGATGGAACGGCCCGGCCCGGCAGCCGTTAAGGAGCCGTCGCCCTGCCATTCTTCGATGCTCTTGACCCGGACGGATTTACCCGTCGGTGAGAAACGTAAGGTATCGCCGACTTTCAGAACGCCGGTTTCGACCCGGCCTGCGATAATCCGCCGGTCATCGAATTTATAAACGTCCTGAACCGGAAACCGCAGAGGCAGGTCTTCCGCCGTCTGAGGATCGGCCAGCAGGTCGATGGCTTGGGCGACCGTCGGGCCGTCGAACCAACTGAGGTTATCCGACCAGGCGGCAATGTTGTCGCCTTCCCGTGCCGAAGCCGGGATGACGAACTCGGGCATAACGCCCAGCTTGCCTAAATAGTCGCGCAGCTCGGAGGCTACTTCTTCAAACCGTTCTTCTGAATAACCGACCAGATCCATCTTGTTGACTACGGCGATGACCTGCTTGACCCCTAAAAGATGAAGCAGGTAGCCGTGCCGCCGGGTCTGCTCGCGCACCCCTTCGGCGGCGTCGATGGTCAGGATGGCCGCATCCGATCCGGCAGCGCCCGTCACCATGTTTTTCAAGAACTCCCGGTGGCCCGGTGCGTCGATGATGACGTAGCCGCGCAAATCGGTGGAAAACCAGATGCGCGCCGTGTCGATGGTGATGCCCTGGTCGCGTTCGGCCTGGAGGGCGTCCATCAGGAAGGCCCATTCGAACGGCATGCCGCGGCGTTCGCACTGCGCCTTGATGGCCTCGACTTTGCCTTCGGGGAGAGCGTCCAGTTCGTGGAGCAGGCGGCCGACCAGGGTCGATTTTCCGTGGTCCACATGGCCGACGAAGGTGACCTTCATCGGCTGTTTGCCGTCTTTAAGCGAAATTACGTTGCTCATCTTACATATATCCTTCCACGCGAAGGCGCTCGAAGGCGTCTTCCGATTCCTGGTCCTGGGCCCGTCCGGCGCGTTCGGGAACGCGGGTGGCTTCGAGTTCTTCAATAATTTCGTCGAGCGTTGTCGCCGTGCTGGCGATGGAGCCGGTGCAGGGAGCGCAGCCGAGCGAGCGGTAGCGAATGCCGTCTTTGGCGAAATAGAGCGATGGCAGAGGAATGCCTTCCCGGCGGATGTAGCGCCAGATGTCGATCTCTGTCCAATGAAGCAACGGGTGAATGCGCAAGGAGGTTCCCGGCGGTACGTCGGTGTTGAACTGCTCCCAGAATTCGGGCGGCTGATCGCGGAAGTCCCAAGCGGCGTTTTCTCCGCGCGGGCTGAAAACCCGTTCCTTGGCCCGGGTTCCTTCCTCGTCGCGGCGGATGCCGGCAATCAGACCGGTAAACCCATGTTCGGCTACCAGTTGCTTGAGGCCCTGCGTCTTTAAGGCGGTGCAGCAGTCCACCCGGCCTTTTTCCGGGTTCATCCCTTCGCTCAAGGCTTTTTCGTTGGAGCCGACCACCAGGTTGAGGTTCCAGTCTTTGGCGAGGCTGTCGCGGAACTCGATCATCTCGGGGATTTTGAAGGTGGTGTCCACATGGACCAGCGGAAACGGCACATGGCCGAAGAAAGCCTTGCGCGCCAACCAGAGCATAGCGTTGGAATCCTTGCCCAGCGACCAGAGCATGGCGAGGTTTTCGACCTTGTTGAAGGCTTCGCGCAGGATGTAGACGCTCTGGGCCTCCAGGGCGTCCAGATGATCCAAAGATTTGTAAGTCATTTCTCTATTCGTTCCGTTAGATGTTTTCACCCATCCAGGGTGCGCGGTGGATACCGCATTCGGTTTTTTCCTGCCCGGCCCAACGGCCCGAGCGAATGTCTTCTCCGGGGGCGGTGCGTTCCGTACAGGGCATGCAGCCGATGGATAGAAAGCCGTCTTCGACCATGGGGTGTTGGGGGATGTTGTAGTCGGTAAACGTGCTCTCAATGTCCTCTTTCGTCCAGCGGACCAGAGGATTGATTTTGAAGTGGGTTCCGTCGAACTCGATGGTCGGCAATTCTTCGCGTCCGCCACCGTGGTAGCGTTTGCGTCCTCCAATAACGGCCTCGTAGTCCTTTAGCGCCTTAGCCAGGGGCTCGACCTTGCGAAAAGCGCAGCAGGCGTCCGGGTCGCGGTAGGCCAGCGTACCGTCGTGGTCGAGCCGTTTGACAGCGTCTTCCGAGGGGCCGATGACTTTGATATTGGTCAGCCCGAACCGCTCAGCGATCTGATCCCGATAGCTCAGGGTTTCCGGAAAATGCCTGCAGGTATCGATGAACAACACCGGCAGGGACGGATCGACCCTGGCCGCCAGATGGAGCAGCGCGGCGGCTTCGGCGCCGAAAGAAGAATTGATCGCAATCTTGCCGATGAAGACTTCCGTCGCCATGGCATGGATCAACTCTTCCCCGTCCAAGTGTCCGAAGCGGTCACGCAGCTCCGCCAGCCTTTCGGTCGGCGATGGCGCATCATCGCTGGGAAGGGGGGCGGCTTGTTGGGTCATGCCGGAATACCTAAGGCTTCCAGGGGTTGAATTTTTGCTTCGGTTACCTGTTCGGCCCGATTGATCCAAGTCTCCAGCACTTCGCCGAACGCGGTAATTTCTTCGGCGTTGGTGCGGGCGGTTTGTTCGGCGGCCAGCGTCTTGTCGAGCAGGTCGATCAAGCTTTTATTGGCGGCGAACCGCTGACGGAGCTCTTCCAGCATCGCCTCGGGCTTGCCCGCCTTGACGCCGCCACTGACGGCTAGCAGCCGCTTGCCGCCGGCCAGCAATCCGGCCTTGCCTGCGCGCAGCGCTTCTTTCGTATCGCCCACGGCGACGGCCCGATGGAGATCGATCAAACCGACCCGCGCCAGATCGCCCAGATATTCGGCGACGATGGCCGGGGCGGCGCATTCGCCCGCCGTGCTGGTCGGCGGTGTGAAGGGTTCCGATTTCTCCAGGTCCACATACCAGGATTCATCTTCCGGGTTTTCCACTGAGCCGAAGGGTTCGACCAGGGCGGAGACGTGATCCTTGCCGAGCCGCTCGACCCAGCCACGCACCGTTTCTCCATCCTGACGCTCGTTTTCATAAGCGCCGATTAGAGCCTTTAAGGCGTCTCCGGCCTTGCGGGCCGGGATGTAAGCCAGACCGAGGCCGATGGCGTCCTGGGCGTGGGGGAGGCCACCCACATGAAGCTGATAGTGAGGGACATGCCGACCTTCGATCTTTTTACCAAGTCCATGAAGACCGAAATCGCCTACATGGTGCTGGCCGCAGGAATTCTGGCAGCCGGAAATGCGGATGCGGGTTTCGGAGAGCTTGGCCAGTTCCGGGTCAGCGGCCAATTCCTTCGATAGTGCGTTGGAATTGGTGATGCCGATGGGGCAGGAACTGGTGCCGGGGCAGGAGACCAGATTGCTCGTCCCGTTGGCTTGTTCGTCGACGGACAGGCCCAGCTTGCGCACTTCTTCGATGAAAACGGAAGCCTTGGCTTCGGTTAAACCAATGACGACGAGGTTCTGATCACGGGTTGAGCGGATGTCGCTGACGCCGAAAGCCTCGGTCAGGGCGGTGAAGGCGAAAAGCTGTTGTGCATCAACACTGCCGAGTGGCGGACGAACGACCACGGCGACGCCGCCGTTATGCTGGGCGACTTTCGCTCCTGGCAGCACTGGTGTTTCCTGATTGGCGGGTTCGCGCCACGACAAAGGTTCCCTGGTCCGTTGGG